>JANXAS010000045.1 GCA_025062195.1 Armatimonadota bacterium
GATAGTTAAAATCTCTTGCGATACTCTTTGGCATTGCAATAGCCCCACCATCACAATTTGCCCTTTGTTAATACCTTCGTTCTTTACTCAGAAGTTTGTTGGTTCGTAGTAAGGCACGGAGCAAAGCGTAGTGCTGTCAAAATGAGTGTGGGGCGCGGAATGCGAAGTGCAAGTATGGTGACTCTTACCTTGGGGGTGGTAATGTGTGCAAGTTTTGAGGGTTGCTTTGGCGCAGGTTAACGCAACTGTTGGTGACATTGAAGGCAACGCACGAAAGATTGCCGAAGGGATTGAACGCGCAAAGGAAGTGCGTGCAGATGTTGTAGCGTTCCCTGAACTTGCTGTGACTGGATACCCACCTGAAGACTTGCTCTATAAGCCGCATTTCATCGCTTGCAACAGTGAAGCAGTGTTGAAGTTGGCTCAATTAGTTCCAAAGTCGCTTGTTGCCGTTGTCGGATTCGTTTACAAAGACGGAGACATATTCAATGCCGCTGCTGTGTTGCATGATTGCAAGGTTGCTGCCATTTACCGCAAACACTACCTGCCCAACTATGGCGTCTTTGACGAGTTCCGATACTTTCGGCAGAGTGACGAAGCGCTTGTGATAGACTTGAATGGTGTTCGCATTGGCATCACTATTTGTGAGGACATTTGGTATCCCGGTGGCCCTGCACGCGCCGAAGCGTTGTTCGGTGATGCTCACATTTTGTTGAACATCTCCTCGTCACCTTACCACATCGGCAAGCTGGCGTGGCGTGAACGGATGCTCGGTGTGAGGGCGAACGACAATTCGGCTGCAGTTGCCTATGTCAACCTTGTCGGTGGGCAGGATGAGCTTGTATTTGACGGCGCAAGTTTGGTTGTGAATGAGCAAGGCGAAGTCATTGCCCGTGCCAAGCAGTTTGAAGAGGATTTTCTTATCGCCGATGTTGACTTGGTTAGCATTGCCCGAACTCGCTTACACGACCCGCGAAGACGACAGGATGGGTTTGGGCTTAGGGTTTCGGAACAGGGATTGGATAGGATGAAGATGAAGGTCGTAGCATTGCCTTTTGAGCCAGCACAGCCAAAGCCCCCCATTGAGCGGCGCATTGAAATGCCGTTATCCAAAGCCGCTGAGGTTTACTGGGCACTGGTTTTGGCGACTCGCGATTACTTGCACAAGAACGGAATGACAGATGCCGTCGTCGGTCTTAGCGGCGGCATTGATAGTTCTTTGACCTGCTGTATAGCCGTTGATGCCCTCGGTCGTGAACATGTGACGGGAGTCGCAATGCCAGGACCGTATTCGTCACAGCACAGCCTTGAAGATGCCAAAGCGTTGGCACATAACTTGGGCATACGGTTTTTGGTCATCCCAATTAACGATGTCTTTGAAGCGTTCCTGAGCGCTTTGAGCGATGTGTTTCGTGGTATGCCACAAGATGTGACAGAGGAAAACCTGCAAGCTCGCATTCGCGGGGTAATCTTGATGGCTTTATCCAACAAGTTCGGCTGGCTTGTTTTGACGACGGGAAACAAGAGCGAAAGCAGCACGGGTTATTGCACACTCTATGGCGACACTGCTGGTGGGTTCATGGTGTTAAAAGATGTTTACAAGATGCTCGTTTATGAGCTGGCTGCATATGTGAATGAGAAGGCGGGGAAGGAAATTATCCCACGCCGTGTTTTTGAGAAGCCGCCGAGCGCCGAGCTACGCCCAGGGCAAGTTGACCAAGAGAAGTTACCACCATATCCTTTGCTTGATGCCATCTTAAAGGCATATGTGGAAGAGGATAAAAGTGTCTCTGACATTGTGGCGATGGGTTACGATGAAGCAACGGTGCGCGGTGTTGCACGGATGGTTGATGGCAGTGAATATAAGCGCCGACAGTTTGCACCGGGACCGAAGATAACTCATCGGGCTTTTGGCAAGGACAGGCGTCTGCCAATCACAAACAGGTTTAGTGAGTAAACCTGCACGAGAATCCCTGCAGCAGGAGCTTTGCAAGCTCTACAATTGATGCGAAAGTGATGGCAGATGAAGTCCAATCGGTTTAGTATTGCGCGGGTGTTGAGCTTATTAGGTCATGGACAGGATGCTCATGCTGCTGCCAATGAAGGTTGCGCAAGCTGTGTTGAGGTATGCGCTTCAATGCTTGTTGCAACATCGCATCCTATGAGCAACTGTCCTTGGTTGCCGTTGGGTGGCGAACTCTGACGCCGCTTAGAAAGCAGCTACTGCATTCAATTCTGTTTGTAGCATCGTCTGTTGTTGGCGACGGCTGTTTAAACTGAGAGAGGGGTTGTGCAGTTGAATGTATGGGGTGGCTGACAAGCTGCATGCATTGTTGGTCTTTTGGGATGCGAAGTTACACCTTGACGGAGCTGTGAAGAGGGCAACTCACTAAAAGTTTTCGTTGCGCGATGCTTATGCCACATTGATTCTTGAGGCAGCACCATGTGCTCCGTGAATGCTTTGTGGGAGTTATGCAATTGAATGCAGCGGCGGCTGATAAGCCGGCTGTATCTTTAGTTTTTGCTTTCCTCGGGCGGACTTATATTTGCCCGTGCAAAATAACGCAACTGCGCAAGTGTTGGCGGAAGTGGCAGCGTCACTCTTTAACAACCGTTGGGGACAAGCCCCGGTGCTATAAAATAACCCAAATTGCTGCCTTGTTTTGATTTCAACTGTGTAAGTCCGTCCACAAAATAGCGGTGGGGTGGGAAAAGTAAAGGGCGCTAAAGTGTTATCCTTTTTATGGGAAACTGTGCATAGGCGTATTCCATCTAATTCAGCGATGTTGAAGTGGAGATTTGGTGATTGGACATAGTGCCAATATAGGTGATGAGCTTTCAAGCTTGCGATAAACAACTTGGCAGCACACTTGCACCATAGAGCGCAAGTGATTGAGCAAAGAGTGGCAGGTGAGCAGCAGCATGTCGTGGGCAGCCAAAGGCGCATCAGTAGTGCTCATGCTGTCATATTGTTTTGTAACGAACGCATTTTCCGAGGGCGTTTTATATCCACCGCTGAGTGAACGGAAGTTGGATGTCAGTATGTGTCGTTTCCTGAGCGACCAACCAATGAATGAGTTTGACCTTATGATGCGCCTGCAGACGCGTTCTTCATCGGATGAGCTTGTCAAGGTGCTCATCAACTATCAAGATGAACGAAATTACGCATTCGTTAAGGTCGGAACTTCATCTGTGCGTGTGGGCAAAGTTGAAGAGGGGCTTGAAGTGGAGCTTGCATCTGCAGGCTTACAGGTTGCGACAAAGGGAAAGCCAATTGATGTTTTGGTTAGGCAAAGGCGTTTATGGGTTGAAGTATTCATCAACGGCACACGGCGTATAGTGCTTTCTCAGCTTGCAATCGCTATGCAAGCTGGTCATGTCGGATACCTCGTCGCCAGCAAAGCTGCAGCTGTGAGCGATGTCTCTCTTCAGCCGATTGAGGAAGTTTACTTCTCGGACGATTTCATGCGTTCGGAGGGCGAGCAGAGTGATTGGCAAGTTATTTCTGGTGAGTGGAAGGTGATGGCATCAAACAATCCATTGCGCAGCGCCAATGCCTTCACATACTTTGCGAGGGCTAAGGGGAAGAGTGGCGCAGCAATTTCGGTTGTCGGGTATCCGTTCTGGAGCGACTACTCAATTGTGGCATCCGTTAGGTGCATGGATGCAAGCTCTATCGGTCTTATCCTCTATTGGAACGACCCTCAAAACTATTACCTCTTCAAGTGGACTGGTAGCAGCGCAAAATCTATGGGCAGGAAGCAATTGCTCAAGTGCCACATGGGTAAATTGACCGTGTTGTTTGATGCGCATGGTGGCTTTGTGCCCGGACAATGGTATGAAGTGCGTGCTGAAGCGTCGCTCAATTCCATCAGGGTTTACATTGATGAGCGAAAAGTGTGTGAAGTCAGGGATGGCAGTTTGCACCGTGGCATGGCTGGGCTATACACTGCAAGCGCTTTCGGAGCTTACTTTGATGATGTCCAGGTGGGGGGTGCAAGCGAGTTCGCTGTTAACTTTAGTGATGAAAGCTTTGATGGCATCGTTCATAAGTTGACCGGGGTTTGGAAGTTTGTGAGCATCAAGGGGATTGGAAGGGTGTGCGAAGTTGAAACTGCATCTGAAGGCAAGGCGCTACTGTGGGAGAGCATTTCAAGTTACTCTGTAGATGCATGCGTCTCAACTGAGGGCGAGTGGGGCGATGATGCCTCTTTAGGGTTGTGCCTAAACTACAAGGATGAGCATATATACCATTTGGCTCGCGTTGTGTTTGGCGAGTTCACCTCAGTTGAGTTATTGCGCCGCAATTCCGGCAATGAGGAATTGCTCGCTAAAGCGCCAGTCAAGTTGGACGGCAAAAAGCCATTCATATTGTCCGCCTCATCCGACGATGGTTTGCTCACCATCTCAGTCAACGGTGAACAGCTCATCCAAGTTTTTGATGCCTCTATAACATCGGGCATGATCGGCTTGTATGCGAACTCGTGCAAGGCGCGCTTTCATGGTCTGCGTTTGCGTGTGGGTGGGCAGCATTTTAATCGGTTCAACATAGCGCATGAGGTGTTTGCGCATGAGTATAGCATGGGCAACTGGGCAGCAGCGCAAAGTGACTGGGTTGAGGGCAAGGTTCAGATTGGCAACGGGGAAATGAAAGCCTTGTGGCACAGAGCTGACTTTTGGGGCGACTTGGAAGCGCGTGCGAGAGTTGATTTGAGTGCAGGGAAGACCATGTTTCTAATCTCGGCAGCGCAGCGCGACGCCAATTCTGGTTATAGATTGGAATTGGCAAAGGACTGCATCAGGCTATTCCGTAACGGCGTGCTTGTAAAGGAAACCAAACTCGGCGGCAGCCCATCACCGACTCACATTCGTGTGAGGCGCGTTGGCAAATTCATCCTCGCATACCTGGATGGAACGCCAGCGTTCGCTTATGAGGATAGTGAGCCTTTGCGTGGAAGCAAGTTTGGGCTTGCGTTCACTGGCGAGGCTGTGCGGCGGGAGGATGTTGAGCTGTTCACTGCCAACAGCATCACCGACATGTTCCGAGAAGCTGCCATCAATTGGCGCCCGTCAAATGGGCTATGGGAAGTGAGCCAAAGATGGCAATGCGACCCAAGGTGGTCATTCTTCTCGGGCATATCTTGGAACATGGTCACTGCGATGTCAGAAAGCAGCGAAGAGATTGAGCGTGCGAGGGCAATGCACAAGTCTATCGGCTCAAACCTTGCTGTAGTATGGAGCAAGTATCTTTGTGGTGGCGACATAACAGTTGAATTTGCAGTCGCTGTTAAAATGGCTCGTGAGCGTGGCAGCTATGCCTCCTATGCTCAGGATTTGAATATCACGATATGCGCCGATGGGAGTGATTTGACCAGCGGCTACACATTCGTGTTTGGTGGTTGGCGAGGGACGAAATCAGCGATCGTTCGTAAGAGCAAAGTTGTGGCACAAGTTGAGCATAAGCCATTTGGGGAAGACATTCACCGAAAATGGTTTCTCGTCAGGGTTGAGAAGCGCGGTGGCAAGCTGCGCTACTTCGTTGATGACAAGCTGCTGCTTGAGTATGATGACCAGCAGCCGATTGATGGAAAGCATATTGCCATTTGGACAAGGGACAATGGGATAATGGTGGCTCGCTTTACAATTTGTGCCGAACAATTGCTCGGGAAGGTGGAGGCAAATTCTGTCATCGTGCCAGTTAAGCGGACATTTTACGATTGCGAAGCGCCCCCAAATGCAAGTGTAAGCAGCCGGCAGGCAAGATGAGCTTTGCAATGAGCATTGTTAACTCCTGTGGTAGCAAGGAGGGTGACAAGAATTTGCTTCGTGTCTCAATTGCTTTAACGCTCTACATAATGCTTGGAGTTGCTTCAGCCTATGAGCAGGTTGGCAGACTGCACATCATTTCTGAGCCAAAAGGGGCGATGGCATTCCTTGATGGAAAATATGTTGGCTTGACTCCGTTAACCGTTGAAGGCGTGGCATACGGTAAGCATTTGCTCAGGCTGTTCAAGCACGGATACAGGTTGTGGGTTAGTGCAATTGAAGTTTCAGCGACAGATGTCACCATTAAAGTCAACTTGCAGCAACGCCAGCTTGGCTCAATCTCTGTCACTTCCATACCGCCTGGTGCGAATGTTTTTTTAAATGGCGTCCTGATGGGCAAAACACCGATTGCGCTTCACGGCATTGAGCCTGGGGTTTATACGCTGCGTTTGGAGCGAGAAGATTTTGAGACATGGCAACAGGAGGTGAAAGTTGAGGAGGGCAAAGTTGCGAGTGTTGAAGCGAGGCTTGAATCAAGGAGCGAGGCATATCTTGTGGGTTTGATAAATTCCGACCCTGAGAATGTGCAAGCCTATTACGAACTCGCCCATCTATACATGATACGAGGGCGATATGATGATGCACTCAAGATATTGGAAGCAGGCATGGAAGCATGTATGTCTAAAAAGGCGCTCACAAGCGACATGCGCAGGCTCTATCAGGAGATTGAACGCATCTATACTGGGCAATACAAATTCGGTGATGAAAAAGTGCTCAATATGCTTCGCCCGCGCATCCTGCGGTTGCTTGAGGAGGGTATAAAGCGCGCTCCAAGAAATCATTACAACTACACGCTCCTTGCCGATTTTGTTGACGAGCCGCAAAAAGCCCTTGAGCTTTATGAAGCCGCTTTGAAGGTGATGAAGACGCAGCGCGCAAGAAGCTATTTTGAAGTGCTCGCCGCATCAACCCTCCACAGGTTAGCGCAAAGGATGCTGAATAAGAAGGATATCAAAGGCGCTATCACATTGCTTGAGGAGGTAATTCAAAAGTATCCAAACGCCTATGCATCCAAGGATGCCTTAATTGAACTCGGAAGCATTTACATGGACAGGTTGAAAGACACCGCTAAGGCAATTGAAACATGGCGTAGGTTCATCTCGCTGTATCCCGAGGATGACCGTTGTCCGAGCATACTTCTACGCATAGCGGACACTTTAGCAACATCCCTCAAAGACTATAAGGGTGCAATCGCCGAATATAGGCGATACATCAACGACTATCCAAATATGGATGACTGCCCATCTGTTCACTTGAAGATAGCGCAACTTTACCATCAGGCGCTCAAGGATTTGAACGCAGCGTTAAAGGAGTATGAGGCGATTGTGAAGACTTATCCCGATTGGGATAGGCTATCAACAGTTCTTAAAGCTATGGGCGATATATGGATGCAGCTTAACGAGCGGGCGAAAGCCGAAGAAGCATATTCGGAATTGGTGAGGCGCTTTCCGCGCTCGTTTGAGGCAATCTATGTTGACAAAGACACGGATAGGAAGAAACGCTGGCAAGAGGCTGCAAAGGCATATTCGGAAGCATACAAGCTTGAGCGAGAGAACATAAAAGAGGCGCTTAAGCGATACGAAGCTATCGTCAAAGAGTTCACCGACACATACTATGCGGTTGCCTCCATGCAGCGCGTTGCTTACATCCATCAGTATGTTCTTAAAGACAAAGAGCGCGGGATAGAGGCGTGGCGAAAATTCATCCAACTTTTCCCGGACGATGACAGGTGCGAAGATATCTTGTTTCAGATCGCATCCACATACGCCTCTTTGAAGCAGTATAAAGAGGCAGCTGAGGCGTATAGGTTGTTCGTAAAGAGCTATCCAAAGAGCGACAAATGCATTCACGCACAGCTTTTCCTCACACAGATTTACTCAATCGGCAGCGGGAACTACGATAGGCAGAAGCACATTGAGGAATCGCTCAAGCTTATGCGCAGCTACCCCGAATATGATGGCATACCAACAGTTTGGCTTTACCTCGCTCTGAACTTTTACTACCAAGCATATCCTGGCGATAAGGAAAGGGCGCAACAGGAATTGCTCAAGCTCGTCCAGACCTATCCATATTGCAGCATACGAAAGACAGCCGAATACTACCTTGACTTAATTGATGCGGGTTTACAGCACGAGGAGAATATTGCGGATTAAACTTATCATGCAGCTCGCAAGGCGTTACAGTCACCTTGCGGATTTCATGCCTCACGCCGTTCACCTCTTGGGGTGGGTTTCCTTGTCTGTGCTTTGATCAACATCTCATGAACTACTCCTGCCAACCTTACAAAGCTATCAATGTTGACATGTTCTGCGCGTGTGCTTGGGTCAATGCCGGCACTGTTGAGGGCGATTCCAATTTGCTCTTTGCTCAAACCGAGCAAATGTGCGCGGCTACTCAACGAGTTAATTATTCGCTTACGCCTCTCTGAAAAGGCGGCTCTGACAAGTCTAAAGAAAAGCGCCTCATCATGAACTTCATATTTGGGCACTTTGCGCACGCGCAATCTTATGACCTTTGAAGTCACCTTTGGCGGCGGAAAAAAGCAGGTTGGCGGGATATCAAAGAGCAACTCAACATCTGTAAATAACTGCGCAGCTATGCTGAGGATACCATATGCTTTAGTGCCATGACTTGAGGCAATTCGTTCTGCCACCTCTCTTTGAATTGTGAGGGTGCAGAGTTCAAAGAGTGAGCGGTGCGAGAGGAGCTTCATCAAGATGGGCTTTGTGGCGTAGTATGGCAAGTTGCCGATGACTTTCCATGGGCGCTCGCATACATTGTCGTGCTCCAAAACTTCGTGCAGCTCAAGCTCTGTAAAATCGCCGATAAGCAGGCGCACATTCTCAAATGGCGAAAGCAACTCCTCAGCGATGCGCGCCAGCTTTTTGTCCTTCTCAACTGTGACGACAAGCTTGCATCTAACAGCAATTGCTGCAGTTAGTGTTCCAAAGCCGGTTCCAATCTCAAGCACATGGTCATCATTTTGAATTTGAGCTGCACTGATGATCCTCCTCAGCACATTTCGGTCTATGAGGAAGTGCTGCCCAAGAGACTTATTTGGGCGGATGTGATGCTTTTGCATCAAACTTAGGACTGCTGAGGGCGCACACAACCTGAGCGGGTCTATTGGGTGCTCATTCACATAACTTCACCTTTGCTTTGTTCTCTCAGATAGCTTGGCATCCGAAGCTTTAGCGAAGGCAAGGTGAGTTGTTCAACCATCTTGAAAACGCAATTTGCAATCATCAACACGGCTGACTAACGGAAGTTGTGCAAAGCATGCACACACTGCTGTGCCTTTCCAAAAGACCCTCTTGCTTTCATCCGCTCAAACTCACCTCTAATCTCGGTGAAGGTCCCTTTATCCTCCAAGACAAATCCGTCCCCCAGAAGAACCTATCTGTCACTTGCTTCCATCCACTGTTGAACTTCTGGTCTCGTTTTCTCTTAACCCCTTCCAGGTGAGTTCAAATACACAAATCAATTCAAAACAGCTTTGCAATTTCGTCCTTCACGAACAACGGCATAGGAGAGCACTCGTTGCCGCGCTTCAAAGTGACATCATTTCCAATAGCAGTAATGCGCCCGATGATAACGGCACTTATTCCCGAGGCGGTGAGCGCATTAACAATCCTATCGCCATCATCCGGGTGAGCAACGATGAGCAACGCTCCGGATGCAATCGTCCCTAATGGATTTAGTCCGAACTCATCGCACAGCCTTTTGCCTTCCTCAAGGATGTGTATGGCTCCTTGCTCAACTTCAATGCTTACTCCCGATGCCCAAGAAAGTTCATACAGCCCAGTTGCTAAGCCACCCTCAGTGGGGTCGTGCATAGCGTGCACTCTTCCCGAAGATGTTGCAATAAGTGCGTCTCTTACAACGCTTATTCCGGGGTCGTAAAGCATGCGCTTTGCACGCTCAATGAACGCAGCATCGTAACCGCGCATTAAAAGTTCTTCCCTCTTTTCACGGGCTATGATTGAAGTCCCCTCAATAGGTATTCCTTTTGTGAGGATGATGACATCGCCAACTTGAGCATTTGAACTCACTACAAGCCTTTCCTTATCAACCTCACCTAACATTGCCCCAACGACTATTGGTCTATCCAAACCGTATGTGACTTCGGTGTGACCACCAATGACAGTTATATTGAGTTCACGACATGCATTTGCAATCTGAGAGAATATAATCTCGGCGAGCGCTTCATCAGTTCTCCCTTCCGGCAAAAGCACGGTAGCCATAAACCACTTTGGGACAGCACCCATGACTGCAATATCGTTAGCGTTCACATTTACGGCATACCAACCAATCTCATCGGTTGCGAATGTAATTGGGTCTGTTTTTGCCACCAGATACCTATCACCCATATCAATTACAGCTGCATCTTCGCCCACCTTCGGACCGACCACAACACGCTCATCATTGAGCGGCAACTTCCCAATCAGCAATTCAAGCAGCTGTGCGTGCAGCTTACCGGTGGAGAAGTCAAATTGTGAAGGCAATCGCATTTCATAAACACCTCATGAGACGCATCGCTTGCAAGTGAATTGAGATGGACAAAGGTCCGTTTACTCTTCGGTTCGCCTCATACGCTGCCGCTGTCAACCTTTTGGCTCGTGCTCCCTCTGGCTGCATCAAATAAAGATTTAACCTCGTCACCGGTCAAGTGCCTGAACTCTCCCGGACGCAATTCCCCGAGCTTAATTGGTCCGATGGACACTCGCACCAACCTCTTAACCTTAAATCCAAGCCTTTCCATCATGACTCGTATTTGGCGCTTTCGTCCCTCACGGATGCTTACAAGAAGGGTTGTTGTGTGCTTGCTCAAATAGACGATGCAAGCCTTGGCGCTGTGCCGCTTCCCGTCATCAAGCACAATGCCATCGCGAAGTTGTTTCAAGTGACTTCGTTTAACAACACCATCAACTGACACAATGTATCGTTTTTCAAAGCTGTGCCTTGGATGCGAGATAAGGTGAGTCAATTCGCCATCGTTAGTTAATAACAGCAACCCCTCACTGTCTTTATCAAGCCTGCCGATGTAGTGCAGGCTACGGTATTGTGGCGGGAGCAGACTCATGACCGTCCTTTCAAATGGCACATGCGGATCCGAAGTTGTCGTGACATACCCTCTCGGCTTGTGAAGGGCGATGTAAACCAACTTCGGCTTTGTATCAATGCGCCTACCATCAACCTCTATGACGGCTTTTTCTGGATTGACTTTGAAGCCAAGTTGTGTCACTGTAACGCCATCAACTTTCACTCTGCCTTGCCTTATCAGCTCTTCAGCCTTGCGCCTTGATGCTACACCAGCTCTTGCAAGCACCTTTTGCAATCGTTCAAGCACTTCAAATCACCCGTGTGTTAAGTTGCCGCTCGCACGCTTGTCAGATGCATCCTGCTGCCATAAGCCAATTTCTCATCCGCCGTGCGCGTTCGTCCTCATCGTCGCCGAGTTGGATTGGTCTCCCGCGTGCGTCTATGAGGATACCGACAACACCGCCTTTGACCTCCCCCTCCCAAACTTTCCCGTAGCCGGCACCAACATCAAATTGCCTTGCGGGCTCAAACCTTATTCGCACTGTCTCATCAGTTGCAACCGGTAGCAGCTGCACTTCCCCAAACCTTACATCTTTGCCGATGATGTTGAATTTGGTCCCGCTAACCGTTAACCTGCCGACATATTCCCCAAGCTTGCCTACACCCCTCGGTGCGATAACGGTTCCAAGCGGTATGAGACAATCATTCCAAAAGACTTGCAGGGCAGCTTCCGGATGGACCTGTGATAGAACGCCAAGGTGCGGCATCATGAAGATGCTGTCAACGGCGAGTTCCGTAACTCCCTCAGGCTGAAATGCGTCAACGAGCATGATCATGGCTTGATTCCTTCTGGGGGCATGTGAGAGGACGCCGCCGCTACCTATGATCAAATCCACCTTCATCATATCCACCAGCGTTTCTTGCTCAATCACACCGAGCACTTCCCCAATCGTCCTTTGAACATGCACGCCCTTCAACCTGACAGCGAGTTGTTTATGGTGCTCCAGCGCGAGCCTTAACGCCTCCCTTGCCACAGCTTGCTCAAGCAAAAGGCTCTCAACAGTGTGCGGTATAGTTGTTGGGCGAATCATTTTATTTCGCAGTCTGTTTCGCACTTCCCTTTCGTCCATCTTCATTGGAAGCCATCTTGATATGTTCTCAATTCCGGCACTGACCATCACATTGCATATGCTATAGCTCAATCCGAGGTTGGCTGAAACCGTCCTTGTAAACCTGCCGCCAAATACAGAGAACACATCCGTCGTTGCGCCCCCTATATCAACTGCGAGGACATTTATGCGCCTTTCATTCGCCACCAGTTCAACGAGCTTCCCAACAGCCATGGGCGTTGGCATTATCTCGGCAGATACCCAGCTTGCAAGCTTTGAGTATCCCGGAGCCTGTTGCATGACATGTTCAAGGAAGAGGTCATGGATTGCCTCCCTTGCTGGTTGGAGGTTTTCAACTTCAAGCGTTGGGCGTATGTTCTCAACGATGCGCAGGTCAAATTTGTCTCCAAGCAATTGGAATGCTTTCTCTCGTGCATCCTTGTTGCCGGCATAAATTATGGGGAGTTTCATTCCGCTCCCGAGCCTTGGGCGCGGGTTCGCTGCAAGGATGAGTTCGGCAAGCTCAAGGACATGCGTTATTGTCCCGCCATCAGTGCCACCGGAAAGCAGTATCATATCCGGGCGCAAGGAACGCATGCGTTGTATCCGCTCATGCTCAGCCCTGCCATCATCAATTGCAATCACATCCATGACGATTGCTCCAGCGCCGAGAGCTGCACGCTGTGCGCTCTCAGCGGTCATCGTCTTAACCACACCTGTAACCATCATCTGCAATCCGCCGCCAGCACTTGATGTGGAAACATAGATGTCACATCCGATGTCATCGTGTGACTTTTTGTGGCGCACATGCACTCTTCCGTTGAGCAGGAATCGCCTGCCAGTCAAATCTTCAAGCTCTCTCATGGCATTTAGGACGCCGATTGTTACATCATCAAATGGGGCTTCAACAGTCGTTGGCGCTTCACCACGAGCAATCAATCTATAGCGCTCATCTGAGTGCTCTATCAGGATTGCCTTCGTCGTTGTGCTACCACAATCAGTTGCCAGTATCGTCTTCATATCGGTTGCCAAGCTGCGTTTCACCTCCAAAGCGCTCTGTGCCTCGTGTGGCAAGCTCCATTCATGCCCTTTGATCAAAAGTTGCCGGTTAATAGCCATTCATGTCGCTGGCTTTAGCCTTTTGCTGATAAAGAATACATGGATGCCGAATTTTTTCGCAATGTAGTGGCGCATAGGATGCGCCCAAAATCTCGCAGTCAAAGCATACCTGCTGCCACAAAAATTTTTGCCCTCTAAATGTGACGGGCGTGAAAAATTTTCAATGACTGCAAGCCGAAGCTCGTAGAGTGAATTTGTAAAGGCATACGCTAACAGCATTTTCAGCAAAGAGCGCCTATTTGAACGGTCAATGTAAGAGCGAAACACCCCCTCTTTAAGAAACTCTTTTGAGCGCACCAATTTTTGAACGCTAAGGGCAATCGCGGTGCACTCTCATACTGGTGGGCAAGTAGCTGTATCTGTGCACAAGCCATATAATCAGTATGCCGAGCCGGAGCGCGTGATTAGCTCCCAAAGCCGAATTTGTAGGTGAGTGTAGGTGAGGGGTGAGCGTTAGATGCGTAGACTCAAGTTTGCCCTACGAGAATACATGGCGCCGGGAAGAACGCTCCACGAAAAGTTTGAGAATGTCGCAAGCATAAGCATTGCTGGGATTGAGCTTACGGCGAGCAGCTCTAGAGACAAGTTTGAGGAGGTAAGAAAGGCTTTTGAGGCAACAGGTGTTGTGCCCGCAATATGGAGTGTCAGAGAGGGAGCTCTGCTTGACGCACGCAAAGAAGAGCGCATGCGCTATTTGCGCTGTGCCAGGGAGACTTTGGATATGTGTGGTGAGCTTGGCGGTGTTGGGATAGTCGTTGTGCCGCTGCTACCAATCAAGCTCGGCGGGCGACCGAGGATCCCGGACTTATCGCCTCTGCAAACAAAAGAGCAGCTTGAAGTGGAGGTCATGGTTGAAACTCTGTGCGAGCTTTCCGAACACGCTGAGAAACGCAATTGCTACCTTTTGATTGAGCCGCTTAACCGCTACGAGCAATGGCATCCAAGGAAATTGAAGGATGCTTTGGCGATATGTGAGCGTGTTGGCAGCGATGCTGTAGCTATATTGGCGGACTTCTTTCACATGAACATAGAGGAGGCTAATATCACCTCGTCAGTTAGGGAAGCAAGAGCCCGCATAAAGCATGTTCACCTTGCTGACAGCAACAGATGGCTCCCGGGGTATGGGCATACGGAATTTGCGCAGCCGCTGAGAGAATTGATCGCCGGCGGTTATGATGGCTTCTTTGGGTTTGAATGTCACATACCCGGAGACCCATTTGTGGAGTTGCCGAAGGCTATGGATTACATTGAGCAATGCGCCTTCAGTGATAAATGATGGCACCATGCGGGCTCCCAGAATAGCGAACCAAATCGGCGGATGGAGGCGAAGCTTATGAGAGCGATCTTTAAGCCCACGGGACTGTGGCGAGGAGATGCGTTTTGGTTGCTATGGCAACTCGCATTAGCATTTGTAGTGTATATCATGCCGCTGACACAGGGAGCGGGAGGGATGACGATGAACGCTAAAGCGCCTGAGGGACTTAACCACGATGCCCTATCAAAGCGCCTTCTTGAGCCGATTGAAATTCAGTCTGAGTTTGTCACCATCAGAGTTTGCGGGCGCACCGGGGCATATGAGGTCTTGGATAAACGAACTAATGTGAAGTGGTTCAGCAACCCTTACGAAGCTCGTTTCGGTGAAGCCACAGTTGCTATTGGTGGTGCAGATAGAAAAGTGGTGTTAAACAAGTTTGCCTCTCGCCTTGTCGGCGCAAACACAATTGAGTTGCGTTATCTGCCGACCAATGGCGAGCCATCCATTGCCATCCAACTTGAGTTGAAGGGTGAGACCATTGAAGTCTCATACGAAGCTGCTGGTGCACAAGTCCGCAACATCCGCTTGCTTGATAGCGCCTTTTTCGTGGGCGACGCGGATAATGGCTACATCATTATGCCTGTGCGCCTTGGAATGCTCATACCAAGCAAAAGCGGCGTCCAATTTGAACATGCCTTTGGGACATTTTCGTATGAGGGCTGCCACATGGAGATGTTTGGTGCTGTTAAGGGTGGTTCTGCGTTGCTCGTCACATGGCGTAGCCCGTATGTGACTGTGCGCCTCAGAAGCATTGTTGGTGACACAAAGCTTAAGCCATATGGGCAGCTTCTTCTTCCAACACTTGAGTTGTCCAACGACGCAAAGCGCTTCAGTGTTCGCCTGCTCGGGGAGGGCGATTATGTGAGCATAGCGAAAGCCTACCGTGATGTGGCTAAAGCGAAGGGATGGCTTGTCACATGGGATGAGAAGCTAAAAGAGAACCCGGAACGGAGCAAGCTATTTGGGGCTGTCAATTTCAAATTGTGGACATGCCTTGCGAGGCGGATGGATGAGGAGAGCAAGCAAGAGGAGTGGGTGAGGGTCAATTGGACTTTTGAACAAGCCGCGGAGATCGCAGCGCATCTCAGGAACGACTTGGGCATGGAGAGGGTGCTTTTCATTCTCGGCGGTTGGATTCATCGCGGGTATGACAACCAGCACCCTGACATACTGCCGGCAGCGCCGGAATGCGGCGGAAATGAGAAGCTGGCAGAATGCTCAAAGCTCGTCAGAGGACTCGGATACATTTTCTGCCTCCATGACAACTACCAAGACATGTATCGTGACTCACCTTCTTGGGATGAAAGCTACATTATGAAGGCTCGTGATGGCAGCTTGGTCAAAGGTGGCAGGTGGCTCGGTGGGCGTGCTTATCTCACATGCTCAAAGAAAGCAATTGAGCTTGCAATGCGCCCGCAGAACTTGCCTGCCGTCAAAAAACTTTTCGCCCCAAGTGCGTATTTCATTGACACAACATTCGCAGCCGGTCTGTATGAATGCTTTGATCCCAATCATCCGCTGACTCGTTCCGACGATATGTTTTGGAAGCAGGAGCTGTGCCGATACGCAAGGGAATTGTTTGGCATCTTCGGTTCTGAATGTGGCCGTGAATGGGGCATACCTATATCTGACTTCTTTGAGGGGTTGAGCGGCGTGAGCGGAACATATTACCACGATGCCAACTTGCTCAAAAAGCTCGGTGCAACTGTTGTGCCGATATTTGAAATGGTCTACCGTGATTGCATTCAAGTGCACGGCAAGTATGGCTACGACATATTCAATGCAGCTGAGTATGTGCTCCATCACATCCTTATCGGGCGCCCGTTGAATTATCACAGCGTGCCAGCGGGATTGTATTGGCGTGAAATGTTGCGAGAACTGAGAGTTGAAGCGCAGCCATCTGTAGTTAGCGTTGAACCTGTTGATGTGGGGCAGTTCCGAATAACTTACCAATGGCTCGTAAGGAAGCCAGTTAAACAGGATTGGCGTGTCTTTGTGCATTTCACCGACGCAGCCGGAAACATCAAGTTCCAGAATGACCATGATCCAACGCCACAAACGAGCAAATGGCAGCCACAAAGAGTCCTTATAGGACCGCTTGTAGTGCGCATACCCGATGGTTTATCCGGAACATTTGATGTGCGCATGGGGCTGTATGAGCCACCCATGGGTGAGCGTGCAAGGCTTTACGGTGTTGACGATGGGCAAAGGCGATACATAGTTGGCAAGCTGCATATTAAGGCTGGGAAGGTTGAATTTGAACCGCTAAAGTTTACCGAGGAGGTAGCCGCGGATGCTGCAGTATTTGTGCGCGCTGACAATGGTTGGGCTGAGGGTATGCATCCACTTGACCGTTTTATGAAAAACACATATGAGGTGCTCTCACCGCTCAACGAAATCACGGCGCGAATGCTTATGAGCGCATATCGTTTCCTAACGCCGGATTTGAGAGTCCGTCAATCAACTTTTGGCGAAGGGCAGGTGAATGTGGTTGCCAATATGGGCTTTGAAAACTATAAGTGGATGTCAAGCCGCTTTGGTGAAATTATCTTGCCGCCATATGGTTTCATAGTTGAGGCGCCAACATTCGTTGCCTTCTATGCGGCGAGCTTTAACGGTTTGAAATACAGCGATGCGCCGCTATTCACGATAAGAAGCGTTGACGGAAGCGCGCTTGAGCGTTCAAGAACAATTCGCATCTATCATGGCTTTGGCGACTCAAAGTTAATGTGGGGTGGAAAAGCGATTGATGTTAAGCGGGAACTTATACTGAGGGTGCGTTAAGTTAAGGGCAAAATTATTTCGCCAAAAGCTTCACAGGTAGGATGGCTGTGTTCCTTTTGATTTTTGAAACGGTGTTGTGCACTCCGTTTCACTCAGAGCTTGAGGTCGGAGAGGTTAATGGCTATCGCCCCATTTGAGAGCATCTCTTCAATTGCGCGCTCGCTATCTCCGGGATTGACATCAACCCCCTTGATAGCATCCTCAAGAAGTAATGTTGTAAAGCCGAGTCTGAGCGCATCAAGGACTGTCATCTTAACGCAGTAATCTGTGGCGAGCCCTCCTACGAATAGGCGAGTGATACCTTTTCCTCTCAAAAGTTCCGCAAGCTCGGTGCCCTCAAATCCTGAGTAAGCCTCTTCATCTGGATGAGTTGCTTTTGAGATAACTATAGCATCCTCTGGCAGTTTCAAATCCGGGTGAAACTCAGCGCCTGTTGTCCCTTGAACGCAGTGCGGCGGCCATAAACCGCCGCGCTCCCGAAACGAAACATGATTTGGTGGATGCCAATCTCGTGTGGCGACTATTGGTAAGCCAGTTGCTTTAAATGCTTCAACATAGCTGTTCAACGGTTCAACGACAGCATCGCCATTGGGGACCGCCAATGCCCCACCGTGGCAAAAGTCGCGCTGCACATCAACGATTATCAAAGCGTCCTTTGCGGTGAGCTTTAAGCGCACCGTTGATCACCCCTACCACAAATTGGTTAATTGCCTTAATGCCCTTTGGCTCTTCGGTTGCATAGCAATATATTGCACAAGTATCTGCTGCTCACCAGTTGCATTCACCCTAAAAGCTGCTCTTGCCGAGCACTTCAATCCACAGCTTCAAAACCGAGTTGGCATGAAATTGCGGCGAGAGATGTTCTGCGACGAACTTGCGCGCCATCCTGCCGACGCTTTCTCTGAGCGAGGCATCATCAATCAATCTAAGTATGGCATGCGCAATTTCTTCCGGAGTTGGCGATGAAACCAAAAGCCCGTTCTCGCCGTCAGAAATCAGCTCCGCCGGTCCAAACGCATTGATGGCTACAACAGCCTTCCCAGCAGCCATTGCCTCAGCAACCGCCCTGCCAAATGGCTCCATTGGTGTTGGATGAACAAGGATGTCAATAGCGTTCATCACCACAGCCATGTCATTTTGTGCCCCTGCAAATGTCAACTTTTCCTTGAGCGATAGTTCAGACCTGAGTTGCATCAAATACCCAAGCCATAGTTCATGCTCATCAAATATATCGCCGCCTACGATTACGAATCGGACATCATCACGCTGCTGTGAAATTATGCTCGCAGCTTTTATGAAAATATCGTGGCGCTTCCATGGAACAATGTGTGCAACCATTCCCACCAGGAGTCCACCCTCCGGAACACCGCATCGCGTTCGGAAATCTCTTACATCCACCTCTTTGGCGCCCTCAAGTTGCGCTGTGTCAACGGCGTTATAGATTGTATGGATTTTAAATTCCGGCAAGCTGTGTGCTGAGAGAACTTTCGCAACCGACTTTGATATGGCAATGATGGCATTGCTGCGCATCCCAACAATTTTTGCAGCCAAGTGCGGCATGAGCACATCACGGCAGTGCCAGACCATAGGTATGCCCATGAGCACCGTCGGGATGGAGAAATACACCCCACATTGAAGGCTGTTGCAGTGGACTATGTGCGGTGATATTTCCCGCAGCACTCTAATACTCTCAACCAATCCGCATAGAAGCGTTGTTGCTGTGATTGCAATTTCATTTGCCCTTCTTGGGCGCCTCAGCCTTTTGATTCGCCTTGTGGGAATGGTGCGCACCCCAATTGCGCTGGCACATTTAAGCAAGTGACCATCTTCAGGCGCCGCAATTGCCAGTTCAACTTTGTCGCTATGCAATGAAGCCAAAGCGTTAAGGAGTGTGAGCAAGCTGGCTTCAGCTCCGCCAACTTTGCCTGTGTGGTTAACGAACAAAACTTTAAGCAAGCGATGATAGCCACTGCTCTGTGACATCAAGCACCTCTTGCTCCCAGACAAATGAATAAAAGCTATGGTTTGCGCCGCGAACAAGGTGGATGTTATACGGTGCTTTCCTCTCATCAAATATGCGCCCATACCATTCTATTGCCGGCTTTGCCTCCGGATCGCCAGTGCCATAAACCATCAGCGTTGGCTTACTATATTGCCCCTCAAACTCGCGAAGCAGTTTTTCAAGTTGTTCTCTCTCCCGCTGCAGCACTTCATTCGGCGCAAAACCGTCCCCCTTCACCGGGTGAGCTTGAGCGGTTGGCAGTTTGCCTTCCGATTCACCTTTTGAGCTTTTGTCGGACTTGGGTACGTCTCCGACCTTACCAAAAAGCACCCGCATTATTATGCCGAATTGTATTTGCCCGCTAAATAGCTTTCGCCACGTTGTTGGGCGAAACAGCTTGCGCAGGTATTCAGTGAAATAACTCCAGCGCTTTCTTGCCTCTCTTGAGCGCGCTTTAAGACCCGCAAATATTGGTGCTGACCAAAGGACGCACCCGCGCACTCTTGGATGGACAGCACATCCGATAGCGACTTCACCACCAGAACAAATGCCAATGGTAACGCACCATTTGATTGCGAGGTTCTCTGATAGCCAATCAATGGCGCATCTTGCGTCTTCAATCATGGTCAGGAGAGTGCCCTCGTATAACTCGCCGCTGCTCTCGCCGCGCCCGCGAAAGTCAAAGCGCAAACTTGCACAACCGTTCCTTGCAAGCCTTCTGGCAAGCTTTGAAAACATGTGATGCGGACCCGAGCGGTTGCCAGACCAGCCATGAAGGAAAAGAATGCAAGTGTCGCGATGTTTTCCCGGAGCATTGAGTATGCCCTTCAACCAACCTTTTGGGGTGTGAATCAAAACTATGCTTTCATCACCTAAGCTTGTGGGCATATCTGAGAATAACTCGTGCACTGGCACGTCAAATGGATGTTTCTCGGGGAATGCCTCTGATGTCCATTTGACCGTTGCGTTGATAAGTTCCTCTGCCTCAACTAACCCAAGCAAGCTCCATATAGGTTGCTCTCGTATGGCAACGGCGCTGTATTGATTCACAGATGAGCGCAAGTGCTTATCAAGCATTGCAAGCTCACTGCTTAGTTTCGTGCTACCGGAAATTTGGACTAATAAGCCTTTTACATTGCTCGGCAGCTTAATGCCTGTAAGTTCAATAGAGCAAAGCTCCTCGTGCAACCTCTTGGTGATTATGTAGCCGTTGAAGTCGGTGAATATGTCGTCACTGGCAATCTGCTCACTGCTGTCCATGCCAACATAATGTGATGCGGTTTGCACATCGGCTTCGTGCTCCAACTTGCCGCTCTCATAAGCTATCAATTGGCGTTGGAGTTTCATCCTCGTCATATTGAGCTGCACAAATTTCCTACCGCTCACAACCGGCTGCCACAGTAGAAAGCCATCGGCGCAAAGCCTGTCAACCGAAAGCGCAGCAAGTGTTGCTCCAAGACGCAACCCGCCGATGATCAAAGGCAAGCCATGCAAGCGTTCTCTAACAAGCTTTGCGAGCGCTTCTATATCTTCAATCCATTGGCTCACCGTGAAACGCTCAAATTCACCGGAGCTATCACCATAGCCGCGATTATCAAATCTAATGGCGACAAAACCGGCTTTTGCCAACTCTCTTGCGAGCGACACCAATGTGCGGTAGGATGCTTTGTGCTCTTCGGCGAAGGCGTGGCACAAGATGACCGCACCGCGCAAGCGCGAATCAATCGGAATATGTGCAGTTGCATAGATGTGTGAGCTGTTGACTTCAAGCCAGAATGAGCTTTCAAGTTGGTTTTTGTATTCCGAGACGAGCTTCACTGACATAAGCGCTCACCAACTCCACTTTGAAGTGGTCTTATTAAACCCTCTTTGGCTCATGACACACACGCACAGGAAGAGGTTGCGCTCAAAATGCAAGAATATCACTCAAGGATAATGAATGGATGCTCTACCATGGTGATGCGTGGAAATTAGGCGTGGAGCATCAAGCTCAATGTCCGAAGTTGGGGCGCTATGATGGCGATGCTTTTACCTATGCGCTATACTCAAGTGAAGGCAGTCTTTGGAGGGCGAAGGAGATGAACGAAAAGCAAAGGTCAAAGACAATTTTCGCTCTGTGTGTTTTCCTTGCGTTCAGCAGGGCTGCATTTGGGTATGGGAATTGGTATGACGAGGTGGAGCGGAGCGAGCCACCATATGTTTGGATGCAGGAACTCGCAAGTGTTAAGCTAACTTGGGGCATCGCCTTCAGCGAATACGCAAAGCCGCAGCCAGTGAGCAGATTGCAATTTGTCAGGGACATCGTATCGGCAGTTGATGCGCTCCGCTCCGTGCTTGAGCGTGTAAGGGAAAGGGGTCTATCGGTTTCTGACCTCTCACCCGAAGATGCATGTGCCCTTATCGGCTTACCGACGATAACGGTGACGGATGTGGAACGCCTCTCAGCGCTTCTGCGGGCGCTTATCAAGTATTTCACTGACGACATTGATTCGCTATCTCCAGAGGAGGGTGCCAAGCATTTACTTAGCGTTGTGGATTCCTTTGAGTCGGAGACGAAAGCTTTCTTGGGCAAGCTTAAGCGGGCAGTGACACAACATAGCCCTACAGGGCTTGTGAACCTATCTACGAGGAAGAGTTGGGGCGGTGTAGGTCTCCTCACACCGTTTACAGCTCATGGTGGCTTTCAAGCTGGCTTCACATTTTCACCTGTGCTTCAGCAATGGCAGGATGGCGGCTTGACGAGTCAAAGCTCCGATATTGTGATCGCCTATTGGTTAGGTGAGGGTAGGGTATCGCTGAATGATGCTGCGACAACAACAGTTGTGTTGCCCTTCATGTCTCTGCAGGTCTCAAGTCAACAGCTGCGCCCTATCTCATCTGGTGATGCTGAGAGGTTGTTCAAAGCCCAAGTTGCAATACCGTTTGGGAGCCGATGGAGATTGCTTGGCGGGTATACTCAGCGCCTGCCTGCGTGGAGTGGGAACATGACTGTCTCGGACTTGCTCCGTTACGGCGGTGCTGGGATTGGCGGGCAATATGAGGGCAACAAAGTGAAGGCGTATGCGCTCTACACGCGCTTCGGTGAGCATGCGCATTTATCCGGCGCTGAGCCGCTTTGGGGGTTGGGCAGCAAGCTGCACGGTGTGGACATAGGACTAACATGGCATCCGTCAAGGAGGTTGGTTGCAAGATACCGTCTCCAACTGCTCTCAAGCATTGGTGATGAGCGGGATTATAAAGTGCATATGGGTGAGGTTGGTTACCTGTGGAATGAAAGGTGGGCATTCACTTTTGGTGTCCGAAGGGCAATAGCGCCGTTTGGCGTTGCTCCGATCTTAACCGATGCCGTTTTGGGTGTTAGCTACGCGATATCACCGCAAGCTGAACTGCGCCTCCTGTATCGGATTACAGACTACGAGAACAAACAAAGGCATTCACAGGAGGAAGCAGCAAGGTTACAGCTGCAGCTGCGCTTCTGAGGTGTCAAATTGCAGTCGTTAATAAATTTTGAGTGGATGCCATGGTTATGTATCTGTCAAAATGTGGTCGCCTCATCGTGTTAACCCTCTGGCTATTCACCATGTTGGCAACTGCTCACCCAGCTTATTCTGGTGATGGTCAAGACATTGACAGAGTTCAAAGCATATCCGTTGGGTCGGATTCGCAGGCGGTGGGCGAACCCAACACATTTAAAGGCGCTGCCCACAAGGCTATGTTGCGGGCATGGCGCATCCATTGGGAACCGATGGGTAGCACCATTAGTGCCATCGGGGATGTGGAGTTAAACTACGGTGAGCTTTCTTTGCGTGCGAGCCAGTTGCAATACGATACGAAGGGCAATCGTGTAATGGCTCCAAGCGGCGCAACGGTGATGATAAGGGATAAATTGGTGCTTAAAGGTGAATCCGCCCTTTACAATCTGGATGAGCGCCGTGGAGTTGTTACATCCGTTAAAGCCTCCTATGGCATGCTCAGCTTTGCAGCGCGCAGGGCAAGCATCGTTGATGACGATGCTGTCTTTGAAGATGGCAAGCTCACTACCTGCAATAAAGCGCATCCACATTACGAACTCGCTGCAAAGCGGATTCAGATTGCGCGCGGAGAGCAAGTCATTATAGACGGCTTGAGTGGGCGCTTATACGGGTTTCGCTTGCCGAAACTGCCCAAACAGCGATTCAGGTTTGGAGGTGGAGGTGGGGATAGTTTGCCATTCATGCTTTACATCAATTCGGCAGATGGCGTTTATGCCGGGTTTAACTATTCGCGCCAGCTTGGCGGTTCAATCAGCAGACAACCGACGATGCTCTCATGTTCAATGGGATTGTCGGCGAAGGAAGATTGGCGTGGAAGGCTTGTCCTAATGAAGCCGTGGAGGTATGGCGAGGTTCGTTTAGGAATAGCGCATAAGGATGTGATATCAGACGAGCTCACAAGGGGCTTGTTTTTGAACATCCTCCCAGAAGTGGGTGTTAGCGGGACACAAGAGGTGAAGCCGCTTAGGTTGTCTATTTATGGTGACATTTCCTATGGGCGATATACCGAGAGGTATGTGAACCGCGTATCCTCACGGAGATTGAACATTCAGTTGGGCTTGCGAGATGCCGCTCGCTTAAATGAGCATTGGCGATGGAACTTTGATATGCTGCTGCGCTATTCACATTACAAGGGTGATGAGTTTAAGCTTGCTCGCCTGATGATGGGTATGAATGGTAGAATCGGGAATCGTGTCAATGGCTCCATTGCGTTTGTGCATCACATTCAATCCGGTAGGACACCGTTTGAATTTGACGATATTGATATACGGACTGAGTGCAGAGTTGGCGGATATGCATGGCTCGTTTATAACCGTTGGAAGTTGATTTACGACTTGCGCTATGATGCCTCACAGCGTAAGATGCGAAATTGGGGTGTTGGGTTAGTGTATCGGGCGCATTGCATTGAGTGGGGGATCGCCTACGACCTATCAAGGCGTGAGTTCAGGGTCATAGTTGATCTGGTTGGTGTGACCACCCCAAAATAAATCGCCAGCGACGATTGGCGCCGGGTTATTGACATAGTCATAATAATGAGTTTGCTGCAAGTGTGCGGTGAGTTTGAGCTGCCAAGAGCTTCGTTCAACATCCCTCAAATTCTGAAGGGGGCTTTGCATGCCATGAAGAAGGGAATACATCCGGAGTATGTTGAATGCACTGTAATCTGTGCCTGTGGGAATTCGTTCAAGACGCGCTCAACAAAGCCGATGCTACACATTGAGATCTGCTCTCAGTGCCATCCTGTTTATACGGGTCAACTTACCGGTCAGAGGTTGGTTGACACGCTTGGGCGCGTTGAGCGTTTCCAGCAGAGGTTAAAAGCCGCTCAGAGAAAAACGCAGCGCTCAGCAAAGCAGCGTGAAGGGACATAGCCGTATCAAATTTAAGGGAGCGATGGCGGCGTGAAGCTGATTATTGCTGGGCAAGCTGTTTATGAGGGTGTGATGATGCACAGCCGAAATTTTATCGTGATCTCGGTGCGCTCCACTGACGGCTCAGTTGTTACTACGGTGAGAGAAGCAAGGTGTGGACGATTCCTTCAGCGATGGATGCGTGTCCCATTTGTGCGCGGTTTGGTTGCGCTTTACGAGTCAATATCATGCGGCTTTTTGGGGTTGCGTGAATCGCTTGAGTTGCGCCATGAGCGCAGCCGGTTATCAGCTCGCTTTGCCTTCGCTATTGAACTTCCAATTGGGTTGGCAATTGGTTTTTCCATTTTCGTCATCATACCGCATGTGCTTGCCGATGGTTTTCGGGGTGTGTTTTTAGATGGGGATGTGCCTGTGCACTTGTATGGTGTCGCTCACTTTTCGCTGAACCTGATTGAGGGTGTCGCTCGGTTGCTTGTGTTTGTTAGTTTCATCGCTGCCGTTCGCTTGCTTCCCGGGATGAGGAGCTACTTTGCATATCACGGTGCTGAACACAAGGCAATAAACACTTACGAGAGCGGAAATGAACTAACCGTTGAAGAGTTGATGCGCCAGCCGAGATTGCATGCCCGTTGCGGGACAACATTTACGCTTACTGTGTTCATGATTGCCATAGTGCTCTTTTCGTTGATCCCGTGGACAAGCATCTCGGTTAGATTAGTGGGGCGAGTTCTGCTCCTGCCCGCTGTAGCGGGTTTATCATACGAGGTCATGCTTGCCGGCATATTTAGAGATGCGATGTGGGCAAAAGCGATAACAAGTCTTGGTGTGCAAATCCAACGGTTAACAACAGCTGAACCATCGGTGCAACAATTGGAAGTGGCTTTGGTTGCGCTAACATCGTTGCTGCGTTCTGAAGAAGCAATCACCCCTTAATGAACATAAAGGGCGCATCATAACATAGGAATTGAAAATGCAGAGGGGCGATAACCGTGTTTGAGAGGTTAGACCAGCTTGAAGCAGAGCTTGAGCAAATAGAGAGCGCTCTTTCGGATTCGCAAATTGCTTCTGATAAGGAACGGCTGCAAACACTCCTGAAGCGCTACGGAGAAATCCATCCGGTCGTTGAAAAGTATAGAAGCTACAAGAAGCTACAACGCCAGTTGAATGAAGCTAAGGAGCTACTTTCGTCCGAGGAAGATGAAGAGTTGCGGCGGCTCGCTCAAGAAGAAGTGGAACAGATAAGCGCTCAGGTTGAGCGGCTCGAAATGGAGTTGCTTGAGGAGTTGCTCCCAAAGGACTTGAACGAAGGAAAGACGGTAATCATGGAAATAAGGGCTGGAGCGGGCGGCGAAGAGGCGGCGCTGTTTGCTGCCGACCTATTTCGCATGTATGTAAGATATGCCGAACGAAAGGGTTGGAAAGTTGAGGTATTTCACTCTCATCCGACGGAGCTCGGCGGTTTCAAA
>JANXAS010000046.1 GCA_025062195.1 Armatimonadota bacterium
CCAGTTGATGAAGTTGGTGCCCCAAATATCAGCGAGTCCATTTCACATCGGTGTGACCTCGTTGCCATTGGACACGGTCTTTTACCCAACCTTTTGCTAACGCGTGCTATAATGTGCGCTCATCGCTACGATGAGCATTTAAAATCGTGGCTGCCAATCTGCACCGAGCTTTTAGAGACATCTGTTGAGGGACTGTTTGTTGCTGGCGAAGTTGCATCCGTTGGTGGTTTCAGGAAAGCCGTCACCGAGGGACGCATAGCTGCTTATGCCGCTTTGCATCGCATTGGTATCATCAAAGAGGGCGAGCTAAAAAAGCGCTGCAGCAAATTGCTCGCTATTAACTCAAAGCTTGTGAGAGTTGCCCGTAGATTAAATGCCACGCCAGGGATGGATGGTTGGTGGAGATGGCTTCCAAATGACACTGTGCTTTGCCGATGTGAGGATGTCACAGCAGGCGAAGTGCGCCAGGGTGTGCAATGGCTTGTGTGCGATTGTGACGATATGAACTTACTTAAATTCGTAACACGAATTGGCATGGGTTACTGCCAGGGGCGCACATGTGAGAATGCCATTGAGGCGTTCATTAAATTGCAGCACCGCACATCTTCAAAGACCATTGTCCCTCTGAATATCCGCTTTCCGATTGAACCGATCCGCTTTGAAGAAATTGCAGTGTGCACTGAGGCTTGATTTAAGCCCACGCGCCTCAGCTTTGCATCCATCAATTTTTGCATAATCCCTCGCTCATTCCAAAGTGTCAACCTTAATCCTTGGCAGCAGAGAGTAGTTAATAGCATCCGGACAAATCGTTAATCATACTTTTGTTGCAATTAGTCACACAAAAGTGTGCAGATTTTTAGCGTCAATAGGGATGGCTTTTATGCTGCTGTCTTTTGAGTGGGGCAATTTAAAATTC
This sequence comes from Armatimonadota bacterium, assembly GCA_025062195.1. Classification (GTDB taxonomy): domain Bacteria; phylum Armatimonadota; class Fervidibacteria; order Fervidibacterales; family Thermosaccharophagaceae; genus Thermosaccharophagus. Next base: position 917 of record JANXAS010000046.1, read on the forward strand.
AAAACAATAATTTGTCAACTGTATTAAATTTTTTGCCCAAATATTCGCATTTTTTGGATTTAATTCCGGATTTTTGATGGGGGGAGATTTCTCAATTTTTCCGAGGCATTGTCCGACAAACTTTTCATATTCAGCCACCCCAATTTATTTCAATTTTTCACACAAAAAATTTGATTCGTAACATCACCTTTGCATTTGGCAACGTCGGGCATCGGGATTTGAAAAATTCTCAAAAACTTGTCAACAAAAATTTGAAGCCGGCTTTGGGGTTGACAATCGCAAAAAATTGGCTATACTTTAAATGTGAAGTTAGGATGCACTGTGCAAGTAGAGTTGTCATAGTGCATCCCATAACATCACATAGAAAGGAGGTGCTAATAATGGCCCAGAAGAAGGCGGCGAAGAAGGCGACAAAGAAGAAGAAGTAACGATTTGAGCTGCAGATCCGGGGACGGCGGGCATTATTATGCGTGCCTGCCGTCCCCTTATTTTTTCCGGTGAAAGCAAAAATTCTGGATTTATTCCCAAAAGTTTGGTTTAAGAGGCGTTATACCACACTCCCAAAATTAAAGTGGCATTAAACTCATTGCGAATTTAGTCCAACCGTGATGCAAATGGCAATGGCAAGAGCATTTTTCTGAAAGTTTTTGTGAGTAAGGGCATGGTTCAGAGATGTTTGTATTAAGGCATGAAGCAAAGTGAAGCGCCACCAGAGACATCACTCCCTTGTCACTTCATAACTGACCACAAACTATGCTTGTCCATGGTGTCCATGCCAAACAAGTTTTTGAAGTTTCATTCGTTCTTTACTTCAAAGTTTGTCGGCGCTTTACTCCATGCCACTGGCTTTAGCCAGCAGTTGATGACGAATTTACAAGCGCCGAATTTATTCGGCGAAAAAATCTCGCCGTCCAGAGATGGCGCTCAAAAATTCGCCAGCGACTATGGGCTAAAGCCCATAGTATGGCTGGGAAAAATGGTCACCAACAACATTTGTAGAAAAGAGCGGTCTCATTAATCCTCGCCAATTTGATTCGGAGGTTTTGAGTGGTTATCAGTGGTTTGTATCCTCCTCCTGTTTCATTTCATTCTTTGATGGCAGTGGGGCTTCATTTACCTCGCCCAATCTTTCAAGCACCTCTTGTGCGAGTTGGCGGTATGCAGCTGCTGCCACATTGCGGCTATCATAGTAAATGATTGGCATGCCATGGCTTGGTGCCTCACTCAAGCGCACTGTCCTTGGTATGATCGTTCGCAACACCCAATGGGGAAAATGTTTTTCAACCTCTTCGGAAACCTGTGATGCAAGGTTAGTGCGAGTATCATACATCGTGCGGAGTATTCCGAGCACAAGCACTGACGGGTTTAAACTCATTCGGACCTTTCGTATTGTGCTAAGGAGGTTTCCCAATCCCTCAAGCGCATAATACTCGCACTGAATTGGGATCAGGATGTAATGTGCTGCAGTGAGACAATTTACTGTGAGCAAGCCAAGCGATGGTGGTGCGTCAAGAACGATGAAGTCATAGTCAATGATAAGCGGTTGCAACGCACGCTGTATCATGAATTCTCTTTCCTCAAGTTGGCTCAGTTCAATCTCAGCACCGGCAAGGTCAATGTCGGACGGTATGACATCAAGCCGGGTGAAACGGGTATGCTTGACAGCTGCTCTTGGTTCAACGAATCCAGCAAGCACATCATAGAGTTGCGGGCGCGCAGCTTGTCTTGGAATGCCGATGCCAGAGGTGGCATTGCCTTGCGGGTCTGCATCAACAAGCAAGACTCGCTTGCCGAGTTCCGCTAAGCATGCGCTCAGATTTATCGCTGTTGTTGTCTTACCGACACCGCCCTTCTGGTTGACGATTGAGATAGTCGTCCCCACGGCAATCTATACCCCGCTTTCGCTGTGTGGGAGGATGCTTCATGATGCATGCGATTTGCAATGTGACATTTTATCTCTTTCCGCAACATGCGTCAGCAGCGTGTATAATTGCAATATGCCCAATATAACATTTGCGTTGAAAGCGCGAGGCGATGAGGGTGAGCAGTGGTAATCGTTGGTCAAGTTTCTTCCCGCGTTTAAAGGAAGTGACTCTGAAGGGAGTCCACATTGCGCTTCGCATGCTTTACCCACCACGGTGCCTCGTGTGCGATTCTCTGTCTGACGAAGCAATTTGTGTGCGGTGTTTCTCACGGCTCAAGTTCATAAAACCGCCGATGTGCGCGCTTTGTGGAAAGCCGTATGACGAACTCGCTCAAGCTGCGCCCATATGTTCTGATTGCAGAAGGATCAAAAGATGGTTTGATAGGTGTAGGTGCACAGTCAGATATGAGGATGTTGCGCGGGAGATGATTCACAAGCTCAAATACTCCGGTGAGAGAAGGCTTGCATCGGAGATGGCGAAGCTCATGGTTGAAACTCTTAATGACTTCTCACATCCAGTTGATTTGGTAATTCCGGTGCCATTGCATCGGAAAAGATTGCGCGAGCGTGGATTCAACCAAGCGTGGTTGATTGCGGATGTGTTGTCGGAATGTATAAATGCCAGGATGAATTCAACCGCGTTGATTCGAGCAAGGGAAACAAAGCCGCAATTTGATTTGGAGCCCAAGGAGAGGTTAGGCAATGTGCGAGACGCGTTTGAGCTTGTAGAGCCATCCGCCGTAACCGATAAGGTTGTCCTCGTAGTTGATGATGTGATGACCGTTGGGGCAACGCTAAATGAATGTGCGAGGGCGCTCAAGAAGGGGAAACCAAAGGCAGTGTATGCGGTTGCGTTTGCAAGGGCAGTTGGCATGTGAAGGCTTCGCAAGCTGCAATGGAGCGGCTAAGCGGCGTTGTTAAACGGCGCTTCGCTGAAAACTCATTGAGAGCCACTCAAAATCAATCGGTGTTATCTTTATCACGAACTTCACTTGCACTGTTGCCCATGATGCTTTAGCGTTACAGCCAACACAAGCCCACGGGTTATTATCAGCTTGCAGCGGTGGCGGCACAAACATTTCAAGTGATGCAAAGCATGGGCGGACGACGGTCAGCAAACCTTTTCGGGCACACTTAATGCACCTCTACTGCCATTAACATTGCTTATCACCTGTGTTGTGGGACGCGGTCCGAAGCATATCTTTGACTGCGTTGCCCCGGCATAAATGTTGCAGCTGTTTATCCAATTGGGTGTCCTGAAAGGATGTTATGTTAGCATTGTGCATAGCAGCACTTCAATGGGGCGTGAGTTCAAACAGGGTGAAGGGGGCGATAAGCGATGGCTGTGCGAGTTGGCTTCATAGGTTCCGGCGGCATAGCTCGTTTGCACATGCAGAACTTGAGCAGGATTGAGGATGTTGAATTAGTCGCATTCTGTGACACCGCAGTTGAGCGTGCAAAGGAATGCGCCAATCAATATGGCGGTAGAGCTTATGATAGTCATGCGCACATGTTTGAGAGGGAAGAGCTTGATGCAGTTTACATTTGCATTCCCCCCGGAGCTCACACCGATCAAGAGGTGATGGCTGCACAAGCCAATGTGCACATATTCGCTGAAAAGCCAATAGCGCTATCGCTTGATGTTGCTCATAGAGCGCTTGATGCGATCAAGAGCGCCGGCGTAATAAACTCTGTAGGATACCACTTCCGCTATCTTGATACCACTGATATCGTCAAAGAAAGGCTATCCGGGCAGACGGTTGGTATGGTCTTAGGCTATTGGATGGGCGGCTTGCCCGGAACGCCTTGGTGGAGGCGCATGGAGCAATCCGGAGGGCAGATTGTTGAACAGACGACACACATATTTGACCTTGCAAGATACACCGTCGGAGAGATAACTCATGTGTGTGCTGCAGCTTCCCTAAGAGCTTTGCACGATGTGCCAAACCTTGATGTGCCAGATGTCGGCGCTGTGCTCATATGGTTTGAAAATGGTGCTATTGGGTGCATCTCAAACACATGCATGTTGAGGAGGGGTTACAGGGTTGGTCTTGATATCTTCTGCCGTGATATGGTCATTGAGCATAGCAGTGGGAGTGTTCGTTTCATCTATCCTCAGAGGGTTGAGGAGATAAGCGCTGCGCGAAATGGGCATGCGTATGAATCCGAGATCTTCATCAAGGCTGTCAGGGAGAGAGATCAATCGCTTATACGATGTGACTATGAGGACGCTGTTAGGACGCTTGCTGTAACGCTCGCTGCCAACGAATCCATCCAAAAGGGCGAGAGGGTGGAAGTGGCAAGGTTGTGAGGGCAATCACTACAAAGCGAATTCAAGCATGATATATGCGCCAAATGTATTCGGCTGATCCAATAGCTGCAAAAGCTATCTGCATATCTCTCCCAGTTCCCAAACCTCGTTCAATGTGGGTATAACGCACTTCCAACCTCGCAATGTGAGTGTTTGTCGGAGTGACATCAACGCCTTAGCCTCGCCGTGCACGGCAAATGTGCATCTTGGCGGTCGCCTGAATGAGCTAAACCACCAATCAAGGTCCTCTTGGTCAGCATGCCCACTCAGCGCCTCTATCTTTGCCACATTCGCCCTCACCTCATAATTCTCACCGAATATGCGCACGACCCTCTCTCCCTCCAGGATATGTCTTCCAAGTGTCCCATTAGCTTGATAGCCAACGAACAGTATTGTTGATCGTGGGTCGCTGATATGATGCTTTAGGTGGTGCTTTATCCTCCCGCCAGTGCACATTCCGTTTCCAGCAATGATGATACATGGCTCTTCAAACGAGTTAAGCATTTTTGACTCCTCAACAGTTGAGAGTAAGTGCAGACACTCAAATGAGAACACCTCTCCATAGCGTTTAAGCTCGTTGGAGGCATCCTCATCGTAAAGCTCAATGTGTCGTTTGAACACATTCAATGCCTCAATAGCCATGGGGCTGTCAACGAAGACCGGCAGCGGTTTGACCGTTCCACTTCTAAATAAGTTGCCAAGCACATAGAGCACATCTTGAGCACGCTCAATTGCAAATGATGGGATTAGCAATTTCCCGCCAAGCTCCCTTGTGCGTTCAATTGCTTCAACAAGTGTTTGTGAGTAGCCCTCTTTTTTCCCATGAACCTGTCCGGCGTATGTTCCTTCGGTGATGAGCAGGTCGCACTGGTTGATTAGTTCTGGGTCTCTAATTATCGGAGCGTTTCGCCTGCCCAAATCGCCGGTGTAGACGAGTTTGATGTCGTTGCCGTTCATCCTGAGATTAACTTCGGCTATTGCCGAACCGAGTATGTGCCCGGCTTCGCGGAGAAAAATAGAGATGTTGCCGATAGCTATCTCCTCATGGTAATCAACTGGTTCAAAGCGTTCAATGCACTTGAGGGCATCCTCAGTTGTGAAAAGGGGCGTCACCCATGAGTGATCCTCTCCTGCCTTCCTTAGGCGCTTTATTTTCCAAGCGGCGTCTTCCTCGTTTAGCTTTGCGCTGTCAAGGAGCACGATGCGCGAAAGTTCACAAGTTGCTTTAGTGGCGAGTATGCGCCCCTTGAATCCCCTCTTGATGAGCAATGGTAATCTCCCGCAATGGTCAAGGTGCGCATGCGTCAACAAGCAGGCATCAATTTTTGAAGGGTCAAATGGGAATGGCTCTCTGTTGCGCAGATGTCTCTCTTTGCCACCCTGTATCAAACCACAATCAAGCAACAGCGCTCCTTCGCCCAATGTGAGCAAATGGCACGAGCCAGTGACCTCCATTGCGGCTCCGCAGAATTGCAGCGCTGCGTTAATGCTGTTACGGGCTTGAAGGTAAAGCGGCATCGCAAGTTCGCGGTGGCTCCACGATGCTGCTCCATCGCGTTGGGCTTGAGGTGCTGTGTTGGCAGGGGCGCTGCAGCGGAGTAGAAGGACATCTCTTACGGCGCTCAAAAACTGCGGGATGTGATTGCGCCCCTTTAAGAGCGCATAGATTGAGAGGGCAATGTAAAGTGCAGCAAATGCAGTTCTTACCTCCCCAACCGACTCCAATGTGGGCATCATCATAGGGAGCAAAAGTTGTGAGACGAACAGAGCAAAGAGCAACGCTATCTCTAAGATGGTTATGTCAAAGCTTGCAAGTATGATACATCCAAAGAGTGATTGCGCTGCTGTGAGCAATATCTCGTTTCTTTGAAGCTCAATCAATGGAAGGGATTTCACAGCACCGCTTGAGATGCTATACACGATCGGGAGCGAGCCAATGAGCAATGTCCATTGATTGAGTTTTGCGGATATGATGGCTGTTAAGGCAGCTGCCGGCAGGGCACGCATCGCAAAGTATGAGACAACGATGAGTTCCGGTGACTCAGATGCTAATGGTGCAATCCATTGGATCATGAAGAATTCGCCTATGCCGAGCAGCTTTCCCAGCTCCTTTAAACTCTCGGCGAGTGGCTCTGCTGAGATGAAAATGACGAAGCCGCTGTAGGCAAAAAGCAATAACACAAGCACTCGCCTGAAAGGAAGGCTCATTGATGCAATCAGCTTTGCCGGACCGAAAAGTTCGGCATCCCTCTTTGGTGCTCGGATGGCAAAACTTACATAGCCGATGTAAAGCCCGGCAAGCATAATCGCGTCAAGCGGTGATATGGTTCCCTTTAGTGGCAGCAGGAAGGAGTAAAGTGTGGCTGCGCTGAGGAAAACAATCTCAAGCGCTATATCCTTATCAAGTGGCACTGATAAGCCTTTGAGCATTTTGAGACGCCTCATTGACCACCATGCAAGCAGCGCTGTTAGAGACCAACCTACGCCTATCAGCAATCTGTTACCGCCGGTCATGTTTGCGCAGGCGAGCCCAACATATTCTGCATCCCTGCCAGCACGCCATGAGAGATAAATGTCAACGGCGTATTCGGGCATAACCGTTATTAATGAGAGCATGGCAAGCGACAGTGAGCGAGAAACATCAACCTGAGCCGATTCAGCAGCCCACGAGATGAGGAGAGCAGCGCCAGTAATCGCCATTGCCGTCAGGAGGGCAAGATAGGCGTATGGCATTTGAGCGCCAAAAAGCCACACGCAGCACCATGGGATTGTTGCGGACAGAGCCACTGCTAACAGCAGAGCATTATATGCCATTTAAGGTCACCCTAATTTCTCTATCAAGCTCTTTCTCTTCGGGAAATGGCACAAAGCCCTCTTGGAGGATGCCTCTTTGAAAGATATGTGGTGCGCTAAATCGCATGCTCATGATAACGCACCGTATTTGTTCGCTCAAACCGCATTTACATGCGACCATAAGATTGATGTAGCATATCGCCGTTTCCCTATTTAGACTTTGATAGCGGCATTCTCTCGCTATTAGATTTAGCCGCTTCATCAAGCCCAAAGGTGGTGAGTATAGTGTCAACTGTGCCGTCATTTGAGGGTCAGAAGACAGGTGGATTTTGGGGGTGGGTTAAAAGCAGCCTCAGGCGCAGGTTCACTTTTCAAGCCTTCCTCGCATCTTCTGTAACAATGTTCCTATTCTTTATTATCATGCTCTTCCTTCAACGCTATTTCCTCAAAGCTGTCAGCGTATATATGCCTCCCGATGTTGTTTCCGGGATAAGCAGTGGGTTAGTCAGCGCCATGTTTTTTGGTATTGTGCTTGTTGTGATAATCATAACATTCCTCGTTTGGAGCATGGCGCGAGCTATTGCAAGTCCTGTTGAGGAGGTTGCGAGGCAGCTATCATCCATTGCACAGCATGGTGGCGACTTAACACAAGAAGTGCAAGTCCCTTCGGTTGATGAGATATGGTTGTTAGCTGAGGCTTACAATGCATCGGCAAGGAGTTGGCGAGAGAGGGTGAGGAGGATAGCTCACACGGTTGTCAGGCTCGTCTCAGTCAGCAATGAGGTCTCACAGTCTGTAACGGAGACTTTACAGGCAAGCCAGGAGGTGGCGGGAATAGCAGCGGAGCTTGTTGACGGAGCACAGAAGCAATTGGAGAGCGTTGAAGGGACGCACAAAGCTGTTCAGCATATGCTATCAACGATTGAGGGATTGATCTCGGATGCAAAGCGCCAGATAGCAGAAGCCGAAGAGATGGCGGAGAATGTGAAGCGCACACTCGCATCAATTGATGACATCGCTATAGGTGTGGAGGGACAGCGCAACGCTATTGAGGCGGCAGTTGGCAGAGTTAGAGAAGTGACGGTGTTGGCTGAGCAAGCCAACAGGAATGTTCAAATGCAAGCCGAAAGCATTTCTGATGTGACGCATCGCATAAAGGAAATGTCAGAAGCCATCGTTCATGTCGCCTCAACATGTCAAAGGGTGAAAGATAGTTCAACTCAAGCCCTGTCAGCAGCTGAGCAGGGCTATAAAGCAGTTGAGGACACAGTTGAATCAATCGTTCGGTTGCAGGACAGCGTCGGCGTGTGGGCAAGGCAGGTGATGGAGCTTGGACAGGCTGTCGGACGCATTGGTGAGATACTCTCTGTCATTGAGGAGATATCCGACCAGACAGATCTCCTTGCGCTAAATGCGGCGATTGAAGCTGCAAGGGCGGGTGAGCATGGGCGCGGCTTTGCTGTCGTTGCAAGTGAGGTTAGAGGGTTGGCTGAAAGAACACATCAAGCGGTCAGGGAGATAGCAAATTTAATAAGCTCAATACAGGGTGAAGCTGACGAGGCTGTCTCATCAATGCAGCAGGCTGTTAGCCAAGTTGAGGAGGGTGTGCAGCTTGCCAAGCGCGCTGGTGCAGCACTGCATGAAATAGTTGAGGCTGTAAGGGGAACAACCAATCAGATGAGAGAAATTACGCAAGCTGCGTCAACAATGGAAAGGAGCGCCGAGATAGCGGTCGCCGCAATGGATAGCATAGCGACTATTGCCAGGCAGAACGCAGCTGGCATGCAAGTGATGCTATCCCATACGGATGAGATAAGCCGGACCATGCAAAGTATTGGTGAGATAGCAAGGCAGCACACTGATGCCGCACAGGCGCTCAAGATGGAGAGCGAGGCGAGAATAGGTCAAATTGAGCGCATTGCCAGGATAATTGAGCATGGCAGGGAAGCTATGGAAAGGATGCGCCAAATGGCGTTAGATGTGAATGAGGCTCTTGAGCATGTGGCTCAAATTTCAAATCAAACAGCCGAGGGCGCCACTCGCATCTCAGCAGCTGCAAGGCAGCAAGTTGCTGCTCTTGAGGGTATACTTGCTGCCACAAACGATGTCGCTCAAGTTGCTGCGCATCTCCAAAGTTTCACGAGCCAGTTTAAAGTGTGATGGGTGAGAAAAAGAACAACATCAATTTCAAAGGTTTAATGAGTGTGCGACTGGATGGCATAGAGGGGAGCATTTCAGCCGCAGTTTGCGTTTGGGCGCTTTCGCTGACGGCGTTATCTTTTGAAGTGGTTCTTACGCGTTTGTTTTCGGTTGTGTTTCACTACCACTTCAGCTTCCTCTCCATATCGCTCTCTCTGTGCGGGCTTGGCATCGGCGGTTACATGGCGCACATCGCGAGGCGAAGCAGAGGCGATGATAAGCTCGGTATGTCCCTGTGGATTGCCCTCACCCTTTACCCTGTAAGCCTCACATTTGTCCCCTTGGGGCTGTTTCGCTTGCTGCTGCCGATTGGTGCGGCAATGAAGGGCGTTGTAGCTGTTGTTTTCATCGTCGCAGTTTCCGGGTTAGCTGCCATGTTGCCGTTTTTATGTGTTGGGTTCTCCCTGAGCATTCTATTTGAGCGGCATCATAGAATCAGCGGTGCTCTTTACGCCGCCGACTTATTTGGGGCTGCGCTTGGATGTGTTTTGGCTGTATGGATGCTAAACACACTTGGGGGAATAAATGCGACTCTTCTTATTTCCGCGTGCGCTGCAGCGCCAGCGATGATCGTCTCATTGAACCATGTTGCCGGCTTATGGTCATCAGCTCACACTCGCTTTAGTATCGCCGCATCGGCATCGGTATTGATTATTGTGCTTCTCACATTCTTCTATAACCGTGTAGCCTCATCTCCATTGATTGACATCCCAAAGCTCAAGCGAACTCACGGCATACTCATCAAACCGCTTTGGGTGGAGCTTGCCGACCCAAGCCAACGCCAGAGGATTGTGTGGACTAAGTGGGATGCCTTCGGGCGCACAGATGTTGTGCATGGTGAAACTGATAAGTCGGTGATGCACATCTACACTGACGGTCATAACCCGTCCCTGATGCTAAGGTTTGATGGCGATATCGGAAAGATGGCAGAGTGGAAGAGGTTCATTGGCTTCCTGCCATACATGGTCCGCAAGCCGGAGAGGGTGTTGTGCCTTGGGTCTGGCGGCGGCTTGGATGTGCTTCTTGCATTGCTTGGCGGCGCCAAGTTTGTGGATGCGGTTGATGTGAATACAGCTCTTCCGGAGTTGATGGAGCGATTTGAGTCATTCAATGGGGGGATATACAAGCTGAGCGGTGTTAGATTCCATGTGATTGATGGGCGCTCATTCGTTGGCAGACGCTCACGCCATTACGACCTTTTGTTCTCCGCGCTGACGCAAACAGCAGCTGCTGGCGGTCTCGGCGTTGCCCTCGTTGAGAGTTATATACACACGCTTGAGGCATGCCGTGATTACATTGAGGCGCTCTCGGATGACGGGATGATCGCAATGATATTGCAAGAACCGATGTTGGCTTTGCGGTGGTGGGTGACTTGCATAAGGGCATTGAGCCAGATGCTCGGAAAGGGGGAGAGTGAGTGCGTAACTCATACAGCCGTATTGAGCGTAAAGCGCGCTGTGATGCCTATGACTCCATACAGATACATTGTGCTTGTGAGCAAGCGCCCTTTCAGCAAAGATGAACTTTTAAGGCTCGCCGACGGCGCAAACCAGTTGAGCCTTGAGGGGCTTTTAATTCCCGGTATTATTGAGGTTGACCCATTTGACCTTATCCACAGCGGCAGGATGAGCCTCAAAGACATCGTTGAAAGGTTTTCATCAATTGCAAACATATCTCCTGCTACGGATGAGTCTCCGTTCTTCCTTGACCTTTCAACTGGCATACCTGTCACTTTGTGGGTGTTAGTTGGATTTTCTCTGGCGCTGTTTCTTTTCTTCATACCGTGCTCGCTCTCGGTTGAACTTAAGGCGGCTCGCACAGGTGGACGGGTTGCTATTGCGACACTAATTGCGGCGTCGTTATACTTTGGCATGCTCGGAATCGGATACATGCTCATTGAAGTGGCTTTACTACAACGCTTAAGCATGCCCCTTGCGATGCCAACGCAAGCCCTTTCACTGCTCCTTGTGAGTCTTCTCATCGGGTCTTCCTTGGGCAGCGCTCTCAGCCAAAGGCTGAGCAGCTATAAATCTTTTGCGGCATGTGCCTCTCTTTCATCGCTTACTATTGTTGTCATTGCATTTTTGTGGTCCATTGGTATGGGAAAATGCGTTGAGTATCTTTTGAGCATCAACAGTATGGCACGCTTAGCGTTGCTTTCCTTTTTGCTGATTATAACCGGTGTGCCGATGGGTATGCCTTTCCCTTGCGGCTTGCGTTTGCTTTCGCTGCTCAGAAAAGAGTTAGTTCCATACTCGTGGGGTGTGAATGGAGTTATGTCCGTTGTCGGCTCGTTGGCAACTGTAATGCTCGGCAAGCTCTGTGGCTTTAGCAAAGCTATGTTCGTTGGCGGATTGGCTTACATTCTTGCTGGTGTGTTGGTATTGCTTTTCGTTCGCATCGGTGTGGCTTATTCAAGCTGCTTTGCTGAGCCTAAGTGCGATTGAAAATATAACCGCAAAGGGGTTCGGTGCAGATGAGCTTAAAAGACAGCGTTACAAATTTTTCATGCGGCTTTAAGCACATCATAAGGCGCCTATTATCGGGCGACCTTCTTTTCCAAATCACATTCGCCCTAATGGTGCTCTCATTTTGCGCCGTTATATTTTGGCTTCCAAGGGCTGAGGAGTTTGCCAACACATACGGCAGCGGTGGTTTGGCGAAGGTGATGTTTGTCCATGTGCCCTTGGCTATAGTCAGCTTTGTGGCATTCGTTGCTGCTGCAATTTATGGGATATTTTACCTGCGCACGAGGGAAGTGCGCTATGATGCCCTTGAATGCGCATCTGCCGAAGTGGGCTTGGTTTATGCATTGCTTGCAACCGTTACAGGGGCAATATGGGCGAGATACACATGGGGTGCTTTTTGGAACTGGGATCCGAGGCAAGTGGCAATGGTGGTTGTTCTGTCGACTTATGCTGCATACTTTGCGCTGCGGAGCGCAATTGAGGGCGAGGAACAGCGAATGGTTATCTCATCGGCATACGCTATATTTGCAGCCGTTATGGCGTTGGTGAATTATTTCGTCCTGATTAATTGGCTGCCGACGCTACACCCAAGACATGTGATCTTTAGCCGCAGCGGCATGGGTTTTGAATACCGGGTTTTGCTGTTTATCTCATTGCTCGCTTATGTTGGTTTGTGCGCTTGCTTGATAAAACTGAATTCCAGATTGCGCTTGCTCGCCGAGCACATTGCAGGCTTGCAATGTAAGAGGTGATCGTGTTGGGAGAGAACATGCCTTTGTTCCTGACATGGCTTGTAATGTGGATTGCGTTGTTCCTTTACATCTGGCGGTTAGAAAACAAGCTCCGCTGTCTGGAAGGTGAGCTCAGGCGTGGTTCAGATGAAGAGAACAAAGAGTAAATTGCCCTTATGGTGGCTTGCAGCGGCACTCACAGCTGTTTTGGCTTTAGCCTATTGGATGGTAATGCTCAAAGAGGCTCTTTTACCCTATAAAAGCTTTAATGATGTTAAGCGAGTTGGCGGGAGAGCTCAGGTTTATGGGCAAGTTATAAGTAACTATCGCAGTGACGATGCTGGCTGTATAGAATTCACAATGGAGGATGCTACAGGGCAAAGGGAACGGGTGCGCTATTGTGGCGTCCCACCAATCGGATTGGAGAAGGGAAGGCATGTTGTAGCTATCGTGGAGTTTGATAAGGGTTTGTTTGTCGCTCATCAGCTGCTTACAAAGTGCCCATCAAAATACGGGGTTAAAAATCACAGCGCCCGTTAATGTGGATTTTGGGGCACGCCTTTGAAATGAGCGCCTAAATGGAGGTGGTATTCATTTGCCGCAAGCAACGCCAATAAAGGTTGTTGAGCCGCGCCAGAGAGCATTGCTTGTTGGTGTGTTCGTTGACGGTGTGACCACGAAGGGTGAGTTTGAAGCATCGCTTGATGAACTTGAGGCGCTTGCAGATACGGCTGGCGCAGTTGTCATCGGAAGAGTTGTTCAAAAGAGGCGAGAGATTGACCCGACTTTTTATGTGGGCAGGGGGAAGGCTGAGCAGATTGCAGAGGAGTGCGCAAGGAACAACATTGACATCGTCATCTTCGACCATGAGCTCTCACCGGCACAGGTTCGCAACTTGGAGCAGGTTGTAAAGAGGAGGGTCATTGACCGCACTGAACTCATCTTGGACATATTTGCAAAGAGGGCTCGCACGAAACAAGCCAAACTTCAAGTTGAGCTTGCAAGGCTTGAGTATGAATTGCCGCGTTTGAGACACATGTGGTCGCACCTGTCACGCACTGAGGGTTCTCCCGGAGTTAGAGGTGGACCAGGAGAACAACAGCTTGAGCTTGATAGGCGCAGGGCGTATAGGAGGGTTGCCGAGTTGCAAAGGCAACTTAGCGAGATAAATAAGCGCACAGAGATGCGCGCAAAAAAGCGGAGCGAAATGTTCACGGTGACCCTCGTCGGATACACGAATGTGGGCAAGTCAACGCTGATGAATGCCCTCACCAAAGCCGGAGTTTATGTTGAGGGCAGGCTTTTTGCCACGCTTGATGCTACAACGAGGGTGTTGATTCTAAAGCATGGTCAGAAGGCGCTGTTGACCGATACAATTGGATTCATAAACAAGCTCCCGCCTCAACTAATAGCGTCGTTCCATGCAACGCTTGCAGAGGTGCGCCATGCTGACCTGCTTCTTCATGTTGCTGATTTAACTCACCCGAGGATGGAGGAGCAGATAAAGGTAGTTGAACAGACTTTGATTGATATTGGCGCATCGGGCAAGCCGACAATAATGGTGCTTAACAAAGCCGATTTGCTTCCACCGGATGTTGATAGAGATGCTTTAAAGAGGCGCTTTGAAAACGCGTGCATAGTTTCAGCACTGACTGGTGAGGGGCTTGAGGAGCTTAAGGAAAGAGTTGAAGCTGAGTATCGCAAACAGCGTCAAATAGAAATTGAGGCTATCTTCCCGTTGAGTTGCGGCTGGCTCATAAAGTGGGTTTATGAACACGCCTCGGTTTTAAGTGAGGAAGTGAGCAATGGCATATTGCGCATGAGTCTGCTCATTGAAAAGCCGTTGGCTATGAAGTTGAGTTCAATGTGCAACGATGGCTATAACGGCGTGAGGTTGATCATTAAGGACGCAAGTTGAGCGCTGCTGAGTTTGAGTTGGGCGGATTTGAATTAACCCCTTTAAAGGCGCGTTAAAATGCAAATAACGGGGCGAGTGGCGGAATTGGCAGACGCGCCGGACTTAGGATCCGGTGGGTTTATTCCCGTGGGAGTTCGAGTCTCCCCTCGCCCACCATTTGATGAGGTGGCAATTTACAGTCAAAAGATGAGTGGCATACTATTAGGTGGCGATTTTGGGTGGGCATTGAGTGGAGCGGGCGTAGCTCAGTGGTTAGAGCGTCAGCTTGCCATGCTGAAGGTCGCGGGTTCAAATCCCGTCGCCCGCTCCATTTTTGTTTGCACCAACTTTGTTCAGGGGATTGATGCAGCATGCGTCTTTCACATTTTGAGGTGACAGAGGTTGAGCCTGCAGTTGTAAAGCTGACAGTTAGTGTGCCGCCGGAAGAAGTGCGCAGCACTTTGCGTCATCTCATGAACCAGCTAAGGCGTCTCATTTATGTGCGCGGCTTCAGACCCGGAAAAGCGCCTGATGCAATAATTCGCAAGCATGTGGGCGATGAGAATATACGCTCAAGGCTCCTTGAGGAGCTCCTTTCCAGGGCTTATGAGGAGGCTGTCTCAAAGGGTAACCTTTATCCCCTAATGGTTCAAAGGCTGCAGCTAAGGCGGTTTGCCGAGGATGAGGGGCTTGAGTTTGAAGCGGAGGTAGCTGTGCGTGGAAAGATTGAGCTTGGAGATTATCGCAGCATAAGGGTTAAGGAGAGGGAAATTGAAGTGACGGAAGAAGATATTGAAGCGGCTTTGGAAAGGCTCCGTGAGCGCTTCCCCAGATATGAGCTTGAGGAGGGGAGACATGCGCAGCATGGGGATAGAGTGAAATTGCGCTACCGCATAACTCCAGCCGGTGAGGATGAGGGTGAGGAGCGCACAACGCTTATCACAGCGGGTCAGGGGTATTGGTTCCCGCCGTTTAACGAATATGTGCTTGGAAAGCGTGCTGGTGATGAGGGTGAGGTTGAAATTACTTTTCCGGATGACTTCCCAAACGAGAGGCTCGCTGGAAAAAACTGTAAGGTGTGGTTCTCAGTTGAGGCAGTTGAGGCGAGGCGTCTCCCTGAATTGAACGACGAGTTTGCAAGGATGGTTGGCGGTTTTGACACGCTTGAGGAACTGAAGGAGGAGTTGCGCGAGGAAATATGGCTTGAGAAGGAGAGGGAAGCGGAGCGGGAAACCAGAAGGCAGGTTGAGGACGAGTTGCTTCGCATATGCAGTGTGACTATACCAAGGTCATTCATTGAATCGCTTTCTGAGGATGCCGTTAAGAACACCGTTGAGCAGCTGAGGCGGGATGGCATACCTATTCAAGTTTGGGAGCAAATGACGCACCGCTCTTTGGAAGACTTCAGAAGGGAAGCGATGGAGGGTGGCGAGAGAACTCTCAAACTCAGATTCCTTCTTGAGGAGATAGCCAAACGTGAGGAGATAGATGTCTCCGATGAGGAGATAAAGGCATATGTGGCGGCGTTGATTGAGAGGTCGGGTAGGGGGGCAGATGAAATTGAGGAGGGGGAATTGGAGAGGTTGATTGCGTCAGCTCGCTGGCAACTGCTAAGGGAGAAAGTTATGGACTTCCTTGTTGAGCTGGCTACAAGGGGTGGTGAGGGAGCCGATCAAAAGTCTGAAGGAGAGGAGTCAATGGAAACAGGCGAGGGTAATATTGGCAGTGATGGATAAACCTGCTTGGCAAATAAGACGAGGTGATCGGGATGCTCATACCTTGGGTGATCGAAGAGACTGGCAGGGGCGAAAGGGCGTATGACATTTACTCTCGTCTGCTGAAGAGCCGCATCATTTTCCTTGGTGGCGAGATAACCGATCATGTTGCGAATGTGATCATCGCTCAACTGCTCTTCTTGGAGAAGGAGGACGATGAGGCACCAATTGACCTATACATCAACAGCCCCGGCGGCTCTGTGACAGCCGGGTTGGCAATCTACGATGCGATGCAATTTGTCAAGCCGGATGTGGCGACATATTGTGTTGGGCAGGCAGCGAGCATGGCTGCTGTGCTTCTTGCAGCCGGTGCTAAGGGAAGGAGGTATGCTCTGCAGCATGCCAGAATAATGATTCATCAACCTTGGGGAGGAGTGAGTGGTCAAGCTGCCGATGTTGAGATTTATGCCCAAGAGATAAGCAGGATACGGCGTCTTATAAACGAGATACTCGCCGAGTGCACAGGTCAGCCAATTGATAGGATTGAGCGTGACACAGATAGAAGTTTCTTCATGTCAGCTGAAGAGGCGCTTGAGTATGGAATCGTTGATCATGTGCTTATGCGCAGGCGAAAGGTTGAGGAGAAGGCAGCATAAACGGTTTGTCCAATCAACATGTTGATTTATTCGGGAGGCGTTAAGTATGCTTCCGTTTAATGGCGGTAGGCAAGATGTGCGCTGCTCATTCTGCGGGAAGCAAAGGAACGAGACTCAAAGCATAGTCATTGGTCCCGGAGTAAACATATGCTCTGATTGCGTATTGCTCTGCAACGAAGTTCTCGGGTTTGATGTCCCAAGGACGAAGAGGCAGCGCTTAATCGGCTTCAAGCTTGAGCGCATACCGACACCGAGAGAGATTTACGAGTTCTTAAACCAGTATGTGGTTGGGCAGGATAGAGCTAAGCGCATCCTTTCGGTGGCTGTCTATAACCATTATAAGCGCATAGCGATGGCTGATGATTCCGACGATGTTGAGATTGAGAAAAGTAATATCCTGCTCATAGGACCTACCGGCTCTGGAAAGACGCTGCTTGCTAAGACTTTGGCGAAGTTGCTTGATGTCCCATTTGCCATAGCTGATGCCACAACTTTGACAGAGGCTGGCTACGTTGGAGAGGATGTTGAAAACATATTGCTAAAGCTTTATCATGCTGCGGGCAGTGACTTGCAAGCTGCGCAGCGCGGCATTGTCTACATTGACGAGATAGACAAGATAGCACGCAAGTCCGATAGCCCCTCAATAACGAGGGATGTTTCCGGGGAAGGGGTTCAACAGGCTCTGCTAAAGATACTTGAGGGGACAATTGCTAATGTGCCACCTCAGGGCGGAAGGAAACACCCGCATCAGGAGTTCATCCAGATGGACACAACTGGCATCCTCTTCATATGTGGTGGAGCGTTTGAAGGTTTAGAGAGGATAGTTGAACAGAGGTTGAGGGAGCACAGGATGGGTTTTGGGGCTTCCGTCAAAGAGGTTTCAAAGAGGCGCATCGGTGACATTCTGGCACATGTGATGCCCGAAGACCTCCTCAAGTATGGCTTCATACCGGAGTTTGTTGGGCGACTTCATGTCATCGCCACGCTTGATGCCCTTGATAAGGAAGCGCTAATAGAGGTGCTTACGGAGCCGAGAAATGCTCTCATCAAGCAATACCAAAAGATGCTTCAAGCCGATGGCGTGCAGCTTGAATTCACCCAGGATGCACTTGAAGCCATTGCCGAGGAAGCACTTGAGAGGAAAATGGGCGCAAGGGCTCTAAGGAGCATCCTTGAGGAGATAATGCTTGATGTCATGTTTGAAGTGCCATCCGATAGAAGCATAAAGAAATGCATAATCACGGCTGAGATAGTGAGGGAGCGAAAACAGCCGCTGATATTGCGCAGTGATGAACTCGCGCAATACTCGGCTGAGGAGATCGCCTAATTCAAGGGGTGAAATTCAAGAGGTGAAAAAGTGAATGGAAGGTGAAAGGGGTTTTACGCACTCCTTTCCTACAATACCTCTGCCTGGGCTTGTTGTATTTCCTCATGTGATAACACCATTGCTCATAGGGAGACAAAGATCCTTAAAGGCACTTGAGGAAGCTTTGAGTTCGGATCAATTGGTCTTTCTTGTCACACAGCGAAATCCGCTCACACCTGAACCTGGTGAAGGTGATGTATTTAAGGTTGGTGTCTTGGCGGAAGTCATGCGTCCAACGAGGATGCCCGATGGGAATGTTCAAGTGCTTGTTGAGGCTCGTTTGAGAGCTCGTCTAATCAGGTTTGTTAGGGAGGAGCCGTTCATTCTTGCTCAGGTTGAGCTACTGCGTGAGCCGAAGGACGAAGTAGACCCATCAGACCTTGAGACACAAGCCCGTATGCGCACTGCAAGACAGCAATTTGAAAAGCTTGTCCAGCAGAGCCGCACAATACCGCCGGAGGTGCTCCTTACAGTCGCAAATATAAGCTCTCCGGGTAGGCTCGCAGATACAATTGCATCTTATCTTGAGATCAAGTTTGAAGAGAAGCAGCGGTTGCTTGAGATTATTGACCACAAAGAGCGCTTGGAGATGGTCACCAAAATACTCGCACAAGAGTTGCAGATCATTGAAATTGAACGGGAGATTGAGAACCGTGTGCGTGAGGGTGTTGGAGAGTCGCAAAAGGAATTCATACTTCGCGAGCGTTTAAAGGCTATCCAAGAGGAACTCGGTGAGAGGGACGCATTTGCTGCTGAGATTGATGAGTTGCGCAAGAGGATTGAGAGGGCAAAGATGCCAAAGGAAGCCCACCAGGTTGCCCTGAAGGAAGTTGAGCGGCTGGCTAAAATGTCACCACTTACACCGGAGGCAACTGTCATCAGGACTTACCTTGATTGGCTGCTTTCACTGCCATGGAATAAGTGCACTCAGGACAACATTGACATAGAGAGGGCGAGACAGATCCTTGATGAGGATCACTATGGCTTGAAAGATGTGAAGGAAAGGGTTCTTGAGTTCCTTGCGGTGCGCAAGTTATCCAGAGAGACCAAAGGTCCTATACTCTGCTTCATTGGACCGCCCGGCGTTGGGAAGACATCGGTTGGGCAATCAATAGCGAGGGCAATGAGGAGAAAGTTCATACGAATATCTCTTGGTGGCGTCAGGGACGA
Organism: Armatimonadota bacterium; assembly: GCA_025062195.1. GTDB lineage: Bacteria > Armatimonadota > Fervidibacteria > Fervidibacterales > Thermosaccharophagaceae > Thermosaccharophagus. The sequence goes on from JANXAS010000046.1 coordinate 20,147, forward strand.
AGCCGAGATAAGAGGGCATAGAAGGACTTATGTTGGTGCGCTCCCAGGACGCATAATACAGGCGATGCGCACTGTTGGTGTTAAGAACCCAGTCTTCATGCTGGACGAGATTGACAAGCTCGGTGTTGACTTCAGGGGTGATCCGGCTGCAGCTTTGCTTGAAGCGCTTGACCCCGAACAGAACCACGCATTCAGTGACCACTACATTGAAGTGCCATTTGACCTCTCAAAGGTTATGTTCATCCTGACTGGGAATGTGACTCACACAATACCGCCGGCGCTTCTTGACAGGCTTGAGATAATTCACTTCCCAGGCTACACCGAATACGAAAAGCTCATGATAGCTCGCCACTTCCTCATCCCGAAGGGGTTGAAGAGTCACGGTCTTAAACCATCCCATGTGAGCTTCACAAATGAGGCGATTAAAACGATAATACGCAATTACACTCAGGAGGCAGGCGTGCGCAACTTGGAGAGGATGCTCGCTTCAATCTTCCGAAAGGTGGCTGTCAAAGTTGCAAAGGGTATAACGAAGCCGATCAGGGTCACCACGAAGCGCGTTGAAGGGTTCCTTGGTCCGAGGCGATATCTCTTTGGCAGGGCTGAGGAAGAAGACGAGATAGCAACGGCTACAGCGCTTGCATGGACGGAAGCTGGAGGTGATGTGCTCTTCGTTGAAGTGTTATTGAACGAGGGTAATGGGCAGGTGTTGCTCACCGGTCAGCTTGGCGATGTTATGCAAGAGAGCGCATACATCGCTGTCAGTTATGCCCGCTCAATAGCGAGAAGGCTCGGAATTGATGCGCGCTTCTTTGAAAAGACAGACATCCATATCCATGTTCCCGCCGGGGCTATACAGAAGGACGGTCCTTCAGCTGGTATAGCAATGCTTATTGCACTCACATCGGCGTTGACTGGCATACCGGTTAGAAGGGATGTTGGAATGACGGGTGAAATAACCCTGCGCGGCAAATTGTTGCCAGTTGGTGGCATACGAGAAAAGACACTTGCAGCGCACAGAGCTGGGCTTAAGGAAGTCATCCTTCCAAAGGAGAATGAAAAGGATGTGCGTGACCTGCCTAAAGAGGTGATGCAGGGTCTAACCTTCCATTACTGCCGCGCAGTTGAAGAGGTGTTAAAGATTGCTCTCTCTCGTCCTTTGCCACAAGAGGCGCTGCAGCGCCCAAGCATTATAGTAAGAGAGCAAATTCAGCGCATGGCGGAGGGGGTGGCTTGACAATCATTCCTGTTGCAGCTATAATGAGTGATGACTTTCGTGGGCAAGTAAGCTCAGCTAAGGAGGTGGGAGGAAATGGTGAAGCGCCTCATTTGTGAGAGTGAGGGGCAGACATTGCTTGAGTATGGGTTGCTGGTGTCGCTCATCGCCCTTATTAGCATTGCCATTTTGACGCTTCTTGGTGAGCGCATCCGCAACCTTTTCGTGACGGTCAACAGTGCCATCAAGACGGTGTAGGTTTGAGAGTTTTAGGGGGCACCTTATGGTGCCCCCCTTTTATTTTATGGGGGGCTATAGTGTGAGGAGAAAATTTGCAGGGAAAAAGGATGTGAAAAGCAGTTAAACCTGTGGGTGAAGGGAGGTTAGGTTTTTCACCGTTGCCAAAGGACTGTGAAGAAGCGAACTAACTTTGAACATTAGGAAGGAGGTGAAATGTGATGGTGAAGAGGCTTATTAAGGAAACTGATGGACAGACATTGCTTGAGTATGGGTTGCTGGTGTCGCTCATTGCCCTTGTTAGCATTGCCATTTTGACGCTTCTTGGTGAGCGCATCCGCAACCTATTTGTGACTGTTAATAGCAGCATAACAACAGCGTAATCTTTGGTGGCAGAAATTTCCCCAAGGGCATCGCCTTGATAATGGGCGGTGCCTTTAGTTTGAAATGTGCATTAGACTCATTCATCCACAACGATTTCTAATCCCTCATCAGGTATGAACTGGCGCAGGTAATTGGCGGTTTCTTTTAGCTCTTTGAGAAGGACATCCTCGCGCTTTGTTGAACCCGGAATGATCTCAGCGATGAGGAATGTGCGCTCAGCAGGCGGAAGGTATGAAGCATACGGTTGCTCGTGATAATGCTCATGTGAATATCGGAGTGCCTCAATGACCCGCTCAATTTTAACATGTCCAAGCTTGTTGTATTCTTCGGTGAACGCCCAATGGCAGCTTGCATCCGGTGTTGTTTGTTGGATGTGTATCACTTCGGCGATAGCCCCAAAGCGCTTTATCCACTCAGTATAATCAAGGTCTGGTCCGCTCAACCCATAATGCATCCCAGCTTGGTGTCCAGTATCTATCGTCAGCCTGATTGGGCAGCCTTCATTATCCTTATTCACAGCTATTAGGAATTCCTCAGCTTGCTTCATCGTCCAAGGTATTTCGCTCGGGATATACATCTGCTCGTTGTAGATTGCAGCTATGCCTTTCTGCTTGCCTATCAGAGCAAGCTCTCGGAACTGTTGGTAGATGTTTTCAAATGCAGCCATTGTGCGCTCGGTGTCGCTCAATACTTCAACTGAGAACGCATCCCAGTGTCCGCCTATCCTATCAGTGCCCATCTCAAGCACTATGTCCATCGCTTCAACTATCCATTGCTTCATCCGTTGGCGCACTCTCGGATCGCTGTGCGACAGCCCGTGAAAACGATGCGTTGCAACACCCGTGTAGTAATCAGTTATCGTAACACCATATTTTTCTGCCGCCCATCTCACCTTGCGAGCCGTCTCAACTTGGTAACTCTTATCGCCGTGGAAGAATGGATCAAGCACATCGGCACAGAACTCGTGATACAGGTAGCCGCATTCCCTTGTCAGGCGCATGAAGTTATCCGGCTCTTCCCAACGCCTCGTCAGGAAAGCACCGTTAATACCAAAGTAAACTTTCACCACCCTCTTCCTCCTTTCACTCCTGCCACCCGCACAAAAACTGCCCATCTAACTTTCACCTCCACATCTCCTGCCCT
>JANXAS010000047.1:0-4215 GCA_025062195.1 Armatimonadota bacterium
GGCTACTGCCGAGCCGAAAATCTATGAGGCAGTTTGTAGTAAGGCACGAAACGAAGTGGAGTGCCGTTGAAAACGCCGTTACACTATCCCTTCATGGTATGGAAAAATTTGGAGGTTCGGGCTACTGCCCGACCGAAAAAATATGACTACCATCCTGCCAGATGAATCCAAAGCAGACTTTGCCATGCTATGGTCTCGCCATCAAAATTCTTTAACGACCACACCCTAAAACCCATAACAGTCGGAAAAAGTGCCCATAAACAACATTTGTGGCAAAAACGAGCCATCTCGCAAGGACCATTATCATATAGCAGTGAATGTTAGATTAAGCCATAATATCTGGTGCTAAAATATGTGTAGATAACCTTTTTGTAGTAGACTCAAAAGCAAAAAGACTTCCCAAGTGCCTTTCGGCTTCTTACTGAACTTCCAATTTCCACTCGGTGGAACGAAGGGAACATAGTTCTTGTGCACGGAGAACCCAAATCCCTTGCGCATCATTTTGCGCCAAGTCAATGGTCAGACTCAAAGCACCATCCTTTGCACCATAGAAGCCGCTGAACTCTGCAGCATTGCCTTTAGCATCTGCTATGTCCACACGAATGGGAACAATAGCATCAATGGGGCGACCTTGTGCATCCACCACCGTCAATTTGACATCTATGCTTTCGCCGCGCTTTGCTCTTCTTGGGGCTACAATGCGCACACCAGCAATTTGGCGGTCGGTAAGCAAAAAGATTCTCCCATCACCGGCATCTAACTCCACATCAAAGGTTAAGCCGCCTTTCTCCTTGCGAACGGTGATGGGACGGTTTGCCACCAAGTCGTAAACGATACACGGTGGACGCCTCACGAATACCGTCGCTTTCAGCGGCAAGCCCTTCTCCATCACCATGCCATGATGTCCAACATAGTCACCGAAGGTGCGCCTATCGTTGATGACGAAAATGTAATCGCTCTTGCGATATGAACGCACATGAACAATGGCATCGGGGTCGGAAGAGTCAACATAGCGCTGATAGCGAGCATCCAATTGCCTTCTCAATTCGGCGGCTTTGGCTTGCAGTGCTGCCTTGTCCTCGTCTGCCTTCCCTGTCCGTTTGTAACTTTGGATGATGATGTCGGGCTTAAGTGCAGGCGTTAAGTGCTCATCAGCTACGATAAGACCGCCTTGCCTTTGAAACTCAGCCACTCGTTGCACTATGCTTTCGGGCAACACATCACAACATGGCATGACGAGCACACGAAAGCCATTCAGCCCATCACGCAAGATAGTCTCTTCGTAAACAATCTTCGGTTGTAGATGCGCCCATTGAAGGATGAGGTGCATATCTGCTTCCCAACGGTGACTCCAACCATAGGTGCCACGCCCAGCGAACATTTGAGAAGTGAAGCTCTCCAAGATGGCTACATCGCTTTTTCGTTCCGGGACTTGTAACAGCGTCGGACCAAGTGGGCGGACGACATTGCGGATAAGTTCCGCAAGCACCTCCTTCGTCTTCGGGTTGGTGTAACGATAACTCCCATGAGGTGCCTCAACAAGCGCCCCCCAACCATGATACATGATGCCCTGCACAGGACGAGAAATTTTCACCCAGAAGGCTTCTCGTAAGTGGTCTGGTGCGATGGTGATGAATTTGGCATCGGGGATGGCTTTCTCCCAATGTGCACGCTTTGCTTCATCCTTGGGCAACTCTGGCGCCGTCTGCGAACGATACCAAATGATTTGTGTCATTTTCATCACCCGTTGGCTTGGTCTGCCTTCAGCCATAGCGAATAGTTCGTCGGTAGCCTGACCGATTTTGATTGGGTCAGGGTAGGAATAAGTCCATTGCGAGATGACATCCACATCGCCACCGCTTCCCCAAATGCTCGGCACACGGACGGCTGGGTCAAAGAATGTCCAAATGTCCTTTCGTCCTGTGGACTTGAGCCCACGATGGACCTCGGAATGAAGCCTATTCCAACCATCACCATCCCTCCAGAACCAGCGATAAAAGGTGAGGATGGGATGCTCATCAGGGACTGTTCGCTGTGGGGAGACGCTTGTTACACTCTGGTAGCGCACGCCCCATTTGCTCGTTACCACATCAGGGATTTCATAGCCAGCAAACTCACGGAAGGCTTTTCGGTCATGTTCATGAAAGCAAAGGTTCGTGTTGTCACGCACCTCAGTGTGGATGAGTGCTGCCTGCAATGCTGGATGATGCCCGAAAGTGCGTGCCACCGATGCACCCACATTGAAGGCGAAAGTAATTATTTCGTTAAAGTTTGGGCAAATGTCCTCCTGCTTGTAAGGCTTCCCATCACGGCTGATGCGTTGATACTTTGCCTTTAACTCTGGCACTTGCAAAATCCATCGCCCAGGCGAAAGTGAAACCACAGCACCAATGCCCTCTATCAAATATTCGTCCAACATACGCATCCTTTCCTTAACCTCATTCAACGCCAAAGCCTCTGTAGGCTGCATCGCATCCCAAATGCGTCGGTAATCAACCAAGCTAACGATTTGATGCGTGAAGCCAATTTCTTTTAAGCGTGCCAAATCACCAGTTCCCCACATTACTACTGGCATCACATTCGGCAAGGGGCGTGGAACTATGGTGATGATAAACTCCTTCTTTAGAAGATGCGTTTTTCCACTGCTGTTTGCCTCCGCTACGATGCGCAAAGGATAGCGGTCGGGACGAAGTGTTGTATCCACAGGCAATTTAATGGTGTGCGCTTCACTCGGTTTGATTTTGGGCAAAGTCAATTGCCTTTCTTGCCCTTGGAAATGCGCACGGACAGAAACTTTATCAAGCACCATCTCGGAATCATTGATGACGGTGATTTCTACACGGGCATCTTTTTCCATTCTCACAAATGCTGTCCGGCTGTATGGCGCAATATCCACAAGAACCGATCCAGCAAAGTAAGGGACGATGCCTCGGCTTATGCGCACTTGGTCAATGTAACCGGGAAAGCCGGCATGTATGCTCCCATAGCGGTCGCCTATGACAAGGTCATATTGCCCTGGCATAATTGAGCCACGCCCTTCATGGATAACGCGTCCGACAATTTCGCCATTGAGGAGGAAGCGCCCAATGCCATTGCCGTTGTAGGTGAAAGCGATGTGCGCCCACTTTTCAGGCTCAAGGACAATTTCATCGGATGCATATTCTGCCGAGTCCTTACCATAACCAAGGTAAGCGACAATGCGATACCGATGCTCACCAATACGGCGCAGGTAAAGGCAATAGTCACGATTGGCGTGAGGAAGGTCACTTGGATAGGGGTAATACTTTTTGTCCAATAGGAAAGCAGTTGCGTAGCGGTTGAGTTCTGGCTTAGGTTTAATCCAAAGTTCCAGTGTAAATGCTCCGATAGGGGAAAGGTTGGGATGGTTCTTCACAACAGCGCCCTGTGGGCGGTCATTCTCACGGTCGGCTGGGAAGGTCTCCAAACAAGAGCCAAAGAGTCCATTGGGCACAAAGCGTGATTGCCCACGCAATTTCAGGTCATGCCCGTTCCCAGAGTTGTCCCTTGTTTCCTGCCCGGGAAGGAATTGCCAAAGCGCGATAACGCTTTTCCCCGTTGCTTCCTCGCCAGTGTAAAGCCTTTGCCATGGAAATTCTTTACCCACACAGATGTTGCAAAGCATAACCAATACCAGCACTCCGTGCATGCTGCTCAGCTTCATGTCAATCACCCCGATAACTGAGCTTACAACACATTCAAAAATCAAAAATTAACGCACCGCCCAACTTAACGCCCTCAGCTATAATCCAACCTATGCAGCGTCGTGTCTTCTCCACTTGACTGATGAATCGGAAGGCTTCGTTCACTCAGCGCCAAATTTTAAGTTAAACATGAGATGAGCCTTCCTTGCACCAATTTTTGGTTCAGCTGAACCACCGCCACACCTACACAGTGGTTAAATCACAAAGTGATAAAAACTTTCACTATGCAGCATCGCCTCCCGTAAGCGACAGAGAAAAGACAATCGTGAGCAAGCCACGATGTTACATAGGTTGGATGTCACTTTGATTTCTTGATATAACACCCTTCATAAACCTGAATGCATAGAGTGTTTATTGCATGGTTATGCAACTTTTTGGAGTGTGCTCCATCTAAACGGTTTAGACACAATTCCAGCGATCGCTCTTTACTACATACTTTGTTGCTTAAGTTCGTAGTTAGCCACGAAGCGATAGCGTAGTGGCGTCAAATTTG
>JANXAS010000047.1:4315-22254 GCA_025062195.1 Armatimonadota bacterium
TACTTGTCCCATGTTCCATTTTTGACGGCACTGCGCTTCGCTTCGTGCCTCATTACGAACTACCTTGACAGGAATGCTCGTGTTAGCACGAAACTTGGAGGGCGAGGCTACTGCCGAGCCAAAAAGCTGTTTAAGTTCGTAGTTAGCCACGAAGCGATAGCGTAGTGGCGTCAAATTTGCTACTTGTCCCATGTTCCATTTTTGACGGCACTGCGCTTCGCTTCGTGCCTGACTACAAACCGAACCAAAAACTTTTGAGTGAAGAGCGCCGGCGATTATGAAGGAAGCGGGTGAATGGAAAATGGAGAGGGTTGCTACATTAGTGACTTTCACCGGACACATCTTTGCTTGCGTTGCACTCTTAGCAATATGCATTCACACCTCAGCGTCTGCAGGACACTTAACTCAACTAAGCATTAAAGGCGATAAATTCACCATTAATGGTGAGCCAAAATTCTTGCTCGGAATTAGCTACTATGGTGCGCTTGGTGCACCAAAAGAATTCATTCTCAAAGACTTGGATGACATACAACGCTATGGCTTCAATTGGCTTAGGGTGTGGGCAACTTGGGCAGCGTTTGGTGAGGATGTTAGCGCTGTTGATACCGAGGGCAATCCACGAGAGCCATTTTTATCCAAGCTGATTTGGCTCGTTGAGGAGTGTGACAAAAGGGGGCTAATTGTGGATGTCACACTCTCACGGGGTAATGCAATGGTGGGTCCAAAGCGGTTGCAAACTCTTGAGGCGCATATGCGTGCTGTAAGTGCAATTGTGGAGGCATTAAAGGCTAAAAGAAATTGGTATATTGACCTCGGAAATGAGAGAAATATTCGCGATAGCCGATTTGTAAGCTTTGATGACTTAAAAATGCTCCGTGACGAGGTTAAGCGCATTGACCCGAAAAGGTTGGTTACAGCGTCATATGCTGGCGATATGAGCCAAGATGAGTTGCGTGAATATATCCTCAATGTTGGTGTTGATTTCGTTGCAATCCACCGTCCTCGCAACCCTCAATCTCCAAAACAGACTGCCGAACGAACAAAGCAACTCATGGAATGGATGCGCAAACTGGGGCGCATTGTGCCAATTCATTACCAAGAGCCATTTAGGAGGGGTTTCACAAAAGGATGGGAACCAACCGCTGAAGAATTCCTCGCCGACTTGAAGGGAGCAATTGAAAGTGGTGCTGCTGGTTGGTGTTTTCATAACGGTGCTCAAGGGAATGTTGAGGGCAATTTCCCAAGACGGTCGTTTGACATGAGAAAGCAAAGGCTATTTGAGCAATTGGACGCAGAGGAGCATCGCTTCTTGAACATGCTCGGAAAATTATAGTATGAAATCCAACTCGTTATAAATTCGGCTCTTATTTGCTTCGTCATCAACCAATGTTTAAAGCCAGTGGCACGGTAATTGAGCAAGAATTTACGCAGTTTAATTTGAGGGCAGCTGCTAAGGTGGCGGAATTAAGCGCTTTTGGCAACTTATTCCCAGAAAATGGAGAATTCAAAGGACAATTTTTCATCACTCGGAGGGCATGGCTACCGCTGAGCCAAAACCTTTGTTAGTCAGGTTCGTAGTTAGCACGAAACTTGGAGGGCGAGGCTACTGCCGAGCCAAAAAGCTGTTTAAGTTCGTAGTTAGCCACGAAGCGATAGCGTAGTGGCGTCAAATTTGCTACTTGTCCCATGTTCCATTTTTGACGGCACTGCGCTTCGCTTCGTGCCTGACTACGAACGAACAAACTTTTAAGTAAAGGGCGAAGCAAGTTTATAGGGGGTGATGGGCATGGCAAAGAAGTTCACAATTTTCTTGCCAATTGTATCGGTCATTTTGGTCGGGTTGATGTTGAAGGCCGTTGTTTTGAGCAACGCAAGTTCGCAGACGGCTCAGGAAAGCAAATTGCTCCTCTCATTTGAGACGGCTTCTGAAGTTGGGAGATGTAGCGGCGCTGCAGGATTACAAATAGTGGCTCAAAATGCTACAGATGGCAAGCATGCTTTAAGGGTTGATATGACTGCACCAGCTCCAATACTCATCATTAGGTCTGGCGAAAAACCGTTTGATTTCAGCGGTTGGGATAAACTCAAGTTAGATGTGCACCGTGAAGGTGATCCCGTCAATCTAACACTTCGTGTCTATGACCGGAAAGGCAGCCAATATATTTCTTGGTATTATTTTGTCCGTTCTGGCTTCAATATCGTTGAATTTTCAATTTGGGGCATGAACAGCGCCATTGATGTTTCGCAGGTTGACAGGTTAGCATTTTTCTGTGAGCGTCCAAGTGGCGCACTTTTAATTGACAACATCCGTTTGACAAGGGGCAAAGATGATGATAGTTGGCTACTACCAAAGGAGAAGCCAAAACCATTGCTTGTCCCACCAAATAACATCATCATAAATGGTGATTTTGAGCTTGGATTGCAAAATTGGGGTTCATGGGGACAATGGGATGGTGGATTATACATTTTCGGAAATGGCGTTGGTGAGGATGCCTACTCTGGTTTGGCATCTGCTGCAATAACTTGCCAGAGGGTGGGAAGGGGCGGAATTTGGACTCACCAACCATTTCGCCTTATCCCTGGAATTTACCAACTGACTTTTTATGTCAAAGGTAAAGGTGAGGGCGTGAGAATGTTTTGGGCACTTGAAGGGACAAATGAAGAAACTCCACCAGAAATAATAAAAAATCAGCGTTCTCAAAGGTTTGATGTCCCAAGGCAATGGGAAAAGCGTGAGTATGAGGTGGTAGTGCAAAAGGATGTTGATGTGCGACTTTACATCTACAGCGTTGGCGGTGGAACTTTGTTTGTTGATGCGGTCTCTCTTGTGCGTAAAGTGGAAGAAAAGTTACCCGAAGGCGCCAAGTGGCAAAGGAAAATGAAGCCGAGCAAGGTTGAGATTAGGGGAACGAAAATTTTTGTCAACGGTAAGCCATTTATTCCAATTGGCATTTATGGTGCAAATCCGGAGGCACTTAAAGGCACAGGTTTCAATTTAATTGTCACTGATGTTGTTGGCGGTGCTGGCAGCCCTGCCAATCTTGAATTCCTTGACAGATGCTATGAGAGTGGCATTATGGTATCGGTTGGACTTACTGGCTTAATGAGGGCACACCTTCCATGGCAAGCTCCAAAAGCGATAGAAGAGTTGAAGGAACATCCCGCAATTTTGGCTTGGTATGTTTGTGATGAACCTGACCATGCAAGGTGGACTGTCCCACCACCTGAGGTCAGACTTGCAAGCATGCTATTGCGCCAATCTGACCCAAACCATTTAACATGGACAGTTGTTATGCCTTGGGCTGATAGCAACATTTACCAGTATTCGGATACGGTTGACATCATATCAACTGATGAATATTCATTCAATGACTTTTATGACTATAAACCATCACCAATCGCACATTTAATTCGCACAATTGGCGTTTTGAAGCGAGCAATTAAAGGTGATAGACCTGTTTGGCTTGTAGCGGAAGCGTTTGGTAAGGTCACACCAAAACAAATGGTGGCTTCAACTTATGTGGCTTTGACACAGGGTGTTAGTGGAATTATTTATTTCTCGTTTGAAGGAGCAATAAGAAACCGCCAACTTTGGGAAAGGCTTGTGAAACTATCGCTTGAATTGAAGGAATTGGCGCCTGTCATCATATCCCCGCAACCTGAGCGAGATGCTAAGGTGGACAACGAGAATATACACTTTGCCATCAGAGAACACGAAAATAAACTCTATCTCCTTACGATAAATGCGAGCAGCGAGCCACAACGGGATGTGAAAATTAGTTTGCCGTGGCTGAAGAGCGATACAACGGCTCGCGTTTTATTTGAAGACCGTAAAGTCCCGATCAAAAACGGTATTTTGACCGACTATTTTGCTGATTATGAGAGGCATGTTTACGAAATTGGATTGAAATAGTAAACGATAGCAGCAAACTATACGCTGTGATTGGATTTCTAATACGCAATGGGGGGATGCAACAATGCGTTGGCGGCTCATAATGTATGTGGCTCTGGCAAGCGCAAGTGCCGGACTATCGTCATTTTATGGCGCAGCAGAGGTGAAAGCCGTGACAGTGTCAATTGATGGCGAAAAGTTTTTGATTGATGGCAAACCGACTTACTCAGATGTGCCAAATGTCAATCCGAGGGCACTTGGAATGATTCTAAACTCCCGAATGGTTCAGGCTCTTTTTGATGATGAGAATCCGGAGACACGCCACTTTTGGCGTTACCCTGATGGGAGCGAATTTGACCCTGAGAGAAACACCGATGAGTTCATTGCTGCGTTGCCACTTTACAAGGCTCATGGCGTCATAGCTTTCACAATTTGCCTTCAAGGTGGTCGTCCAAGGCGCACTGGCGCACAAGTGTGGCATGTCAGCGGTTTCAATCCCGATGGCTCGCTAAAGCCTGCATGGCTAAACAGGCTAAAGCGAGTTTTGGATGCAGCACAAAAGTTGCGCATGATTCCCATTGTCGGATTGTATTACTTCGGTCAAGACCAACGGCTTAAGGACGAAGAAGCAATTCGCAATGGCGTGGTTAATGTGGTGGATTGGATAATGCGAAATGGCTACCGAAATGTTTTGCTTGAGATCGCCAACGAGTGCAATCACGGCGAGTATGACCACGCTATTTTAAAGCCGCCAAAAGTTGTTGAGTTGGTGCGGTTGGCACAAGAACGAAGCAAAAGGACAATTCCCGTCTCGGTGAGTTTCACTGGTGGGGTTATACCGCCCGATGAAGTGCTCAAGGCAGTGGATTTCGTTTTGGTTCATGGCAATGGACAAAAACCAGAACGCATTCGTGAGATGGTGCGCATCATTCGCAAGAAATTGCAATCTTGGGGGACTGCCAAGCCGATTGTTTTCAACGAAGATGGGACGGATTTGCGCAATATGGATGCAGCACTTGAAGAGGGGGCAAGTTGGGGTTACTTTGATGCTGGGCGCAACAATTACCGAGATGGCTTCCAGTCACCGCCAACAAATTGGCTCATCAACACGCCAAGCAAAAGAGCATTCTTTCAAAAGGCTGCTAAATGGGTCGGAGTGGTCCCTCCAAAAGGTCTCACCTACGAGATGCAACGCATAGTCATTGCCCATCTTGACCCAAAACTCAACCGAACAATTTGTGTCGTTGGTGACATAAATGGCGATGGCAAAGAGGATGCCATAATCGGTAGCAGGCAAAGGGGCAAAGATGCGCTCGTTTGGCTTGAGCAGATTGCCCACGACAATTGGCGAACTCACTTTATTGACGATGAAGCGGAGATGCTTGAGTCAGGTGGTGTTTTGGGCGATGTTGACGGTGATGGGAGGCTTGATTTCATTGCTGGAGGTGATTGGCGAAGCCCAAACCTTTGGTGGTGGCGACAACCCCCTGACCCAACACAAAAGTGGCAGCGGTTTGTCATCGGTTCGTTCGCCAACAAGTTCCACACACAACTTTGGACTGATGTTGATGGTGACGGAAAATGCGAATTGGTGACTTGGAATCAGGGACAAAAGGCATTGCTTTGGCTTAAGCCGCAAGATGACCCAACAAAAGAGTGGCAAGCGTTTGTGCTCTCCCACAATGTTGATGGCGAAGGTTTGGCTTGGGCTGATGTTGACGGCGATGGCAAAGCAGAATTGATTGCGGGCAACTTCTGGTTCAAGCCAACAGGCGATGTTCGCAAGGAATGGCAGCGATTTCAATTCGCAAAAGGTTATGTCGGCACAGTCGTTGAAGCAGCGGACATTGACAACGATGGACGGGTTGAAATCATACTATCAGAGGGCGATGCACAATACTTTGGGCGAAAAGAACAGGGGCGAGTTGCATGGTTCAAATCTGGCAGCGACCCACGCCAACTTTGGCGTGAGCATGTTCTGGCGGACGACTTAGTTGACCCACACTCTCTAATTGTCTCAGACTTCACATGCAACGGTTTGCTTGATATTTGTGTCATTGAAATGGACTTTACCGACCGCCCACAAGTCATCTTATTCGTGAACAGGGGCGGTGGTAAATTTGAAACGCATGTTGTTGACGAGGGTGTCGGCAGTCACGACGCAAAACTCATCCGAATCAACGGCAAACCCGCAATCATTGGTAAGCCTTTTATTGGCGAGCACTTGGGCAAAGTGCATCTTTGGGTGATGTGGCAATTGTTTAACTTTGCCGAATAAATCGGGGCAGGATACCAAAGTCAAAGTGATAAATGATGAGCGAGGAAGCATGTGAAAGAAAACAAGCAACGGTGTTCGTGCCTTTAATTAGCGCGCTTTTGTTGGCAGTTATGGCTTGGGGTGCCAATGAAATGGCACGTCAAAAATCGCCGTCAGAAGGCATGTGGATAGATGCACGCAAAGTCAGTTTCATCTACCCAAGGGATGATTGGGATAGAACAACTCCGGAAAGTCAGGGGATGTCAAGCGAGGGCTTGAAAGTTGTTTCCGATTATGCTCAAAAGTATGGTGGCGGCTCGGGATGTGTTATTCGGCACGGCTATTTAGTTTGGGAATGGGGTGACTCAAATTGGAAGGCGGACATAAAGTCCGCAACAAAAGGCGCCATAGGCACTACTATCCTTGGATTGGCAGTGGATTTAGGTTTAGTTAGTTTGGACGACATAGCAAAAAAGCACTACCCAACCATCGGAAGGGAACGAGCGGAAAATGTCGCTACGGGTTGGCTGGATGAAATTACTATTCGGCATCTGGCTACAATGACAGCGGGTTTTGACGATGGGCGACCACCGAAACTGGTTTATCGCCCAGGGAATTCGGGCATTTATAGCAACGACACATCAAATATGCTCGCAGAATTGCTGACACTTAAGTTTGGGCGAGACCTCGCTGAAGTTTTAAGACAAATGGTAATGGAACCGCTTGGTATCCCCCTATCAGACTGGTCGTGGCGTGAAAACGCGTATCGCCAAAGGAAAATCAACGGAATAACAAGCCGAGAATTTGCCTCGGGTGTTAAAATCACTCACCGAGCATTAGCCCGAGTTGGCTACCTGTATCTGCGCGATGGCAATTGGGCAGGAAAGCAAATCCTTTCCAAAGACTTCATCCAAGAAGCAACGCAACCAACATCTTTACCTGCGCCATTTCCAGGCTATGGCTTCTACTGGATGAGTAATGCGAAAAACACCCTTCCGTCCATCCCACGAGACACCTATTGGGCATTAGGCTTGGGCGACAGTATGGTCATTGTTTGCCCAAGTTTGGATTTGGTCGTCGTAAGACTCGGACTTGGTTCAAAGGCATCACAACTTCCGGGCAAAGACGATTGGGGCGGTGAAAGGGTTGCAAGGTTCTTTGAGTTGGTAGTAAAAGCAGTTTTTGAGCCACCTTACCCGCCAAGTTCGTTCATCAAAACCATCCTCTGGGCTCCTAAGGAAAAGATAATTCGTATGGCGAAAGGGAGCGACAATTGGCCAATTACTTGGGGAGACGACGATTGCCTTTATACTGCCTATGGCGATGGTTGGGGATTTGAACCTTTCGTGCCAGAGAAATTGAGTCTTGGCTTGGCAAAGATTATTGGTGAGCCGCCAAAACTCACCGGTGTCAACATTCGTTCGCCGACCGGCGAACAAAGGGGCGATGGACCAAAAGGCGGAAAAGCAAGCGGTATGCTCATGGTTGATGGTGTCCTTTACATGTTAGTGCGAAACAAGGGCAACTCGCAAATTGCATGGTCAAATGACAGAGGCAGAACTTGGCATTGGTGCAATTGGAAATTCAAGGTCAGTTTTGGATGCCCTACCTTCTTAAACTTTGGCAAAAACTATGAGGGCGCAAGGGATGAATTTGTCTACATTTACTCGCCAGACTCAGATAGCGCATACAAACCCGCAGACCGAATGGTCCTTTTGCGTGTCCATAAAAGCAAAATTTTGGAGCAAGGTGCCCACGAATTCTTTGAGGGATTTGATTGCGGCGAAACTCGCAACGAACCAAGAAGCGAAGTGACACCAAAAATTTTTGACAAAAATCCGAACGAAAAAGGGGAACCAAAATGGACGAAAGATATCCACAAGCGTGGCGCAGTTTTTGTCCATCGCCAAAAATGCTACCGTTCGGGCATAAGTTACCATCCTATACTTAAGCGCTACCTTTGGGTGCAAATCCATCCTGATGGCAAAGGTTTGGGAATTTACGAAGCACCAGAACCTTGGGGACATTGGAGAACGGTCTATTACGCAGATGAGTGGGATGTCAGCCCGGGCGAAAGCGGCAGCTTCCCGACAAAATGGATCAGCAGCGATGGTGAAAGATTGTGGCTTGTATTTTCTGGTGATGACAGCTTTTCGGTGCGTGAGGCTAAAATAGTGCTTTGGGATGTTGACTTGCAACGAGCCATTGAGAGAAAAGAGTAGCACTAATTGTTCGCAGCAAGCTACGAAACGAAGAATGAAGTTAAGTGGCGCCTAACCATGTTCACAGTTAGCCATGAAGCATTAGCGAAGCAGCATTTCGTCAAGCGTGATGGAATGGCAAGATAATGACAAGATTTTGATGACGGCACTGTGCTATCGCTTCGTGCCTTGATACAAACTAACCACAAGGGGTGGGTGAGATGAGCAAGAGGCAAAGTCGGCGTGAGTTTATTGCACAGACATCACTTTGCAGCTTTTGCTTACTTTTTCTCAAATCTTCTGCCAAATCATATGCGGCAAACGGGAAGTTGAATGTCGCCATAGTTGGCTGCGGCGGGCGTGGAATGTGGTTTGTCCAAAACATCACAAAAAGTTGGAGGCAAAACTTGGTGGCGATGTGCGATGTCAATGAGCAGCGTGCCGCAGAGGCTTTCAAGCTCTTTCCAGATGTGCCAAAGTATCAAGACTTTCGCAAAATGTTGGACGAGCTTGACAAACAAATTGATGCCGTAATCGTCTCTACACCTGACCACACTCACGCTGTCATTTCAGTGCGTGCAATGAGGATGGGCAAACATGTCTTTTGTGAGAAGCCACTAACCCACAATGTCTATGAGGCACGCTTGATGCGAGAGACAGCGAAAAAAATGAAGGTGGCGACACAGAAGGGCAATCAAGGCGTTTCAAGCCCGCAATTTCGGCGTGGCGTGGAATTGGTGTGGAAGGGAGTGATCGGCGAAGTCCGTGAGGTTCATGTTTGGAACACAGGTGGCGGTCCTGGTAAGCGCGCACGCCCAACTGGTGAAGTGCCAGTGCCACCACATCTAAATTGGGATTTGTGGCTTGGTCCTGCGCCTTGGCGCCCTTATCATCCCGATTGGATGAGATGGCACGGTTGGCGTGACTTTGGCACAGGACAATTGGGCAACTGGGGCTCTCACACAACAGCGCTGGCATTCAAGGCTTTGAAACTGGACACATTGTGGCAAACTGCCACTGAATCAACACCACTACAAAATCGCATAATACGCATAAGGGCAGAATGCTCTGAAGCAGACAGAGACAGCTACCCGAGATGGGAAATCGTCCGATGGGAGTTTCCTGCCCGTGGCGATATGCCACCTGTGACAGTGAACTGGTATAACGCACCTGCAACGATGCTTGAGGAATTGGGATATCGTAAGATTTTGGAGGATGTCATGGGACGAAGGTTGGACTGGGGTGATTCCGGTGAGAAGAAGTGGCGTGACTGGGCGGGAAGCCTTTTAGTTGGCACTCAAGGCGTAATTTACGGCACTGGGCACAGCGCAACAATTGAACTACTTATGGGGGGAAAATTAGCAGATATTGACACGAAGCGCCCGCAGGAGTTGCCAATTTCAAGAGGTCCCGAGATGGATTGGTTTGAGGCATGTCTTGGAGGTCCTGCGCCTTGGTCTAATTTTGTAGATTTTGCCGGACCACAGGCTGAATTTTACCTTCTCGGGAATGTGGCAACGCTTTTCCCAAAAGAGGTGCTTGAATACGACATTGTCAAAGGAGCGATAATTAACCATACTGAAGCCAACAACTGTTTGCGCCGAACCTATCGTGAGGGATGGGAATTGTGAGGACACTGTCCATTTAGGGATGGGTGAAAATTAGCCTGCAGAACTTCTCAGCGCATTAGAATTTTCTGGCGCATTTCATGCGCTCCTATCTGTAGTAAGCTACGGAGCCAAGATGAAGTGGCGTTCACTATTAACCGTTGTGGCGCACTCCGTTATCGTTTCATGCTTTACTAAGAACCTTTGTTTAGAGGTGATGAAAAATGCGGTGGTTATTGATGGGCAGCTTCACCATGCTGAATTTGACATATATTGCCGCATTATCTTGGGAAATTCCGAAACAAATTGCTGAGCAAAATTGCAAAGCTATGCCAAAGAAGCATGTAATTACTGTCTTGTGGCACAATCCAGTTCATAGCTCAAACGCTTTCTGCGGGAAAAATCCGAATACTTTGGCAATTGACTCAAGCAAGGCAATTTATGCAGTGATTCCTCGGGAAAGCAGAGCAGCCATAAAAGATGGCGTTGCTTTTCGGCTTGGCATCAGCCCCCTCAGTTCAACATTGCTGACGGTTCAGGCGCATGACAAAGTCCGGTTTCAAGATGTGACGAATGATGTGGGCACAGCTGAAGTTGGCTTTGGCTGGCATGGCTACCACGATGCTATTACCGGAGCAGACTGGGATGCGGATGGAGATGTGGACTTACTTGTATGTGTTAGCCCTCATGATACAGGTCCGCATAAGGGTTCTGCGCGCTTGTTCCTGAATTTGTTGAAAGAAACTGGGAATTTTTCCCTTTCAGACAGCACCGAAAAGCTCATGCCTAACGGTATTAACAAATATTGTTTCGCAGATTCCTGTCCTTTCTTTATGGACATAGATGCTGACGGTGACTTGGACATAGCCTCTATCAGCGATGAGATGCGCCCAGCCGTCTTTCGCAACAATGGAAAAGGCATATTTTCTTTGGAACGATGGGGCTTTTCGGCTCAGGCGTGTATTGTGAAAGACATTGACGAAGATGGCGACCTGGATGTGATTGGCGAGGACACAGGTATCGTATACCTTAACGATGGCACTGGAAAATACATTCCAAAGTCAAAAGCGTTATCGGGACATATGCCACGAGACAAGATACTGCCTGTCCCATCAGGCATCACTGTGGACGAGGAAACTAAACGACTTGCAGCAAGCAGTGGACATGTCTACTACCGTTGGGAAGAACGAGATTTCAACGGTGATGGATTGATGGATTACATCCTTCACTTGAGTCAAGCTTACGGGTTCAAACTCGCTCGTTTCTACGCCCGTCAGCCGGATGGAGGGTTCAAAGATGTCAGCGCTGCTACTGGACTACCTTTGAATGCAGCATTAGGGTTTGTTGAACTTAGTCCCGGTGAGCCAGAAGCTGTGTTTGCTGGGGTGAACGGACCAGAAGCAGGCTTTTATCTTGGCGATGGCAAAGGACATTTCACCAAGGCTGAGCGAAGCGATGTTGATGGGTTCTTAAGGATCACCAGTGGCGGTTGCTATTCTCTGCCACAAGTGTTTGTGGATTTTGACAACGATGGCATTCTGGACTTGGTCACTTACCAACCGCGTGTTGGTGCTGGCAGCGCCGTATTCCGAGGGTTGGGTAATGGACGGTTTGAGCTTGTTCTTCGGACAAAGTCTGGCTCTGGTCAGTTTGTGGCTGACATGGATAACGATGGTCGTGTAGACATAGTAGGCAGTGGAGCTAAGGGGGTGCGTGTGTGGCGAAATGTGTCAGATCCTTCTGGTGCCTGGCTGCGAGTCATCCTGAGAGGCACTGGCAAAAATACCTTTGCAGTTAACGCTGTGGTAACAGCATATCCTGCTGGGGAACTTGGACATGAGCGTCGTGCTATAGCTCGTGCTCGTGCCGGAACTGCTGGCTTGCCTTTGCACCTTGGTTTGGGAAACCACCGCTTGGTAGATTTGCGGGTAACCTTCCCTGATGGAAAAGTTGTTGACCGAACTGCTGTTAAGACCAATCAAACCATCACAATTGAGCAGTGAGCCATAGTCCGATAACTAAGCACAGAATCAGCCGTCTGGATGAATGGGCAGCACAATCTCAAAAGACTTATGGCTCACGCTTGGCGTCGGCATCGTATCTTAAAGTAAATAGAGCAGGTTCGTTCTTTACTACAAACTTTGTTGGTTAAGCTCGTAGTTAGCCACGAAGCGATAGCGAAGTGGCGTCAAATTCGCCACTTGACTTTTGTTCCATTTTTGACGGCACTGCGCTTCGTGCCTGACTACGAACCAAAAAGAAGCAACAAACTTTTGAGCAAAGGGAGTGACGAAAAATTCAGAGCCAATTTTCGTCACTTGGAGGGCAAGGACAATTTTCATCACTTGGAGGGTGAGGCTACTGCCGAGCCAAAAAGGTGTTTAAGTTCGTAGTTAGCCGCGAAGCGATAGCGAAGTGGCGTTTTAACTTGGTGCAATGTGCGAGTTATCATTTCACTTGCACTTTGCACTCACATTGACGACACTCCGCATGTCATGCTACAGATTGCGAGCCATTGTCAGGGGGTGTTAAAAATGAGAGTGTTTTATGCATTCAGTTTTACAATGCTGAGCTTCCTTGCTGCATCTGCACAAGAAATCCCAAAGCATCAGGCTGAGCGAATTTGGAAAGCTATCCCTGATAAGCCCAGAATTACACCGAATAAGCCGAGGCAAGTGCTAATTTTTAACACCCCTGCTCATTTGATGGATAAGGACCCACACAAAGGATATTGCATACCTTATGGTGCATATGCCTTTTGGGCACTTGGCAAGAAAACCGGCGCATACGAGCCTACAGTCAGTGATGACTTATCCGTGTTTTTGCCCGAACAAATTGTGAAATTTGACGCAATCGTTCTAAACAACACCTCGGGTCAATGGATAGTGCCAACCAATGAAAAGCTTGAAGAATGGAGAAAAATAGGGAAGAATTGGGGAAGAGAGGAAGCGGAGCAACTGCTCCGCAATAGCCTATTAGATTTCATAGCTTCTGGTAAGGGTTTAGTTGCCATACATTTCGCCATCGCTGGCAACAGACACTGGAAAGAATTTTCCGAATTAATTGGCGCTAATTTTGCTGGGCATCCTTGGAATGAGGAAGTTGCTGTGCTCGTTGAAGAGCCTGATAACCCACTTTTGGCAGCATTTGAGGGCAAACACCGCTTCAGAGTTGCTGATGAGATTTACCAATTTGGTGCCTCTTATGACCGAAATAGGCTGCGTATCTTGCTATCTTTGGACACATCCAGGACAAACATGGGCGTGCCTTGGATTTCGGATGAGCGTTTTAAGGATAACGATTTTGCGCTTGCATGGGTGAAGTCCTATGGCAAAGGCAGGATTTTTTACACAGCATTTGGGCATCGCACGGAAATCTATTGGAACCCGCTTATCCTTCAATTCTTCCTTGACGCCATACAATTCGCTGCGGGAGACTTGAACGCACCAACAGAACCACGACCAACAAAGCCAATCCACCGCGCTCCAGGTCCTACGCCTGCTGATGTGAGGGAGGAAAAAATGCGTAAGCATAAAGTGCCAGTCACAACTCCTGAGCATGAACGGCTAATTGAGGAAGCTGCGCCAGATGTGTTGCCAATAAAAATAGCAAAACCATACAGAATTCTCGTCTGGGGACATACATGGGCACATGACCCAAACGCTTTTGCTGAAAAAGCATTGGAGATTTTGGGGCGAAAGACGAAAGCATTTAGAGTCACCATTAGCGATGACCCTCGCCTGCTCCTTCCCGACCGCATCCAACAATTCGATGCAATTGTGATGAACAACATACACGAAAGAGAGCCATTTCTTCCCGAGGATTTCGCCAAATTGGATGAAGAACAACAGCATGCCGCAAGACAATTTGATAAAGCTGTGAAGGCAAGCATATTGGAATATGTTCGCAAGGGTAAGGGAATCGTGGGCATACATGCGGCAACCGCAGCATTCCAAGATTGGGCTGAATACGGCGAAATGATGGGTGGATACTATGCTGACCATATCTTGCAAGATGTGGTCATAAAAGTTGAGGACAAGGCTCATCCGGTTAATGCATGCTTTGAGGGTAAGTCATGGCGAATTCGTGACGAAATTTACATATTCCGTGAGCCATATTCACGGCAAAATTTGCATGTTTTGCTCAGCCTTGACCTGAGTCAAATGCCAGACCCGAAAAAGCGTCCCGACAAAGATTATCCAGTAAGCTGGGTCAAAAAGTATGGTGAGGGGCGGGTTTTCTATACGACTTTGGGACACTGCGTTGAAACATACTGGAATCCGTTGTTCTTGAGGCACCTGCTTGCTGGAATTCTTTACGCCTGTGGAGCATACGAGTAAAAGGGCAGAAGTTACGCAGTTGGGTATATGGTAGTTGCTAAGCCACACAAATTGCCATTTTGGCAATTTTTGGCAAAACATTGCCAGACAAATATTATGGCGCCAACTGAATAAATCCTAAAGGGAAATGAGCATTTGAAAGTAGTGCACAAAAATTTTGTGGTGGGCATAAGGTGGCACAAATAATGCAAAAATTGGGCATATGTAAGGTGAATGCCAACATAACATCGCCTTCCGGATAATCGCAAATAAATTGGCAAAACATCCAAATTATTGCTGATATTTGTAGTGCCAGAGCCTTGTCAGTCCAAATCAACCGCTTTTATCTGAATCACAAAGCGACAAAAATTCTCGTTGTGTAGCCTCGTCACATGTTGGCGATGGGAGCTAAACAACCTTGTGGACAAGCTACAATGCTACACATTTTGAATGTTACCTCAACTTTCAGAAAAAGCGCAATGGGCGCTAAATTTATTCGGCAAAAATCTTCCCGCCATCTTGAGATGGCACTTAAAAACTTCGCCAGCGCCTAAGGACTAAAGCTCATAGCATGCTTGGAAAGAAGGGTTACCAACAAAATTTTCAGCAAAGAGTGCAAAATATCAACTCATCATTTTTCATGGCTGACCGCATACATTAAGGAGGTGGAACAAAGTGGTAAGGGCAAAATCTTCAAGTTTTTTCGCTGTTAGCTTCCTATGTTTTTTAGGATTTGGAATGGCAAGCTGCGGTGAACCAAAATTGGAAGTTTTAACGGAAAAAGTTGGCCTTTTTTGCAAGGCTGAGTTCGTCATCCATTGGGACAGAAACTATGCCAACCCATTTGACTTCAAAGAAGTGGAAGTCACTTTGGAAGTTGTGACTCCAAGACGGGAAAGGCAAAAAATTCCGGCATTTTGGTGGAATAATTTTGAAATGCGCTCAATAACTCACGGCGGCAGAAAAGAGGAATGGCTTTACCCAATTGGCAAGCCACATTGGCGAGCTCGGTTTGCTCCGATGGAAATCGGCAAACACTCATGCCAAGCAATAGTGCGTGATCAATCTGGCACTTTTCTGTCCAATCGTGTTTCCTTTGAGTGTGTTCCATCTAAGAACAAAGGTTTTGTCCGAGTTTCACGGAAAGACCCTCGCTTCTTTGAGTTTACTGACGGCACTCCATTTTTCCCGATTGGGCACAACCTCGCTTTTCTTTACTATGGACAATATTTGCGAGATACCGAGACAATAGAGGGTGTATTCCGCAGAATGAGGGAAAATGGGGCAAACTTTGCAAGAATATGGGCAGGTGCTGGAGATTGGGCATTGGCAATTGAATGGAACAAAAGCGCATGGATGAGGACTTGGGAGGAAAAATCACCCATAATTTCCATGCCCGATGGGAAAAAGTGCGTGCAAATTAAGGGGAAAAAAGGGACAACACAGCCAGTTTCACCATGCGCCCGCGTGGCGTTAAAGCCAAATACTCGCTACTTGCTCTCAGTTGTTGCGCAGACAAGTGAAGGAACTGGGGCACAAGTTGAGTTAAACGGCAGGATTTTTGATATCCCACCATCACTGCAATGGACAAAGATGAGATGGGAGTTCACAACGGGAGAGAACGAATGGTGGCTAAATCGGCTGATTTTTAGGCTAATTAGCGAAGGGACACTGTGGCTTGCGGAAGTCTCACTCAGGGAAGTCCCGGATGGCTTGGAATTGCTATGGGAAGCGGACTTAAATCGCCCAGAAATGGGCTTTTACAACCTGCTGGATGCTTTCCTGCTCGACAAAGTGGTTGAAGCTGCAGAAAAAACAGATATGTATCTTCAACTTTGCCTGCTTTCCAATCCAACGCGAGACCTTTACATGGCTCGATTGAAAGACCCAAAATCACCAAAGTATGAGGAAGCAATTGCCTATGCAAAACGCATATTCCGTTACGCAATCGCACGATGGGGTTATTCACCTGCTATTGCTGTTTGGGAGTTTTTCAACGAAATGGACCCGAACTTGCCCACTGACCGATTTTATGAAGAAGTTGGGCGCTATATAAAGGAACTTGACATCTACCAAAGACCTGTCACCACAAGCGCATGGCATCCTAATCCAAGGGATTGGCGTCACCCACAATTGGACATAGCAAATGAGCATTATTATATTCGACCAGAAGTTGAATTTTGGACGGATGAAGTGGCGAGTGTCTTGGCACGAACACATTTTTTGAAATCAAACACCCCAGAAAATAAACCAGCTATTATCGCCGAATTTGGCTTAGCAACAAAGGATTGGAAACGAAGCCCATATATGGAGCAAGATGCCAAATTGAGCCACTTTCACAATTCACTTTGGGCATCCGCACTATCAGGGCTTTCGGGAACAGTGATGTTCTGGTGGTGGGAGACACTTGATAAGTTAAATGCTTACGAGCATTATAAGCCACTTGCCAAATTCCTAAATGGTATACAATTCACAAGAGGTGATTTGCAACCCGCAAAAGCGAGTGTTTCTGAGGCAAGAATCCGCATTGTCGGATTGCAAGGAAAAGATTGTGCCTATATTTGGCTATTCAACTCAGACACCAGTTGGCACAAACTAATTGTGGAGAAAGTGGCGCCTTCGCCAATAAAAGGTGCAATTCTTGAGTTGAGGGGTTTAGTTCCCGCAACATACCAAATCCAATGGTGGGATACTTATGAAGGTGAAGTTATCCGAATTAGCAAAGTTACTGCCAAGAAAGATGAATTGCTCATCAATGTCCCAGAGTTTATCACAAATATCGCCTGCAAAATTGAACGGGCATCCTCTGGTTCGCAATAGCATTAGGGGTTTCGCAGCAGTGACCACAAAACAGTAAAGGGGTGAGCACGATGGAAAGGAGGCGATTCATAATGGGTATTGGCGCAATTTCGCTCATGGCAATCTCCTCAATGGTTGAGCATGGTGGAGCGCAAGAGAGGAAGCTCAAATCTCCACTTCGCGTTCACCCTCAAAACCCGCGCTATTTCACCGACGATGGCAAACGAGCAATTTACTTGACAGGTTCGCACACTTGGAGCGATTTGCAGGACATGGGACCAACTGACCCGCCACCTAAATTTGACTTCAATGCCTACCTTGACTTCCTTGTCCAGCACAATCACAACTTCATCCGATTGTGGCGGTGGGAAGTCCCGAGGTATCGTTACGGTCAAGGCTCGTTGAGTTTTTGCGAACCTCACCCTTGGGCTCGGACAGGACCGGGACTGGCACGGGACGGCAAACCGAAGTTTGACTTGACGAAGTTCAACGAGGACTACTTCAAGCGACTGCGACAAAGGGTTGAAGCAGCGGCAAAGCGGGGCATCTTCGTGTCCATCATGCTCTTTGAAGGTCACTGCCTTCAATTCGCCGACGAAGGGCGAGAGTTTCACCCGTTTCACCCAGACAACAACATTAACGGCATCGGTTGGAGGAATTGGGAAGAATACTACGCTCTCAAAAACCCACAAATCTTGCAGTTGCAAGAAGCCTATGTCCGCAAGGTAATTGACACCGTTAACGACCTTGACAATGTGCTTTACGAGATTTGCAACGAGGCGGGCAACTACTCAACCGAGTGGCAGTATCACATGATTCGGTTTGTCAAGTCCTACGAGGCGAAGAAGCGGAAGCAGCACCCCG
>JANXAS010000048.1 GCA_025062195.1 Armatimonadota bacterium
TACGCTCGCCTATGCCTTTCGGTAAGGCGTTTGCTGCATTGTTTGCTGCCACCTTGATTTCTTTACCGTGCGCCCCTCAGGAACTGTCACCAGCTCAGCCTGCGATGTTGGGTGAGTTAGACACCGGTTCAAACATGCGCGTAACCCTTAAGTTGCTTTCTGGCAAGCGCACATATGTGACACTCATCCCGGTTGAAGGCGATGCCGATTTGTTCGTTTTGCTCTCGCCGGATGAAACACCGGAGACAGCCAAGTTCAAATCCGTGTCGCCGGCACTTGAGACCGAGCGATTGATGCTGCCGATGCAGCGCCAAGATTGTGATGCCACAGTGGTTGTGCAGGCTGCAACACGGACTCGTTTTGTGCTTTTCGCCACATGGGTTGGTTGTGAATTGCGCATAGTGCCGACGAAGCGCACCGTCATCAAAATTGACGCGTATGAAATCGTTGCCTCCGGAGATACATTGCTTGTTGCAGTGACCGTGAAGAATGCGACCTCAGCATGGTATGAGTTTTCGCTCACAGGCGAAGGTGAGTTGATGAGCAAGGTCAACTTACCGAGGTCATTTGTGCTCGGACCAAACGGTGAGCGTTATCTTGGATGGGTGACTGTATCGCCAAGTTCAAAACTCACAATAACAGCCGGGCGGACAAAGAGCGCCAATGCCTTCCTCATCGCTGATATAGTCAGCAGGGCTGTCATTGGGACGGCTCTCTCACCGGATATCGCCATCACGATTGATGATTTGCTTGATGACCTTGAGCCACTTATGCCTGTTGCTGAGGCGCTATACAGTGGCGATTGGAAGAGAGCTGGCACAATGCTAATAAGCATTGTGCGCAAGAATCCAAAAGTGCTCATCGCTTTGCACACATTGCTAACTCGTTCCGGAATACGCATTCCAAAGGACTTGCTCAACACGAGGATCGGGCTTGGCTTTGGTTCAATCTCCGCCATCATCACGGCTCTTGGCGCGATTAAAGCGCCACAAAAGGAGCAGGCGGTATTATATGCTCACCCTGAAAGCGAAGTGAGGTGAAAGTTGCTAAGTTTAACGGGGTGATGGCGCTTGCAAGGTTGCATTGTTGCCGTTGGGGCTCATGCAGCCGATGTTGAGTTTATGTGTGGTGCAACGCTGCTCAAGCATGCCGTCAATGGTTGGGATGTGCATATCATCCACATGACACTTGGAGAAAAGGGTCATCCAGAGCTATCGCCATGTGAGTATGGTGCTCAAAAGCGAGAGGAAGCTGAGAAGGCTGCGAGGTTGCTTAAGGCAGTTGTGCATTTCATGCCCTTCAAGGATGGCGAGTTATATGTTGGCGATGAGCCTGCCACCGAACTTGCGAAGCTTATAAGAAGGCTGCGCCCGAATGTTGTGCTGACGCATTGGCGCATGAGCATACATGAAGACCACATAGCGACACATCGCATCGTCCATAGGGCAATATTCATGGCATCAAATCCGCACTTTGAAATTGACGGCTTGAAAGCGTCGCCCTATCCGAGGCTCTACTACGCCGAGAATTGGGAGGATGCCGAGGGGTTCGTCCCGTTCGTTTATGTTGATATCACCGATGTATTTTCTGAGTGGGAGAAAGCGTTTAAATCTTACGCGATTGGGAGGGGCGAAGCTGGCTTTCCATATTGGGATTGGTATTTGGCGACCGCTCGCTTGCGTGGCATTGAAATTAGCGTCATGTATGCGCAAGCATTTGCTGTTGAAATTCACAGGATGCGCCGAGTGGCGCAATTGCTTTGAGTCCCAGCTCTTCACCGAAAATGTTGTTGGTGGACACCTTGCCCAATCTATGCTGTGGGCTTTAACTCACAGTCGCTGACTAATTCTTGAGCGCCATCTTCGTGAGACAAATATTTTTCGCAGGGCATGCCCATGGCGTGCCGAACTCTTCAACAGGGTAGCGATTATGTCTTGCGATTCTTGTTGGCTTGGTGGGAGCTTTACCTTCCCGGTTGTTGAATGAGCCACTTAAAAGTGTGAGCGAGTTTGGCGCTCTTTTGTTTCGTCATCAACGATTAACCGAAACCGGCATCATGAGTGACTGTGCGCTAAAAACTTATGAGCGAAGAAGTGGGTATTTAGCGGCGCGTTAATATGCGGTAGCTGCGTTTGCTCATCGGTTGTCTGTTGATGCGGGCAGATTTAATTTGCTCTCACGATGGGTGTGATTATCATGAGCACTATAAAAGTTCGTGGCTACAGATGTGAGGATGAGATGCGACTCATCTCACTCTGGAACGAGGCAATGCCATACGATTCAATTGACGAGCGCACATTCCGAAGGAAAGTCTTGCTTGATCCAAACTTTGATCCAAGCTGGCTTTTGGTTGCCGAGGTTGACGATGAGCTTGTTGGTTTTTGCCTTTGCCTTGTTAGGCGAGTGCCAATGGAGAAGGTTGGGCTTGAAAAAGAGCGTGGTTGGATAACGGCATTTGGTGTCCTAAGTGGCTATCGTAGGAGGGGCATTGGGAAAGCTTTGATTGAACATGCGCTATCGTTGTTTGAGGGGGCTGGGAAAAGGGAAGTCCTTGTTTCGCCATACACGCCAAACTATTTCATTCCCGGCGTTGATGAGGAGCACTATTCCAACGCTATTAGTTTGCTCTCAAGCTTCGGCTTTGAAGCAGTTTCATCGGCTGTGAGTGCTGAAGCGAACATTTCAACGCTTGATTTCGGTCACCTTATTGGGTATGAGGAGAAGGTGAGTAAGTTTGGGGTTTGTGTCCGCGCAATACACCCGCATGAGATACCGAAGCTTATGCAG
Organism: Armatimonadota bacterium; assembly: GCA_025062195.1. Taxonomy (GTDB): domain Bacteria; phylum Armatimonadota; class Fervidibacteria; order Fervidibacterales; family Thermosaccharophagaceae; genus Thermosaccharophagus. The sequence goes on from JANXAS010000048.1 coordinate 2,788, forward strand.
TTCCTGAGGGAACACATGCCCGGAGATTGGGTTAGGCATGCAAGGGAGTTGCTCATCAAAGCAACTTATGGGCTTTGCGACTACGACCAGTTCGTCATTGCCGAGCGAGATAATGAAGTGCTTGGCTACTGCCAATTTGATGGTGAGCACTTTGGACCAATAGGGGTTCGTGAGGATGCACAAGGGATGGGCATTGGCAGCGCATTGATGCTTAGATGCCTTCAAATCATGCGCTCAAAGGGCTTGCACAACGCGTGGATGCTGTGGACATCGCAGGAACTCGTTGAACGCTTTTATTCTCGCTTTGGTTTTCGTGTTGCAAGGCGCTTTTGCATACTCGCATGGCGCCGTAATTAGTCAAAGATGAAATAGCACAAGAATAAACGCTCGTCTGGCGAGTCCGCCACATGCAAGGCTTAAGAAGTGTGCCAAAACGACAGAAGCTCTCACCCTGTAGCATTGTTGGATGGTAGCGATCTATTTGAACGAGCGTCGCAGGCAAGCCGCAATGCTACGGAGATTGGATGCTAACTTGACTTTTGAAAGCGGTATGAACCCCGACATCGCTGATAAATCGTATTGCTATTGCCTCAGTTTGCAGTGATGGATGGCAGTCTGGCTGCACAAGATTATAAGAGCGGCTTAGAAGCGATAAAATTTTTTCTGGCACTTAGAAAACAAAATAAGGTGATGCTTGTGAAACGGCGCGAGTTTTTGCGGTCTTTAGCAATTGGGGCGAGTGTGGGTTGGTTAGCAGCGCGAAAGTGGAACGGGGGTGGGAAGGAGATGAATGCCCGCGGAATTGTCGCTGATACAATGAAAAGCCCACACGCAAAGTTAAGACCAATACCTATCAATGCGGTCAAATTGCGCGATCGCTTCTGGCAACCGAGGTTAGCTGCCCTTCAAGAAGTGACCTTGCCAACACAATACGAATTGCTTGAGCACACCGGAAGGATTGACAATTTCAGGCGAGTTTCTGGCAAAGTTTTGGGCGAATTTCGTGGGCTTTACTTCAACGATAGCGATGTCTACAAGTGGATTGAAGCGGCAGCTTGGTCGTTGGCTGTCCAACACAATGCCAAAGTTGCCGAGTTGATCAACCGCGTAATCCCAGAAATTGAAGCTGCGCAGGATGAGGATGGATACTTGAACACTTACTTCTCGCTTGAGCGAAAAAAACAGCGTTGGACGAATTTGCGTGATATGCACGAACTTTATTGCGCCGGTCATCTTTTCCAAGCAGCGGTTGCTCACCACCGGGTAACTGGCGATGAAAGATTGCTCAAAGTCTCAACTCGCTTTGCTGACTTGATTGATAAGATTTTCGGGTGGGGCAAAAAGGAAGAAACTGATGGTCACCCAGAAATTGAAATGGCATTGGTGGAACTTTACCGAGAAACTGGCGAAAGGCGTTACTTGGAACTTGCCCGCTTCTTCATTGATGTTCGTGGTCGCAAACGCATTGGTGGTTCGCCTTACCACCAAGACCACAAACCTTTCCGTGAACTTGACGAGGTTACGGGTCACGCAGTTCGTGCACTTTACTTAAACGCTGGCGCTGCCGACCTTTATGCCGAAATTGGCGATGAAGCGTTGATGCAAGCATTGCAACGGATGTGGCGCAACTTGACGGAAAAGCGAATCTATGTGACCGGAGGTTGTGGGGCACGATATGAAGGTGAAGCCTTTGGGCGCGATTACGAGTTGCCGAACGAGAGAGCCTATTCCGAAACTTGTGCTGCCATCGCTAACATACTTTGGCAGTGGCGTATGTTCTTGTTGACAGGTGAGTCTCGCTTCGTTGATGTCCTTGAGCGTTCGTTGTTTAACGGTGCACTTTCGGGCATAGGCTTAGATGGCAAATCCTACTTCTATGTCAACCCACTTGCTGACCGAGGTCATCATCGCCGCCAACCTTTCTTTGAATGCGCTTGTTGCCCGCCAAATATTGCGCGACTGTTTCCAATGGTTCAAAGTTTCCTTTACGCCATCAGCGATGATGGAATTTTTGTAAACCTTTATGCCGAAAGCACTGCAACGCTCAGTTTCAAAGGTGTTCCTATAACGCTAATTCAACGCACTGATTATCCTTGGAATGGCGAAATTGAGCTGCAAGTTCAACCGGGAAAGCCGGTAAACTTTGCTGTGAGTTTGCGAATTCCAAAATGGTGTCCAAAAGCAACTGTCAAAGTCAAAGGTAAAACCATTGACGCTGCCCCCGGCACTTTCGCAGCTGTTCAACGCGAGTGGATACAAACAGATACAATTCACATATCACTTGAGATGCCTGCAGAATATGTCTTTTGCCACCCGTTCGTTGAATCTAACGGCGGTCGCGTTGCAATTCAACGAGGTCCGATCGTTTATTGCCTTGAGCAAATTGACAACCCTGAAGCGGATGTTTGGTGCATTGCAGCGATGACAGACCGAGCGTTAACAACCATTTCAAAGAGCATCGCTGACTTGCCAGTTATTGCCGTTCAGGGAGAGGGTGTTGCAATTGAGTTGAAGCGCTGGGAAAATGAAATTTACCAACCGTTAAGGTCAATTGAGAAGCATATTCGTCCCGTTAGTTTCGTAGCTATCCCATACTTTGCTTGGGCAAACAGGGCTAAAGGGGCGATGACAGTTTGGATTGCACGAGCGTGAAATTTCCGATGATTACGCAGTTTGTATCATTCAGTGTGATTCTATCCAAATTTGGCTGGTGAGGTTGGATGGACATCACGATAGTTGCATGGGGAATATTTATACTGTTTGTAATTATCATGCTTTTGATAGACTTAGGTATATTTCACAGGCATGCACATGTTTTATCAATAAGAGAGGCAGCTATTTGGAGCATAATATGGGTGGTAATTTCACTGATAATAAACATTGTTGTCTGGATCTGGCAGGGGAAAACCAAAGCACTTGAGTTCTTTACCGGCTATTTAGTGGAAAAGGCTCTCTCTGCCGACAATATCTTTGTTTTTGCCGTAATATTCAATTATTTCGCTGTTCCACCAGAATACCGCCACAGAGTTTTGTTTTGGGGAATTATAGGGGCAATTGTTATGCGCTTATCATTTATTTTGGCTGGCGCTGCTTTGCTCAAGAAATTTCACTGGATTGTTTATGTGTTCGGTGCAATCGTCATCGTGTCGGGGGTAAAACTTCTGCGCCGAAGAAAACATGAATTTGATCCGCAACGCAACCCGGTCCTGAAAATAGCACGCCGTTTTTTGCCAATTACTCAAAGTTATCATGGACATTATTTCTTTATCCGTCAAGGCTCCCGCGTTATATTGACGCCATTAGCTATAACTCTCTTAGCTATTGAGACAACTGATATTGTTTTTGCTATTGACTCAATCCCCGCAATTTTTGCAATAACTCGCGACTCATTTATTGTGTTCACATCAAATATTTGCGCTATTTTAGGGCTCCGCGCTCTATACTTCTTGCTTGAAGGATTAATACGCCTATTTCGCTACCTTGATGAGGGATTAGCCGTTATTTTGGTTTTTATTGGGATTAAAATGCTTATTAGTGAGTTTTATAAAATGCCAGTGGAAATAGCACTCGGATTTGTGTTCATTGTCTTGAGCATCTCGGTCGGAGTTTCAATATGGGCAGAAAGAGTGGGGGTTCCAAAGCATTATCAACCAAACGGAGTAAATCCGGAGGAACAGCATGAATGACCCGAAGAGATTTGTTAAAATCGATCAAAAATTTGGCTGTTTTTGGTTTGGGATGGTGCGTTTCGCAGGAAGCAAAAGGGGGAGAAGCAAAGATGAAAGAGACAAAGTGTGAAGTTGCTAAAGAGGTTGCGATATATCGTGTGACTAAAGGACCAAAACATCATTTCTTTGGCTACTATGACAAAACACCATGGGATAAAACAGAAAATTATTTGCTTTCTCTTGAAACCGATTTCATGGATAGACCGCCAACTGCTGAAGATGTAGCCACTATTTTGTTAATTGACCTGAAAAATGGCAAAAATATGGCAATTGCTGAAACAAAAGCTTGGAACTGGCAGCAGGGGTGTATGCTACAGTGGATGCCTAATGCGCCAGATAGATTAGTTATCTACAACGATAGATATGGCGATAGGTTTGTGTCAAGAATTTTAGATATAAAAACCGGGGAGAAATACACCCTGCCATGCCCAATTTACGCTCTGACTCGTGATGGGAGATTTGCGGTGACTTTGAGCTTTTCTCGTCTACATCATTGCTATCCGGGATATGGGTATTCTGGCATACCGGATCCTTGGGAAAACGACCCTCACCCTGAAAAAGACGGAATTTATTTGATGAACATTAAAACTGGTGAGTTTAAGTTGATAATATCTATTGCTCAAATTGCCCGCCTTAATCCGAAAGAAAGCATGAGAAGCGCAAAGCATTGGTTCGTTCATCTTTTAGTGAATCATGACAATACTCGCTTTATCTTTCTTCACCGGTGGTCTCCAGAGGGGAAAAAGGGCTTTTTAACGCGGATGTTTACTGCAAATCTTGATGGAACCGACATTTATTGTGTTTCAGACCATGATATGGTTTCCCACTTTGATTGGAAAGATTCCAAGCGTATTCTTGCATGGGCAAGGAGATATGGCATCGGAGACAAGTATTTTATTTTCACGGATAAAGAGGGACATTTTGAAGTATTGGGCGATGGGATTCTTACTGCTGACGGACATTGCTCATTTTCTCCGGATGGAGATTGGATTTTAACCGATACATATCCGGACAAGAAAAACATGCGAAATTTAATTCTCTTCAAAGTTTCGGAAAATATTAGGCGTGATATTGGGATGTTTTTCTCGCCGCCGGAATTGGTTGGGGAAATTCGCTGTGACCTCCATCCGCGCTGGAGTCCAAGCGGTAATCAAATCTGTATTGATTCGGCTCATGAGGGCAGTCGACAAATGTATGTGATTGATGTAAGCGCTATAGTGAGGTGAGACCTATGTTTATATTGATAATTACCCTCGCTATTTTAATGATTAGCGGGACGCAATTCAAAGCTGTGGCGCAGCTTGAGACACTAAAGACCGAACTTGAGAAAGCTCGTATGCTTGTAACCGAAAATATTTGCGAGCCGGTTAAATCAACCCGTGTAGGCATGTTGCTTATGGCTCCGAATCCTGACAACAAGACTTGGGATTTGCTGCAGATATACTTTCCCGAGTATGGAGGTCCAAATACGATTGTTATCATAGATTTGGGCGAAAATTCGCAAAAAATTGTCAAAACAGATCGTGGCTGGAATTTTCACCTTTGCCCGTCAGTTATTGCGCCAAACGGAAAATTGTTTATCTCCATACTTGACAATCGTCTTCGGCAGAAAATTTGCATCTACGATCCCGCAAAAAACGAGCTAAAGCTAAACGCGGTTGAAATGCCAGACGAACTTCTCGGAGAGACACATCCTCTGGTCTTGGGAACAGACGGAAAAATTTATGCTATTGGGCAGCATCCGAGTAAAACTGCTGCTGCCGCACAAATTGACCCAGATACGCTAAAAGTGGAGTTTTATGGGTCAATAGGTCCAAGCCATGCGCCAAATCCCTGCTGGGGCTATTCGGGTGGAGCGGATGACAGATACATTTACATTGCAAGCGGAAAGATTCCATGGTATCTTATCGCATTTGACAGGGAAAAAAGAAAATGGAGTGTTTTGGCAGAGACTGAACCAGTTGGTGGGTATATTGGGGTATCTCAAAGGCATGATGGGTGTGTTGCTACTGTTACAAGAGGCGAGGGCAAACAAACCGAACGCTATTGGCTTTATGAAGGTAAGTTAATTCCGATGAAAAGCGCCAATGAAACACCACCTTGGGGGAAAATGGAGGGATTAATAAAATTCCCGAAAAAACCGGAAATAAAAGCCGATTTTGTTGATCCGGACGCAGATGGATGGGCTGAAATTTGGGTTCGCATATCTGAGGAAGGGAGCTACGAATGGAAGCGCTATCGGTATCAAGTGCCACTTTATCCACAGAGCATATACCGTCTTAGGGAAATGCATGATGGCAGATTATTTGGGACTTGTGGGGCATATTTGGGAAATTTCATTTATGACCCCAAGGAAAACAAAGCTGTTCATCTTGGAAAGTGCCAATTGAGTCATTATTCCACCGCTTTCTTCATGGGCAAGATTTACATGAGTGGATATCCAAACTCGCCTTTGTATGTTTTTGACCCATCTTCGCCGTGGACAACCGGAAAAATCATTGAAGGTCGTTTAATAAGTGATGATGATCCTAAAGCTAACCCAAGGCGTTTATTTTATATGGGTTCAATAAATTTGGCAGGAACTCACAAGATGTATGCGGCTGCCGTGGGAGCCGATGGCAAGATTTACTTTGGTGGACGATGGATACGGAACGGGGAATGTGGCGGATTAGCTTGGTATGACCCAAAAACTGGGGAATTTGGTGGGATTTGGAGGCCATTTAGCAATTACCAAATCACTCACATTGCTCCGGTCAATAATGGCGAAATCTTGGTTATTTCCACGAAAGCAGTCAACGATCCGGTCTTAGGAAAGCCAAAGCCCGAACAGGGTGCGCTTTTGTTTTTTGATACGAGGAAAATGGAATTGGTTGGAAAATTTGAGCCTGTAGCAAGAGCAAGAGGCACTGGACCTATAGTCAGTGTTGGTGGCAGTCTTGTCATGGGTTGGACAGAAAATCCCGAAGATCCAAGATCAAGCATACTTTACTTGGTTGATGTGAACTTTCCCCGGATTGTTTATAGCCATCGTTTGCCATTTCCATTGCCAGTGGCGATCGGTTCAAATCAGCAAGAACCTTGGGACTTTCGTTTAGGACCCGATGGGAAAGTTTGGACTTTTATTGAAAATGTGCTTGTGCGCATTGAACCAAAAGATGGAAGCATTCAACCTGTGGGACGGCTAAATATTGGTGGTCCATTAGCATTCTCAAACGGGGAGGTATATCTCGGAGGAACTACCACCCTTAGGAGGATAAAATTGCCATAAAATTTTAAAATATTTCCATTTTACCGAAATGGCTCCAGAGGTGAGTGTTATGTTAATGCTTTTGGTCGTTACATTGCTTCAAACTCCCGAGGGTAAGGGAGGATGGCAACCAAATCCGGATTTGGTCAGGACATTAAGCGAAAAACAGCCACATGTCATTTACGATGAGGCAAAAGTGCCTAATTATACCCTTCCTGACCCACTTATTTGCCTTGATGGGACTAAAGTAACCTCTCCGGAGATATGGTGGAAGAAGCGGCGTCCCGAGATACTTGAGCTATTTCGGACATATATGTATGGAAAAGTCCCAATTGATAAAAGTGAAAATTTAAAATTTGAAATAATTGACTGCGATAGAAATGCATTAGAGGGTAATGCTACAAGAAAGCAAGTAAGAATTTACTTCACTGGAGAAACAAACGGTCATAGCATGGATTTGCTAATTTACTTGCCCAACGCAGCCCCTAAACCTGTGCCAGTCTTCCTTTTGTTAAACTTTAACGGCAATCATGCTATTTGTGACGACCCTGGAATTAAAATTAAACCAATATGGGACCGCAAAGCTAAAAAGCTGATAATACCCCCCGAAGAGTCCCGTGGTAGCGATGCAAAAGCGTTTCCAGTTAGGAGAATATTGTCAAGAGGTTATGGAATTGCTACAGCACATTATTGTGATATAGCTCCAGATTTCCCCGACTCATTTAAATACGGTGTTTTTCAGGCATTTGACCACTTATTTGGTGAGAAGCGTCCGCAGGATGCATGGGGAGCAATTAGCGCTTGGGCATGGGGATTAAGTAGGGCTATGGATTACATTGAAACAGACAAGGAGATTGACTCAAAGCGTGTCGCTGTTTTGGGTCACTCTCGTCTCGGAAAGACTGCTCTTTGGGCAGGAGCTCAGGATGAAAGATTTGCCATCGTTATATCAAACAATTCAGGCTGCGGCGGCGCTGCATTAAGCCGAAGGAGATACGGGGAAACAGTCGCACTGATAAATAAGGCTTTTCCTCATTGGTTTTGCGATAATTTCAAGCGTTACAATGATAAAGAGGATGAGCTTCCATTTGATCAACATATGCTCATTGCATTGATTGCCCCACGACCAGTTTACATTGCAAGTGCTGACGAAGATTTATGGGCAGATCCGAGGGGGGAATTCCTTGCCGCAAAAGCTGCTGATCCAGTTTATAAACTCCTAAAAACTGATGGACTCCCGACCGAGGATATGCCGCCGCTTGATACCCCAGTGATGGGAAGAATTGGATATCATATTCGCTCAGGTAGACACGCACTAACTGAGTATGATTGGGAAAGGTATATGGATTTTGCAGATTTGCATTATAAATTGGGGCAGAAATAAACTTGTATGTGGCAACTATTTCTCAAGTCACATTATGCCATTTTATATCGTTTCAAAAAGCTAAAGTAGCATGAGTATCGTTTGAATTACGAAACGACAAAAACTATTACAATGTAGGGTTGCTCTTGTTGGCAGCGAAATTTTAGTATGCCACACAACAAGTTGCAGAAAGAACAAGCTGGCTATGCCTAAAATATTCCCCAAAAGGGGTGCGTTCTTTGCTACAAAGTTTTTGTGCATCGTAGGGTCAGGCTGCTGCCTGACCGAAATTCGGAAGGTAGGACTACTATCTTGCCGAAAAATTCGGATTATTTAGACGGCAGGGGAAATCCTTGCTGTTGATCTGGCTCTCGGTCACAGCAAGAAGGTTGTCCCGAACAGCAACACCCACTTGCGCTGATCAACTTAGAAGCAGCAATCAAGCCAGCCTTGATAACCAATTCAGAAGTTATGACTTCATGCAATTGTCCATCAACCTCTAAAGCCCTACATTCTTCATCACCGCAGACATTGCAGCATTGAGTCTGGGTTGTCCTCGCACCAAGCCACTCTTCCAAAAGTTTACCGTTAAGCCAAATTTCGTTTGACCTGAGTGGGTTACGAGAAAACTCCTCATTTGTGATTTCAACTTCCTCGAAAACAACTCTGATTCCCAGTGGTGAAAGGGTTTTGCGCAAAGCTTCAACAGCAATTGCCAATTCCTTCCCAGTTTCCGAACATCGTGAGCATGTTTCGCCGTCAACTGAAAGGTGAGTCCACCTGATAACCAACTCCAACATTCTCTAATCCCTCCTTTCACAAATCTGTGATGCTTTACAACATTAAAGACCAATTTTCAGAGAGACTATCCTTTGGATTTTTTGTCCCATTTCACCTTTTGCCATCACTTCGCAAATGTAAGCCGAACTTTTCGTCCTGATCTTCAGCCATTTTCGGCAGGGCAGTAGCCATGCCCTCCAAGGAAATTTTTCGCCGAATGAATTCGGCGCTCATTAATTTGTCATCATTCGTCATCAACCAATGGTTAAAGTCAGTAGCGCGGTTTATTTTCTTCTCTTTCCCGAATTCTTGCGAATTCGGCTACTTCCTTCCTCTTCTTCCGTAGCTATAGCCCCTTTTGTTCCAACCATGCTACGGATTTTAGTCCGTAGTTGATGACAAGCTTCCCTTAGCGCCGACTTTAGTCGGCGAAAACTTTCTAAATTCAATTGCTAATTCTTGGCGGTTTATCATGTTTTACTCAGCAGTTATGGACATAGCTTATGATTAGCCGACCGGTTTGTGACAATAAGTGAGTTGCAATTTTGTCTCACCGAGCTATGTTTTGATTATTTTCCTTCATTCTCCCCGAATTTCCTCCAATGAAAACTCGCTATTTGGAGCGATGCTATTAGGGTCAAGTCGTATGGCAGTAATAATGTGACCTTTCCAAAGAGGATGGGCGCTAACATCAAGAATGACATCGTGAAACTCTCCATCGGGCTTGATGCTGAACCGAATCACTTTATCTTCGGCAAAATTGGGTGAGGCTTCGGTTGCCCAATAGAATTGACCGTTGCCGTTGACTGTCGTCCGAAGACGAATTCTTATCCTCTTGACCTTATCTGGTGGCACTCGCAACAGTGGGCGAATTAGGTATGGGTCATTGCCAGTTATGTGCCCTTTTAATTGTCCGCTTTCCACACGCAGGTTGGTAACATCATTAGCTGCTATCCATCCCTCCAAGTTAGCGTCAAAGTTAAACCTAATGTCCTCTCTGATGTCTGGGAGGAGCCTAATTGACTTCACCAATGAAAATGGGCGCACCAGAAAGGTTTGGTGCCCATCTTGGAGGGAACGAATGGAAAGCATCTGGGTGCCGGCGTCATAGAACCATCCTTCCTTATCACGAAGTTCCTCTTCGGTCTTCACTCGGGCAAGCTGCCGCCCATTTGCGGTGACCTCAGTTGGCGCTGTTGCAGTTGGAAGGAGCACGAAGCCGGGCTGACCCTTAGGGAAGAATATCACAAAATGCAACTCCTTGCGCTCCAGATTAGCCTTCTCAACGATACCACCAGAGGAGATGGGAATGCGCACACCATCCAGACGAAGGGTGAAAGTCTTGGGTTCCTCATTGCGCCCTAAGAAGGCGTAGAGATTCTTCAAAATCTGGCGCGGTGCAAAGACCCATTTCACCTTACGCCCATCAATAGCGCTAATAGCATCGGGCCAAAGAGCCACATCTTCACCATCGGTTTCCTGTTGATGACATGCGCTAACGGTGACGCCTTCGGCTATTCGTTCCCAAGTGCGATAATCAAGGTAAAAGTCGGGGAGTTGCCTATTTGGCTGATTAGGTAAACGGGCAGGCACGGAAATTAAACGGGAAACTTCGTAAGGTTTGTCGCCCAAAGCTTTGAGTTCTTGAGCCAATTTCCACACAGCATAGGCATAGCGCAAGCCGTTCCACTGCACCGCTCGCCCAAACCAGCTCCCTTTAAACCATGTGGCGCCAAATACGGGTATGGAAGCATAGCGCATGAAGGGCAAATCCGGTGCATTCCAAGCATAAAGGAAGGGTAAGCCGCATCTTGCCCAACGAATAGCCTGTTCCAAGTAACGCTGCTTCCCTGTGGCACGATAGCCCTCAATGTAAGCATCCACTGCATCGGCTGCAGCGAGTATGTCCGGGGTGTGGACGGGGATCTCCCAAACCTGAGCAGCACGGGGCACTGAAAATTGCTCCATAAAGCGCAAAGCCTTTTCGCCCGCCTGCAAAGCTATTTCGTCCCCAGTTAGGCGGGCAAAACGAAGCACTTCATAAGCATTTCGGGCACAAGTGCCCACTTCAACTGCATTGTCAGGTCCCAAGAGGTGATAATCCATGCCCTTGAAAACACCCGTATCCTTACGGTCGGCATCAAAGCGCCACTCACCTTCTGAACCTTGGCTCGCTAAAAGGGAAGCAACGCGAGGAAGGAAACCCCTGATAAGGACACCAAAAGGTCCAGCCCTTTGTAACCCACAATCCTCAGCAACGGGGATCAATGCTCCCATATCTTGCAATCTCTCCGCACAACGGCGGCGAATATCGGCATCAGTTGCAAGTATTGTCCCCATCCAAAGGTCGTAAAGGAAATTTTGGGGGCGTGCAGGACGGGATATAATTGGATGCCCACGCTTTGATGTCCACCACTGCTTTGTTTCAGGAATCCAAAGCCCTTCAAGGTAGCCTCGCATGGAGAAAGTGACTTCAGCCTCAAGAGAGCCTCGTGGGTAAGGGAGTGGTTCTGGTATGCCTCGTCGCTTCAGCCAGACATCAATGGCTGTCAAAGCATCAGTGGCTTGTCCATCAATCAATAGCTCTGCCTCCAAACGCAACGGCGTCTTTCCATCCCACTCGTAAGGCTGGCTGGCTTCACGGCGGTTCTCCTGCACCCATCTTGGCACCGATGGCAAAAACAGCCCCATGAGATGGGCATTACGCCCCTCAAAGTAGTCGGGGGAGGCAAAAACAACCGCTGGGCGGTCGTTCTTCCCGTCCCATTTTTGATGGACATCCCAAAGCAGACCGACTGTCAGCCCATCAACATAAACTCCGATTGCAGGGACGGTTATTTTGTGAGGGTGGGGCACATAGCGCACTCGGTCGGGATGGTCACGGGCAATGTCCAAGTCGCTGGAAGAGACCTCATCGTTGATCAGCCATTCAAGTCCGGGGAAAATAGCCTCCTGTTTGCGCTTTCCGAAACTGCCTTCGCCAACATAAAGCATGGGACCTTCAAATGCCAAAAGTTTTCTTGCTCTGTCGCAGCGCAGGGAGTAGCAGGCGGTGATAATGGTCTCGTTGGGTTGCAGGCGGAATTCTGCCATCAATTCCCACTGTGCTGCGTCCTTATCCCGTTCCTGTGCCCGAAAACGCAAACCAGCGTTCTTACCCTCCAAAAATGGCTCTGCATCGCGGGCGTAAAGAGGCAGTTCATAGCGCTCACCTTGCTCGCTTTGGGTGACAATGCGAGCTAAGAATGGCATACGAGCCGCTTTAATCCATTTGTTTTCTTGATTCGCCTGAAGTTCGGCGATGCCAAAGCCAAATGGATTGCGTGTGAAAATAAGGCGCACTTTATCGTTGCAGAGCAGTGCGTAGTTGCCCTTTACTTCCGTTCCAAAGCGAGGGTGGGCTAGCAAAGTTGGGAAAGGTTGAGTGGCTAAAAGTCGTGTTTCAACGCGTCCGCCTTGGGCATTGCCTGCTTTCACCTCAACGCGAGCAGTAACCGGACGCAATTCTTTCAAGCGAACTTTCCAATTAAGGCTCGTCTTGGTTTGAGGGGCTAAGAGAGAAAGGCGCTTTGTCAGCCCGTCCAAAACCGCAAGCCCATCCACCTCAATGGTAGCCTCTAAGTCGGTGACAAAGGCATGACCGCTGTTTTGCAGCCAACAGCGAAGGATAACTTCATCCTGCGGCGAAATAATGAACTGTTCTGGCTCTAACATGAGAAGTTGAAGTTCGGGGCGATAAGGCAATGTTAGCGCATCATCCTGTTCTCCTGCACGCAGATTCACAATAAAAGCACTGGCTTTCTTGCGCTCGCCAACAACAGTCCATTTTAATGTGGCAGTTTCGTCAGGTGGAAGATGAGGAAGAGACTGTTTAGCTTCTCCAATTACACGGAGCCCTTCGCTCACCCCCAAAAGCACACTACCTTGAAGCAGTGGCGCATCACCGATGTTGACTACCTTTGCCCTCACCGTGCAACGATAGCCCGGGCTTTTAGTGTCCTCTTCTAAGCCCACCTCTTTCAATAGAACCCAGGGACCAACTTGGGGAACATATTTCACATCGTCAAGGAGCAGTTCGCCAGCTCGCCCCACAATGCGCGCTGCAACATGCACCCACTTCACTTTCGGGTTACCTGTGTAGTCATACTTTAGTGCTCCCAAATGCCATTTCCCATCGCCGATGTGATGTGCCGGCACGGTAAAGACGGCTCTCGGCTCACCAGTGTCCTCAAGTGGACGGGCACTCATCGGAATGATGTAGATGTTTAGTTGCGTGCCTTCGTAGGCTGAGACAGCTTTATACCAAAACAATATGCCGCCCTTAAGCTGGGAAAGCATTGCCCCTCGTTGACCACTGTGAGGTTGCCAAGCACGGTTCAGTCCCGTCTCAACAGTTTTCGTTTTTTGTGTGCGCACCATGCGCAAGGAATATTTGCCGCTGTGAGCATCCCTACTAACTACCACCGTCTCGCCAACTGGCGCCCAATCTACTGGGAAGCCATCAGGTCCCAACTCTTCAAAACCACCGTTCGTTACAGGGTTTTGCTCTTGCCCCAATACGGGCAAGTAAAGAAGCCATAACACTACAAACAACCACCCACTTAAGAACCATTTTGCCATCGCTCTCCCTCCCTTCAACTTCAATCTCAACGGTTGCGATCGCATTGTAGCCCGTTAATCGTCATGGCGATAGAGCTGCAACACTTATTGAGGCTGCTATTTGCTTTGCAACTTCATAGAATGCGATTGCAGCTTTGGAGTTTGGCTCACTCATAACAATTGGCTTTCCAGCTTCACTGCCTTGGGATACCTCCGGTGCAATTGGTATAGCCCCAAGGTAGCGTATATTTCTCCTCTTGCACTCCTCTTCAATGTTGCCTCTTGGAAAGATGTCAGTTCGTTGTCCACAATGTGGGCAGATGAAGTAGCTCATATTTTCAACTATGCCAAGGACTGGCGTGTTTGTCTTTTCAAACATCGCAACGCTTTTGAGTGCATCATAGAGTGCAACATCCTGTGGTGTGGTGACTACAACAGCCCCGCCAAGCTCGATAAGCTGTGAGAGGCTTATCTGGACATCGCCAGTCCCAGGCGGAAGGTCAACGAATAGATAGTCAAGTTCGCCCCAGTCAACATCGCCAAGGAGTTGTTCAACAGCTCTATGAAGCATCGGTCCGCGCCAGATGACTGGGACATCTTGCTCAATGAAGAAGCCGATGGACATAACTTTCAATCCCCACGCGCTTAGAGGCAATATTTTGCCGCTGACGAATTTCGGCTGCCCATATACGCCAATCATCTTTGGGACATTCGGTCCGTAGATGTCGCCATCAAGCAAACCAACTCTTGCGCCCATTTGCGATAGGGCGACCGATACATTAACTGTCACAGTGGTTTTTCCGACGCCACCTTTCCCACTGCCTATTGCGATCACATTTTTGACCAGCGGAATAAGCTCTCTCTTACGGGCTTGCTGAGGGACTCTCGCACTTACATTTACCTCAACTTGCTTAACGCCATCCAACCTTTCAACAGCTTGCCTTGCAGCCGTTACCAAGTAGTCACGCAACGGACATGCGGGCGTCGTCAACTCAAGCGTGAACTTAACCACTCCGCCATCAACTTGCACATCTTTGACCATGCCCGCACTGACTATATCACGCCTCAGTTCTGGGTCTATCACACTGCGCAGCGCTTTAATCACCGCTTCCTTGTTCACTTCATCTTGCATCCTTCTCACCTCATCCTAAGGATTCAGAGATTGCTTGGCTTGCCAAAATAAAGCGAGCACCACAAATGATGATAAAGGTGATGAGGATTTGACTGTGCCAGCAGAAAGACGGCGTGTGTGAAACACACCATAAAAAACGCAGTGCCCCACCTTTCCCCCTACAGTGGTTAAATATCTCAGTAGTTACGCGGTGTGAAATGCACCGTTCGTTTTAGTCAGTATTGTCTGTAAGACCCTCTTTCGCCTCACGGAACAAAACAAGCTGCGTAACTCTAATTATGGTTTCAAATAGCCATCTCACGGAAGGGGCAATGCCGCCTTTTGTCAGCTTTGAAAACTGTCTTGCTCTACTTTATGGAGACCATATCCGGATGCTTTCGTCGTCAAAGCCACATGCCAGCCACTTTTTGTCGCGAGGGAGGGCGAAACTAAAAGCGAAGCGAGCATTTGGGGTAGGGAACAATTTGGTTGCTGGAAAATCCAAACGCTCTTCAATCGCCATAGCCCACCGGAATAGCTTAAGCCTTAACTTCAACAAGTGGTTTTCACATTGCCACACTTCTTTAAGGTCGGATGTCCGGCAAACTTTGACGCTTGTATTTAGGTTGGTAATCACTGCCACATAACTCCCGTCAGAGGAAATTCCGCCAGGTGGCGAGTAGCAGTCGCCAGGATGGCTACTGAAAACGACTTTACCATTAGATGCATCACAAACGAGAAATGAATAACCCGCCCCCACAGCTTTCCGCCCATCAGCAGAAAAGGCAATCTGAAAACAATTCACAACATCATACTCCCGTTCCCACAACAGTTGCCTCTTTCTCACCTGCCAAATTTGAAACAATCGACCACACGATAGTGCTGCTAACCTTTTGCCGTCAGAGGAAAAAGCGACGGAGGCGATCGTGCCTATCATTCCCTTCTTAGTTGAAAAGATGAAGACCAATTTCCCTTTGGGTAACTCCCGCAGGTAAATTTCACCATCTCTTGTTCCCGCTGCAAGCAACTTCCCATCGGGAGAAAATGCAAGGCTGCGAATGCAATTGTTTGCTCCGCGCTGCTTCGTGGCTTTGTTAATTTTAAGCCGCTTCACTCTTTTCCAATCCGGCAACTTACAAAGGGAGACAGCTGCTTTGTTTCCGCCGAGAGTTAACAGCTTGCCATCGGGCGAAAAAGCAATGCCGTAGACCTGCTGCCCCTCTGGTAGTTGCTTTCAAAGGTTCAACTTCGGCACTCGCCAAATCTTCACCGTTGTCCCGAACACGATTCCTCGCTTTGTCCGTTTATATGCATTGGCTGATGCCAGCAGTTTCCTATCGGGAGAAAAAGCCACGACACAACCTGGATGGTTAAGCATCTCACAACCCATGCACGCAAGAGCAGGTGAGGAGAAAGGCTGCAAGGATAAAAGCGCTGCGCCTGCAATGTGAGCAAATGCCACAAGGAGAAAAAAACCTCATCGTCAATCACCCTGAAATTGAAGTCGGATGCAGCCACTTTGCTGCCGGCGATTTTGAACGATGTGAACGCTCTTCGCTGAAAATTTTATTTGTGATTTCTTTTCCGATCCGTGCTATGAGCTTTAGCCTATTGCCGTTGGCAATTACAATTAGTGCCCTCTCTTGACGGCGAGAGTCCCTCAAATGGCATCAAACCTGCTTTGTGATTTCTTTTTGACCCGGACGACAGCCCCGCCACATGATAAATTTTGGTTTGGCAATAGCTTCGCCCGATAGATTTGTGGGTGTTTTATGCGCCACTGCCGTTTGCAGTTTGCTCATTGCTTTAACGCCAAAGAATCGGCTGCGGCTGAAGTTGTAGCATGATTTTAAAAATCGTAGCATCAAAAAGTCATCATCTGAGCTATAACTCAGCGCTGCCTTTTTGGCTGCGCATTCATAATGCCACAAAATTGGCTCCCGCACGGCATCGTTTATCGTAGCATGCTGGCGGCAAAGAAAAGAAGTGCGAGCGCATTAAGAGGTGATAGACTGTGCGCACCATGGCTCATTCAATTGATGCTATTGTTCTCGCTGGCGGAGTTGGCGATGATGTGGCAAGAGCTGAAAATGTGCTTTCAAAGGTCGCTGTGAACATATGTGGTGAGCCGTTGCTTCTTCGCGTCATCAAAGCGATGCATGACGCCATCACCGTTAGAAACATAGTTGTTGTAACGCAACCCCAACTTGGCGAGCTCATTTTGAACTTAAGTGATCAGCGAATTCACCTTGTTCATGACGCTGGCTCACTGTGGGAGAATGTCAACTGCGCTATCAATAGCTTGCTTGAGCCAAGCGATATGCTTTTATTCGCCGCCGGAGATACACCATTCCTTCGCGGCGAATTGCTTGACGCGTTCGTTGAGGATGGGCTTTCAAGTGGCGCCGACATCGTTTACCCCATCGTTTCAAAGGCAGCTTACGAGAGAACCTTTATCGGGTGCAAACGGACATTTGTGAGGCTTCGCGATGGCATCTTTACCGGTGGCAATTGCATGCTGATACGGTGGCGCATACTTGGCAGTGTTTCAGAAGTGGCTAAGGCAGCAATAGCAGCCCGCAAGAAGCCTTGGCAGCTTGCTCGCATACTCGGCTGGAAAACACTGCTCAAGATGCCATTTGGGTTGCTCACGATTGATGAGCTGAAGAGCAGGGCTGAGCACATGCTTAAATGCCGCATCTTTGTCTTGGTGACCGATGCTGCTGAGCTTGCCTTTGACATTGATGAAGTCCGCCATCTTGAGCATGCAAGGAGAGTCTGCACTCAATTTAGCAACCCGAGTTAGCGAGTTTGGAACTTGTGCAGTCAGCACTGTTTTTGGCGGGCGACAGTCAGCCCATAGAACGCCGTAAAGACGACGATGCGTGCAGCTTGGCAGTTGCTACCACATTCAGCTGCATGGCGATTGCGGGTTAGAATCCACATATCTGAAAAAGAATTCGGTGCGAAGTGTTCTAACCCATCGTCCTACAAGTTGAACTTGCTCATCGCTTTTTCAAGACCGTCTGTGACACAAGCAATTGCAGCATCGGCAGCCCTCATAATTGCACCCCTTATAACATCCAATTCGTGTGGCTCAAATGGCGAGAGCACGAAGTTAACTAAGTCCATGTTCGGTGGTGGTGCACCAATGCCAATTCTTAGCCTCGGCACATCTTGCGTTCCGAGCGCTTCAATGACCGACTTTATGCCTCTGTGACCGCCGTGGCTGCCACTTGCCCTTATGCGTATCCTGCCGAGCGGTAAGTTGGCATCGTCAAGCGCAATGAGCAAGTGCTGTGTTGCCAGACCAAATTGGCACACGATGCATTTAACTGCCTCACCGCTCAAGTTCATGAATGTCATCGGCTTTGCGAGCAGCAGATGAATGCCATTAAAATCCACTATGGCTAATCTTGAGTTGCATTGCCTCGTGCGCAGCTTCGCATTTAACCTCTTTGCCAGCTCGTCAATCAGCATGAAGCCGACATTATGCCTTGTGCGCTCGTATTGCTTCCCCGGGTTGCCCAAACCGATGATGGCATAATCTGCTCTCTGAAATGATGACCTTTTAAAAATGCGCTTTAGCCATCCCATCGCTTTGCTACCTCACCGTTCTCTGCGGATGCTCTCCCATCCAGTAAAATAATCCTGTTGACAGCGTTGGACAACCGATGATGCTTATGATGCATACAAGGTCGCCATATGCAGCTTGCTTCCAATATGCTCCAGCATTTTTCAGATGCAACGAGACATGTTCATACTGAGGCTTGCGGCGGTCAAGTTGATGCGAGCGGATTTAACTCGTAACACCAAATGGAAGTGGTGTTTGATAGATAAAAAGTCCTCACGAGCACATGCCATCGCGCTCACATAGGCTCACTCTATCGCGTGGAAGTCAATTGAGAGCAGTTGCAGGCTAAGTGGGTCAACTTGAAACTCCTTCACGATGCACTTCAGTGTCATATCGCCACCTTGTGTTTGCACCTTGAGGGTAACTTCCGAGCCGATTTTAGGCAACCCGCCAAAGGCGCGCTTTACATCAATTATCTTGAGCTTGATGGGCACCGATTTAACTGATGCGCCATATACAACCGCGGGGACATAGCCATCCCTTCTAAGCCGCCCGCATGGTCTTTTACCGATTTCGTTTTCGTAGCGCTCCTGTGCTGTGAGTTCAACTGCACCTTTGCCAGCTGCCTCAGCGCTTTCAAATTCATCTTCACGCACCACATCAGTTCCCTCCTTTAGTTCAGCTAAGAAGGTTCACACGATGCTGCACCATCTTAAAATTATTATGGCGTGGGCACCCTACCAAGACACAGTTTATAGCGAGCCACGAAGCAATAGCGTAGTAGCCTCTTTGACTTTATTGAATCCACTTCTACATGCAACCTTTTCTCCAAACCGTCAACAATTCTGTCGTCCTAACAGGTGGGTTTGTATCAG
>JANXAS010000049.1:0-7351 GCA_025062195.1 Armatimonadota bacterium
AACGCCACCAAAGCGAGTGAGAAGCCACAAGGAAGCAAGAACGGCTTTTAAAGACAGATCATCTTGGGAGCCAGAACGGAATTGGAATGTGAGTTCAAGAGTTTGTCCTGCAGGAACAGCTTCCCGTTCAGGTTCAGTGCGAGTTCCACGAGCGCTGAAGAGCAAATAAGCAAGTCCCGTTTTATTGGCGGTCAACTTAGAGTAACCGACAGGTTGCGGCAACTGATGATTAACCCTCACAACCACGGGCGATGCGTGTTCGGTGCTTCCGAAGACAGCGCTTTCTCGCTTGAAGATTTCCTGTGGATTATCGCCCACAACACCGCCCAAAAGCGCCCTCAGCCAGAACCTCATGACTCCACGAAAGGAAGGGGCACGAAGTTCAGGGTCGCCTCTGGGATTTGCACCCCCTAAGAATAGCGGTGTAATTGTTTCCAAAGTGACTTTTAATTGTTTCATCCGCTTCACCCTCGCAAATTTGCACTTTAATGGTCAAAATGTGCAAATAAACCGGGCGCGATTTCCACCAGCTTAAGCCTCACACTTATGTTTTAAGAACATAATGCCCTTCCCCGTAATAACACCCTTTGGTGTTTATGAGGCGAAAGTCGGCGTTTTAACGGCTTTTCCTCGCATTCTCCTGGATGCGATAAAAGCCAATCTTCATTGACTTTTTGGGATTTATAACTACCCGTAATGGTCCCTAACCGCTTCCCACTTAGATGACCAAACTCTGGCAACTCAAGAATCGCCCCTCTGTGGTTAAAATCACACTCATTCTGCAACTCCAAGCTGCATGAAAGCCTTGCCACAAAATTATTCGCCATAGAAGTTGCGAGATTGAATTTGGCTTTAATCCGCCATAATTTCTCTTTTTCAGCAATTTCTTTGGCAGGCTTCGCAACTCAACATTTGTGATAACCACGCCAATTGCAGCTTCGCCACTTGTAGGCGACATTTTTAGACTGCTGTCGGAAACAAATTGCAACGCTACATTTGGTTATGATATAGCATCAGTTGAATGTAGGGGCAGCTACACGAATGCTCATTTTTTTCTGTCAGACTTCATCCATCCCTACAACGCAAACTTCGTTCTTTTATTGGACTGCTATTTGCTCCGTAAAACAAGCTAACTGCATAATTCCCTCAACAGTGATTCAAAGTCTGCCACAAAGCAGCAAAACAGGCATGTATAAGGGACTTTAGCTCCGAACAAAATTTTTGTGACTCTTACCTAATGCGTCATTTACAGTTTAGACATCGCTCAAAAGCGAGTTATTCTGGCGACTTAACAATTACCTTTACATTCAACTGATAACTCTCCTAAAAATTGCTTGCCACATTTAATTCATCGGGGCGTTTTTTCTCAAATCCCAAACAAATACTTGGCATTTCGGTAAAGGACTGCATCACGCTGCGAATCCGTCAAGTCTGCATCAATTATCATGCCAAGCGTCACTGATGGGTGAAGCAATGGCATGTCAGAGCCAAATAGGACACGCCTTGGACCGAGCCTGTCAATTGCGAAACGCAGTTTATCCCTGTCCGGGATTGAACTGCATGGCTCAACAAAAATCCTTGGGTGCTTTTCCACAACCCTTATAGCATCCTCCCATTGCGGACCGCCCATGTGTGCCATTATCACGATAAGTTCGGGAAACTGTTTCGTCAACTGCGTCAATGTAAAAGCATCGGAAGCACTATATGTGTGGACAAGCAACGGCTTATCATATCGCCTATATGCCTTCACCAACTCATAGGTGCGTTCACTTGATAATGGCTGCCCACTGTATGAAGGATGTAGCTTTGCGCCGACAAAGTTCTTTAGGTATAGATATTTGCGCATCTCCGACATTGACTCATCAAGGTAGTTTGGGTTTATCGTTACATAGCCGAGGAAGGATTCATCGTTGGCTATAGCCTCGGCAAGCTTCGCATTGCCAGAAACCATGTCACACATTATCGCCTCAACCGACGATACCATCACTCTCTCAATATCGTGCTGTTCACAAAGTTCTTTGAGCAGTTGCACCGTCCCATCTGGTATGGGGAACGGAAAGCGACCCAAATGAGCATGCACATCAATTATGCCCATCTTGCACAACCACTCCCCCAACGCACCATGCTATAATACACCCAACAATTGATCCATCTTAGAGCTACACGGTTAGTGTTTCCTTGTTGGAGGCAGACGATAACTTGCTCGGCAAATACTGACAACAAAGAATGATGCCATCAAATTAACATCTGCCCTTACATTCAACTGCTAACTTCCATTCTCTAATCCCACTGCGATGCAATTACATCATGCCGTCAAGGCAGGACTGGCAAGCTTTCAATCTTAAATGACACAGCTGCATCATAAAGATGTTCAAACAAAAATGCAGACCAATGCAACTTTTCAATTCCGCTACAGTGCGGTTGCATCATTATCATCAAGTGCTATGCCACACCTGTGTTGTGGGTTGTCATAGTCAGTCGCCGTTGCAAACTGCTTGCTGAGAGTCTGAGCTTGTGCTTCACTGTGCGACTTCATCCAGCTGCACTGGCTCTTTTCGTTCTTGCAAGTGTTTAACTTGTTGAGCTTGCTCTGCCCTTTCACCCTTTGCTTCCAGTATCCATCTGATATTCTCACACAGTATCTTGCGCTTCTCATCGTCTGTTAGCGATGAACGAATTAAGGGCAAGTATGAGCTTGCGAAGTATTGCACCGGCGCAAACGAGCCATATGCTATGCGCTCAACACCAACATGCTCCTTTAGAATTTCATACGCACCGGTTGAGAAAAGCTTGTGCGTTTCAATGCATATATGTTGAGTTTGCTTCATCACCGAAATAATTTCACTCAAGTTGTTGTAATTGACTGCTGTGAGTATGACAGGCACTTGCAACTCGCCCACGAGTTCGGCTATCTCAGTTGCAACTCCAGTTGCATGTGCTGGGAGCATGAATGGCAATTTCAATTCGCCAAGCAGTTGTGCTATGTCCCTGAATGGGGCATACCTAACTGTCCAACCCTGCAAATCTGGGAAGAAGCGAAACAGTCTCCAACCCTGTCTTGCCCTGAGCTCAATTTCTTTGAAGCAATTGATGTATTCTCTTGGGTCAACAGTTGCCACTGGGTAAAGGCGAAAGTTGCTCCGACGGGCAATTGAGAGCGTCTCTTCGTTGCCCTGCCTGTAATCATAGAAGATGGCTGTCGTTGAGACGCATAGCGCCCTCACAACACCGTATTTATCCATTATCTTGAGCAATGCCTCAGCAGATGAGTCAACCTGCCTTCTCACCCAAAAACCGACAACAGTGTTGCAGTCAATTATTGGTGTTGTCTGTCCTTGGCTCATTAGACTTCAACACCCGCCTCGCGAAGCAGCTTGAGCAGATTCTGCAAGCATTCCCTTGTAGCCACATCACCCATGAATGAGAACTGGCTACCCTTTGGCATCTGGACAACGTCCTCTGGCAAAGCAACCTTCGGGCGATAGTGCGTTTCAAGTGATAGCCATCCTTCGTAGCCGTCCCTCTTGAGGGCTTTGAATTGACCAACATAATCAACTTCGCCTTCACCGAGCCTGACTGGTTCAAACCTGTTCTCATCGGCAACCCAAATCCCGTCTTTCAAATGAATGTGGACTATAAAGTTTTTGATGCGTTCGTATCCGTCAGGGTATGGCACTTCCCTGTCCGGGTCAAAGACATCGTTCCCTGGATCCCAAACTGCTTTCACACTCGGATGGTTTATGATGGATAGCAACTCAGCGACCTTGGCTGCATTGGTGGCATTCGTTGAAGGCTCATTCTCAATGCCCAATGTGATCCCTTCAGCTTCAGCTAACTTTATTGGCTCTGCGAACATGTCAGCTATTGCTTCCCAAGATGGTTGCTGCCCTTCCTTGCGCCAGAATGTGAACACCCTAATTAGCTCTGTCCCGAGAATGTGTGCGATCTCAATGCAGCGTTTGAGTATCTGCATGTGCTGCTTGTATTGCTCCTCGTCGCCGAAGTCGCATTTGAAGAATGGTGAAGCGATGCACGGGCATTGAAGCAACGCTTCATTGAGCAACATAGCTATGTGCTTCACTTCTTCATCCGTGAGTTCATGCGGTCCTTTCTCCCACACTGAACGAACCTCAAGCCCGTGAAGGTTGAACTCCTTAGCGATTTGAACGGCTACAGTGAAGTCCTGAGAGGCTTCATCGCTTATGAAGGAGATTTTGACCACGCCCATGCCACCTCCCATTGAAAGCGGATGATGAATGCACATAACCAATGTATCTAAAAGCCACCTACCCTGCTCCAAATGATCTCAAACGACTCTGCTGCTAAGAGAAGCCGCCTGCGTAGCTCATAGAAAATATAGCGCTTATGTGCCTGCTGAGTAAACGAAACTGGACGATGTTTGTCACAAACGATATGGCAGTTAGGAGCAGCTTTGGCTGCGAAATTCTATTGTGAGCTTAACGGTGCCGTTGGTAGCTTAAGACATCGTTTGAGTCTAAAACCCATCCACCAATATGAGCTACTTGTGGGTTAACCCTGACTGAGTCTGCATAGTGATTGGTGTTGGTTTTATGGCAGTGAAGTCATGCGCTGAATGCGCATGTTACCATGATGGGCATGGATGGACACGTTACTTTGTTCCATCCGAACATTAGTGGCATCGTCACTCGCCCAACGCTTTGCTGCCCCACATGGCATTGGTTTTGTGAGAGTGAAATCTTTTTCTGAGCGCGGATGCTACCGTGATGGATATGCTACCATAGCAAATTGAGTTTGTGGTGAAGCAATGGATGGTTTTGATCTCACCGTTTAAGGCAAAGGCGTTGCTACACTGTGGGGGAGTGGGAGTAAAGTGCGCTTGTGTAGGCAGGGAAACACAAAAATGAGTGGAGGTGAATGAGGCGATGCTTAGTGACCTTGAGATTGCGTATCGCGCTGAGATGAAACCGATTGTTGAGATAGCCCGCTTGCTCGGCTTGCAGGATGAGGAGATAGAACCTTACGGCAAATATATTGCGAAGATAAGCCTATCGGTGCTTGAGCGCCTCGCTGACAGACCTAACGGTAAGCTCATTTCAGTGACAGCGATAACTCCAACTCCGCTTGGCGAAGGTAAAACTGTAACGGCTCTTGGATTGGGCATGGCGCTTCATCGTCTCGGCAAAAGAGTTTGCAACACGATGCGCGAAGCATCAAAGGGACCGACATTCGGGATTAAGGGTGGAGCAACTGGTGGCGGATATGCGCAAGTTATGCCGATGGTTGAAATCAATCTGATGTTCACTGGAGACATACCGGCAGTTGAGGCAGCTCATAACTTGCTCGCTGCTGCAATTGATGCGCACATACTTCACGGGAACAAACTCGGCATTGACCCACTTGAGATTACATGGACAAGATGCGTTGACTTGAACGACAGGGCGTTAAGGCAAGTTGTAGTTGGTCTTGGTGGAAGAGCAAATGGCTATCCGAGACAAACGAGCTACGACATAACTGTTGCAACTGAGACAGCAGCGATACACTCACTTGCAACGAGCCTTAAGGATTTGAGGGAGCGCCTGGGAAGGATAGTCATCGGCTTCACATACGATGGTAAGCCAGTCACTGCGGAGGATCTGAAGGTCGCCGGTGCAATGGCAGCTCTGATGAAGGATTCAATTAAGCCGAACCTTTGCCAGTCGCTTGAGCATCACCCTGTAATTGTTCACGGCTTTCCGTTTGCGAATGTTGCTCACGGAAATAACTCAGTCCTTGCTGACATGGTTGCGTTGAAGCTCGCCGACTATGTCGTAACAGAGAGTGGATTTGGCGCTGACTGTGGTTTTGAAAAGCTTGTGAATGTTAAGTGCCGCCTGAGCGGATTGAAGGTTGACCTTGCAGTCATTGTCGCATCAGTAAGGGCGCTCAAGTTGCACGGTGGTGCATTTGAATTTCGCCCCGGGCAATCATACGAGTCAATCAAAGAGCTTGTTGAGCGAGAGAACCCAGAAGCGGTTGAGAGAGGCTGCGATAATTTGGCATGGCACATCGGCATAGCAAGGAAGCTTGGCATACCAGCGGTCGTTGCGCTCAACAAATTTACAACCGACCATGATAGCGAGATTGAAGTTGTGCGAAGGAAGGCATTTGAAGCTGGTGCAGATGGTTTTGCAGTTTCTGAGTGTTGGGCAAAAGGCGGTGAGGGCGCAATTGAGTTGGCAAAGGAAGTCATCAGGGTGCTTGACGAGAAGCCAGCGCAAATGCGTTTCCTCTATCCAGATGATCTGCCAATTGAGGAGAAGATACGTATCTTGGCTCGCGAGATCTACAACGCTGAAGATGTTGAGTTTGCTCCATTAGCGAGACGCAAGATTGAGCTATATACCAAGCTTGGTTGGGACCGTTTCCCGATCAACATGGCAAAGACACACCTTTCAATCTCGCACAATCCAGAATGGAAGAATGTCCCAAGTGGTTATATCTTCCCTGTGCGCGACATAAGGGCATCAGTTGGCGCAGGCTTCCTTTATCCACTCGCCGGTGAAATGCAAACGATGCCCGGGTTGCCATCACGACCTGCGTTTGTGGATGTAGACATTGATGAGGAAGGCAAAGTGGTGGGCTTGTTCTAAGGTCACCACCAAATTGAGCAATCAAATAATTGAGCCAAGGCGCATTGGAGATACAGCAAGTGCCTATCCTGTAAAGTGAAATTGGTGACAGGATACAAAAGCGCAGAACCACAGAAACAATGAGGGGTGAGTGTGTGTCTATAAAAGTTGGTATTTGAGCAGATGCATGAAGCACATAAAATGTGCTGAACAAATGGGGACGGGCTACTGCCCGTCCCCACTTTTGCATCACTCAATATTCATATTCCCTTCCGCTAAGGATATGCTTGAAAGTAAGGGCTCAACATCATCCTTAAGAGGCGCCAAACTAATAATGATGACTCCACTAACGGGTGCATAGTTAGCATAAGGCGTATGAATTCGCGGTGGTGCTTATGGCCATCAAACGAGAGGAATTAATTCGTCTGTTGCGTGAAGATCCAACCCTTGTTGAAGAGTTGCGGGTGCTGTTGCTAACGAAAGAACTTTTGGAATTACCTGCGCGCACCAATGAACGGCTCAATCAATTGGCGAACATATTACAAGAATTGATGAACATCGTGCGCCAAATATTAGATACCCTTAATGCAGTGGCTCGACAAACACAGGAGAATGCTCGCCAAATTGCGGCACTGATTGAGCAAGGTAGAAGGCATAATGAGCAAATTGCGGCATTGATTGAGCAAGGTAGAAGGCATGATGAGCAAATTGCAGCATTGATTGAGCAAGGCAGGGAACACGATAGAAGGCTTGCCGAGTTA
>JANXAS010000049.1:7450-21746 GCA_025062195.1 Armatimonadota bacterium
CAAGGTAGAAGGCATGATGAGCAAATTGCAGCATTGATTGAGCAAGGCAGGGAACACGATAGAAGGCTTGCCGAGTTAACCAAGCAAATAGCGGAATTAACTGAGCAAGTGAGAGAGAATAGTGAGCAAATTGCAGCACTGATTGAACAAGGCAGGAGACATGATGAGCGGATTGAACAGGCAATGCAGGGCTTAGACAGGGTTTATGGATGGGCACTGGAAAATCAATACCGTGATAGACCATTTGCCTACTTCAGCAGGATTGTGCGCCGCGCACGCTGGATTTCTGGTGACAAACTTGAGGACATGTTGGATGAGGCTGTAAAAGCAGGCCGCATAAGTGAGACGGAGCGAAATGAAATTATCTGGGCGGACTTGGTTATCCGTGGCATTAGGCAAGGACAACCGACATGGATTGTGGTGGAGGTTTCTAGGACGATTGGCTATGAGGATATTAACAGGGCACTGGAAAGGCGAGATTTACTTGCACGCTGTGTTGATGCGCCAGTGGTAGCAGCTGTAGCAGGTGAATATTGTGCTGAGGAGGTGCTGGAGAAAGCACTTGCTCATGGTGTTTGGGTAGTGCTCAATGGACGCACTTACTCACCTGAAGTGAGGAGAGAAGAGAGCAACATTTAGTTTGCCTCATAGAGGGACATATTGATGCGGCGGCTTTGCTCCAATTGAGTGAGTTGTTATGGCACTGGTAAAGGGTGAAAAAGTGACAGCCATCACAGAATGGTTATGTTGCCTTGCTGAGTCATTGCTTAAAGCTGACCCTGACATAGTCGCAATCTTCCAATTCGGTTCATCCGTCTATGCCCCAGAACTTTCAAACGACATTGGCCTTTTCATCCTCACAAGGCAAAAGAAAGACTTTGAAGTCTACTGCAAAGCTACAGTTGGTTGCCCATTGAATGTGGATGTTGTTCCAATTCAACTTGGTGAGCCAATTGGCTATGTTGGTTTGGCTGTTAGGGCTTTTGGGAAAGTGCTATTTGGCGATGCCGACACAGTTTGGGAGGCAATCAAGGACATGCCACCGCCAACCTTTGACGAGGCAAAAAGAGTGTCGGAAGTTGCATGCACTTATTTTGGCAATGCCCTTCAAGCAACAGACTTTTTAGAGCGTGAGACACATTACCGCAATGCATTTAACACTCTCTTTTACGCAGCTCGTTTGGCGGTCGTGGCATACTTGGCAACAGAAGATACAAGGTGGGGCGAATTGCTCAACAGGTTGCCGCCACAAATTGAACAAAGGTTTCGTGAAATCATCATGGAGTTGCATATCGCCATCTTTTACCGTCGCACATTGCCATTGGAGATTGAGGGAGAATTTGAAAGATGGCAACAAAAAATCTCTCAATTCATTGAAGACCTGGAAAAGGAACGAAAGCAGCATTAGAGCAATCGTGCGATATGTATGTAAAAAGTCTTTTTGGCATATTAAGCCCAGTGGTGAAGCATTATATGAAGCCATGTATTTGGTGGTAAACTGTGTTTTGATGACTTTTTTTACAGTTAGCTCGGTGAAAACAGGGCAAATTGTAAATCAAAAATTTGGGGGCTTTAGTCCCGAACAAAATTCTCATAGCTTTAATAAATTCGTGCCTGAAACCATTCCCTAATTTGTCATTTAGGGTGTGGAAATAGTTAAAAAGTGAATGATAGGGATAGCTTAACGGCTGTCCCTAAATCCAATTGCGCAAATCCTGTTGAGTAAAGAGACGGCACAAAGAGAGAAAGATTTCGTAATAAAGCATTAAGCAGATGCTAAGTGCGTAAGAACAGAACATGTGTAAACTAAAATGGAGCTTTGCTATCGCTTTTTAATTATAAACTTTTGGTTATCATCCAGTTAACAAGGAGGGAATTAATTATGGGAAAGGTGGCTGAAATACCTGTCATTTGGCTACAAGGGGCAACTTGCACAGGATGTAGCATGTCCGTTCTAAACTCCATCCGACCGTCAATTGCCAACTTACTCCTTGAGGAACTTTTCCCAGGGAAGCACATCAATCTGCGTTTTCACATGACACTTATGGCTGGTTCTGGTGAAATTGTCCTGGAAATTTTGCGGGAGACAAAGGAAAGCTTCCCAAACGGCTACTTGCTTGTCATAGAGGGCGCAATACCAACAGCATGTGAAGGGCTATTTTGCACAGTCGGTGAGAAGGATGGCAAACCAACGCCATTTATGGAATTGACAAAGGAACTCACGAACAATGCTATAGCAGTCATTGCACTCGGCACTTGTGCATCCTTCGGTGGAATACCGTCTGGAAGACCAAATCCAACAGGCGCAATGAGCGTTGTTGAATTTATGCACTCAAACGGCATTAATAAACCTTTTGTGCGTGTTCCTGGTTGTCCACCGCACCCTGATTGGTTTGTTGGAACATGTGCACACATCGTTCTTTTCGGGCTACCAAAACCAGATGAGGTTGACGAACTTGGGCGCTTAAAGCTTTTCTATGGCAAGCTTATACATGATAACTGCCCAAGAAGAGGGTATTTTGACACAGGTCGGATGGCTCACAAACTCAGCGATGAAGGGTGCTTATATGAGGTTGGATGTAAGGGCTATGTCACTTTTTCCGATTGCCCATATCGCAAGTGGAATGGTGGAATTAACTGGTGCATAGACAATGGTCATCCTTGCATTGGATGCTGCGAACCTGGCTTTCCAGATGTTATGTCGCCAATTTATGAGAGATTCTTTGAAGAGCGCCTACCAAAGCTCAAATTGGATGAAGCAACGGGAAGGCTTATCTTGGTCACTGGCCAAGATTAGGGATAAAATAGGGCAAGTTTCCCAACAGACTTGTTGCTTGCGTGTTGCGTGATAACTCAGCTGTTGCATGTTTGAACAAGTTGTGTGCCCTAAAGTTTTACAATTCGTTCTTGTTGTGTTCAAGTTAAGCCCAGTAAAATTGAACGGGGTTTTATGGCGAAGGTTTGCTTCAAAGGCAAGATAGAAGGGGTCGGTCTTTACCTTTACCACGAAGTTTGCTTGCTGCTTGTGCAATACCGTTTCAAAAAATTTTAAAGTAACATGAATGCCATTTGAATCAAGAAACGGCAAAAACCACTGCTATGTAGCGCGCTTTTTAGGTGACGAAATTCTAACGACTCTCGGGGACAAGCCCCGATTCTACATAGACCGGATGCCACATTGATTTTTGAAAGTGGAGTATGATTTAAAATTGGCGTTGTTAAAATTTGTGGCTAAAAACTACTCCCATAAGAAGCGTAATAGCCGGTAATGGTGTTAGCTTACGGAAATTCCAAAATTGTGAAAACAAGATAGGAAGGGGGATGAAAGAAAATGCAAAAGATAGTCATTGACCCTATGACAAGGATAGAGGGGCATATGAAGGTAGAAGTCACGCTTGATAACACTGGCACCGTTGTTGAAGCGAGGAGTTCGGGATTGCTTTATCGTGGCGTTGAACTGATTTTGCGGGGGAGAGACCCAAGGGATGCAGCAAGAATCACGCAAAGGGTTTGCGGTGTTTGCCCAGTGCCGCATGGGACAGCATCAGCACTTTGCCTTGACTCAGCATTCGGAATATCCAATAAAATACCAAAAAATGGCGTAATATTGAGGAACATAATTCTTGCCTCCGAATATGTGCACAATCACATTTTGCACTTCTATCACCTGTGCAGCCTTGACTACGCTGATATTGTGAGGGCAGTAAGTTACACCGAAAATGATTTTGAGCCTTTGAGGCAATTTGCATCCCGCGGTGAATTAGCACCATTTATGCCGCGATATGAGGGCGACTATAGGTTGAATGATGACGACAACAAAGCTTTGGTGCTTCATTACATTCAAGCGCTTGAAATGCGCCGTAAGGCACATGATATGCTTGCCTTATTTGGTGGCAGGACACCAATACAAGCTGGCATAGTCGCAGGCGGCGTCACAAGTCAACCGACAACCGACAAAGTATTATCTTTTTATTGGCGTGCAAGGGAACTTTATGATTTCATCGCAAACGCATACTTGCCAGATGTGCTCAGAGTGGCAAAAGCTTATAGCGATTACTTTGGCATCGGTGCTGGATGCGGTAACTTCATAACTTTCGGCTTCTTTGACCTGGATGGAGACGAACCAGACTATGCGAAGCGAAAAAGACTTCTCAAGCAAGGAACTACTGATAGGTCGCTTAAATACGAGGCGCTTGACTTGAGCCAGATAAGTGAAGTAGTTCGCCACTCATGGTATGATGACGATGGCACACCAAACCCCAAGAAAGAAAGCGCATATTCGTTCATCAAAGCGCCACGATACAATGGAATAACGCATGAAGTTGGTCCTCTTGCGCGCTTGCTTGTGAATTATGCCTCTGGCAACGAGGAAATAAGGAAAGAATTGGAAATCCTAATGGGCGAACTCTCCATCGGTGTTGATTCAATGCTTTCGGTCATGGGACGGCACATAGCCAGAGCTATTGAGGCAAAAGTAATAGCTAAGGCGCTATGTGATTGGGTGCTGAAATTGAACCCAGACGAGCCAACTTTTGTGCCATATGAACTTCCAAGCCATGCTGAGGGAATCGGGGCTATTGATGCTCCAAGAGGTTGCTTAATGCATTCTGTTCGGATTGAAAATGGCGTAATTGCAAACTATAGCATTATTTCTCCGACAACTTGGAATGGTTCGCCAATGGATGACAATGGACAGCGCGGTCCGATTGAAGAGGCTTTGGTTGGAACAAAGGTGAGCGACCCAGAAAATCCGAAAGAAATTGCCAGAATAGTCCGCTCATTTGACCCGTGCATTGCTTGTGCAGTCCATGTTACAAATTTGAGGGGCATGTTAATTAGGGAGGTAAGGATTTTTGCCTAAGGTATTAGTGATTGGCATTGGAAACATTCTTATGGGTGACGATGGAATTGGTGTCCATGTTGTTAATGAGCTTTTGCGGGCTGGATTGCCCAATTGGATTGAGGTTGTTGATGGCGGCACTCATGTATTTTCTCTACTGCCATTGATTAGCGATGCGGAAATTCTGGTTATAATTGACGCAATTGATGCCGGATTATGTCCGGGAGAAATGATAAAGGTGTGGCTTGATGCTCCGAAAATAGCAGAGCAAGCCAAGATGAAACGCTTGGGACAGTTGTCATTGCACGAGGTTGACATTTGGCAAACATTAAGTGCGGCAAAACTTCTCGGTAAATGCCCAAAGAATGTTTTACTTATCGGGATCCAAGTTGGGTCAATTGAACAGTCATGCGAAATCTCGCCAAATTTGAGCGAAAGAATGGATGAATATGTTGCATCAGTTAGGGATGCATGTTTAAAGCTTTCTGCTCAAACTGGTTGGATTAATGGGGGTGTTGACGATGCTCATTGTTGAACCAAAGCCAATTGAGGAAGTGCTTTCATTCCTTGAGGGTGAAGCGAGTATATTCATTGCTGCGTGTGGCGGTTGTCCAGTTGGTGCTGAGGTTGGTGGTGAGCCAAAGGCGTTGGAAATGAAAGCACAACTTGAAAATGCTGGTAAGAGAGTGACAGGATACATAACGATTGATTTTCTGTGCAATAAGGCGCTCTCTGGCTTGCACCTTGCAAGGCACATAAGCGAAATTGAAAAAGCCAGTTGCATCCTCGTGCTATCTTGTGGTGTTGGCGTGCAAGCCATTGCCAATACTGTGGATAAACCGGCATACCCAGCGTTCAACACACTGCCTATGAGAGGTGTCCCTGGAGTCTGGCAATCAACCGAAAGGTGCAATCAATGTGGCGATTGCTTGCTTTATTTGACTGGTGGGCTTTGCCCAATAACGCTATGTGCAAAGTCATTGTTAAACGGCTCATGTGGCGGAACTAATAATGGCAAATGCGAAGTAGATCCACAACTTGACTGTGGTTGGTATCTCATTTATGAACGCCTAAGGCGAATTGGCAGGTTTGAAATACTGAAACGCTATGTTCCGCCAAAAGACTTCCAGAGGTATA
Organism: Armatimonadota bacterium; assembly: GCA_025062195.1. Classification (GTDB taxonomy): domain Bacteria; phylum Armatimonadota; class Fervidibacteria; order Fervidibacterales; family Thermosaccharophagaceae; genus Thermosaccharophagus. Next base: position 13,428 of record JANXAS010000049.1, read on the forward strand.
TGCCAAGTGCTGAATTGCGCAACTCTCGCCTTTGGGCACTTGAGAGAAAGGGCGCGTAGTTGACGGAAAAATGGCAAAAATGGAACAGAAGTTATGCAGTTAGCGCTGTTTTTGTATGGGTGGATGAAAGCACACCCGAAAAATAGTAGCAAAACTGATGATGCATGTGGCTTAACAGCCACTCCGCATTTAGCTGCGTAACTCCTAAAAGTATAAAGCCTTAGCCAAAATAATGCTCTGAGGAAGGAGGGCAATAAATATGAGTAAAATCAGGGAGAAATTTGAGCGTGGCGAGTTCGTCATAACATCCGAAGTGGGACCGCCAAAGGGAACAAACATTGAGCCAGTTTTGAAAGAGGCTGAAGAGTTGTGTGACCGTGTGGATGCGTTCAATGTCACAGACCAACAAAGCTCTGTAATGCGACTTGGTTCACTTGTCACATGCTATTTGCTCAAGCAACGGGGTCTTGAGCCAATATTGCAAGTGACATGCCGAGACAGAAACAGAATTGCGCTTCAATCCGACTTACTTAGCGCCGCCGTCCTCGGAATTGAAAATGTGCTATGTTTGACTGGTGACTACACAACTCTTGGCGACCATCCACAAGCAAAGCCAGTATTTGACTTGGATTCCGTGCAACTGCTCAAAGTAGCCAGGGGATTGATGGAAGGGCACGATATGATGGGCAATGAACTTGACGGGAAGCCGACATTTTTCTTGGGGGCTGTAGTTAGTCCCGGATATGAGCCGATTGAATTGCAACTCATCAAAATGGAGAAAAAAATTGAAGCTGGCGCTCAATTCTTCCAAACTCAAACCGTCTACGATGTGAAGGTGTTTGAGCGTTTCATGGAGAAAGCGAGCAAATATGGCGTGCCGATAATGCTCGGTATTGTCCTGTTAAAATCGCCAGCTATGGCTCGCTACATGAATGAAAATGTCGCCGGAGTCACAGTCCCGGAAGAATTGATAAATGAGCTTGCGTCAGTTTCAAGGGAAGATAGACCAAAAAAGAGCGTTGAGATTGCAGGCAGGCTAATCAGACAAATGAAAGACATGTGCCAAGGCGTCCACATAATGCCACTTGGTTGGGACAAATATGTTCCTGCAGTCCTTGACGAGGCTGGACTTTAGTTGGAATGGTGGCTCTTTACCCAAAAATTTGTTCGGTTCTTAGTAAGGCACGAAGTGGAGTGCCATCAAAATGGGACAAGGGACAATTTAAGACGCCACTTCGCTAAAGCTTTATGGCTAACCACGAACTTAAACGGATTTTTGATGCCACTTCGCTAAAGCTTCGTGGCTTACTACAAATCTGTTGTTTACTTGTTCGTAGTAAGGCACGGAACGAAGTGTAGTGCCGTCAAGTATGAGACATGGGACAAGGGATAATTTTTGACGCCACTTCGCTAAAGCTTCGTGGCTTACTACAAACCTGTTGTTACTTGTTCGTAGTAAGGCACGGAACGAAGTGTAGTGCCGTCAAGTATGAGACACGGGACAAGGGATAATTTTTGACGCCACTTCGCTAAAGCTTCGTGGCTTACTACAAACCTGTTGTTACTTGTTCGTAGTAAGGCACGGAACGAAGTGTAGTGCCGTAATTGAGTGCAAGGTGCGAAGCAAGGCAACAGCACTGCGCACCAATTTCATTATTCGTCGTCTCTTGGAAAGCGCATCTTTTGATGCACCATTTTCATTTTGGCGGTTAAGGAGAACTGCCCTCAAGAAACCTGTGGACGATTTCTCAAAATTCCGCCGTGGACGAAATCCAATGCTAATCCGATTAAACGCTGCCAATTTTTGAAAACAGTATTAGCTCGTCCCAACTCAATCACTGCCCAATATTTGATAAAAACTGGCGAAATTCTGGGGATAAGCGCAATGCTCACCTCCACCAATTCTGAGCGAGGTAATCAAAATAAAATTCGGCATTTTCAACCGGAACATTGCTTGGGATATGATTTCCGACCGCAAAGATGAACCCGGGACAATACTTTGCAATCTTCATAGTTTCATCAATTTGGCGCTTAATTTCTTCAATTGTGCCAAATGTTAATGTGCGACAATCAACCTTACTTCCAACAATGATATGTGTCTTGCCGTAACGCTCAACAACATACTCAAGCGGAATCAAAGGCTCAAAAATGAACCCATCAGCACCTGCAGCAGCTATGTCGTCAACAAACTCACTCCAATTGCCATCTGAACAAAAGAGCACAATTATGCCCGATTCATGCAAAACTTCCCATAGCTTTTTGTATCTTGGAAATATCGCTTTACGATAGAAATCAGGGTGCATGAATGCGCCCTGCGTCCAGACCATATCATCGTGGCAGATGAAGACTTTTATTGATGTTTTTGCCCACGCACGATAATGATGTAATGAGAGCTGGAAGAAACTTTCAAGCACCCTATCAAACCTTTCCCTATCAGCAGCTGCAAATAAGAGCATTTCCCAGCCAAAGGCTTGAATCGCTCCAGAAACAAGCGTCTTGTGATACCCACCAGGGCAAACCTGATTTTGATAAAATGACTGAGTTTGCTTGTGCCAATTTTCGTAATAATTAACAAGGTCATCAAAATTGGGCAACCCATATTCCTCAACAGCATCAAACGAAAGCACCTCTTCAATATCCTTAAAAGGGCAACGGACAGTTTCACGCTTATCAATTCCGCCCTCAAGGAACTCGGCATGCCCCATGTCAGTAACTCTACCACGATTCTCCCACCCAACTGGACCATCATTGGTGAGCCAGATCAAGTCATACTGCCACGCATCGTAAAATGCACGCCATGCATTTTCATCCTTTGTTGGGTCAAGCCCGGTCACCTTGCGAACAAGAGCATAGTTGGAACAATACTCAACATGGGCAACCCTTTCAGCAAACTCAAGCTTTAGTGTTTTCATGCCGATCTCGTAGCTCATCTTCCCTCACCTTCACCATAATTTGCACAATCTCTCTACTCAAAAGCTTGTCGGTTCATAGCAAGGCACCGAGAAAAGCAGAGTGCCATCAAAGTAAGTTTGGAGTGCAAAGCGCAAAGTGAAAGTAAAATAATAACATAGCACTTTGCACCAATTTAACGTAACTACACTTTCGCTTCGTGGCTAACTACGAACCTAACCACTAAAGTTTGTAGTAAAGAGCTGCGCAATTTATGTGAACTACCTGATTAACATCTCCGGAAGGAAAAAAGGCTGCAATTTTCTCAAACACCGCTAAACGCAGTAAACCCACCGTCCACCACAATGACAGCACCGGTGACAAACAACGACGCATTTGAGCAAAGCCAAATGAGCGCTCCAATCAAATCCTGTGGCTCACCAAACCGTCCCAAAGGCGTATGTGCAAGTATTACCCTTGCCCGTTCAGTTAACTGCCCAGATTCATCAATAAGCAGGTAGCGATTTTGCTTCGTAATGAATATGCCTGGCGCAATTGTGTTCACACGAATCTTTGGAGAATAGCTTTGAGCCATGTAGGTAGCGAGCCACCTCGTGAAATTGACAACGGCAGCCTTCGCAGCCGCATATGCTGAAACTCTCGTAAACGGTCTGAAAGCGCTAACTGACGAAATGTTGACGATGACGCCTTCACCTTGCTCTGCGAATGTTCGCCCAAAGACTTGGCACGAAAGCAATGTCCCGAAGAAGTTTAGGTCAACGACAGCGCGAAGCGCATCCTCCGGCAAGTCAAAGAACGATAACTTATCAGTTGTTGTAGCTTGAGGCATATTGCCACCTGCTCCGTTGATGAGGATATCAATGCGCCCAAATTTATCAAGTATGTGCTCACGGGCACGCTCAAGTTCGCTCTTGCAGGTGACATCCGCATGGACAGCAATTGCCTTCATACCGGCAGCGCAAATTCTTTCAACAAGCTCATTTGCAACTTCATCTGAAATGTCAAGCACTGCCACACTCACACCGCACCTTGCAAGCGCATTGCACATCTCGCTACAAAGCACACCGGCACCACCAGTCACAACTGCAACCTTACCAGAGATGTCAAACAGCGATTGAATAAAACTCATGTCCATCACCTGCACCTATGTTAGTGTTGTTAATGCATCTCAAAAGCCCAATCCGTGCCAAGCCCTTTTATAAGGTCGGGCAAGGTTAACACCATCTTCTGTTGCGATTAAGAAAATGTATAGCGAGAGTGACTTTAGCCACGAACAAATACTTACTCAACATCTCTCCATGCGCCATACAATTGGCATGCTTGAATGCAGCGCTCAATGATGCAAATCCAGTGCTTTTGAATTGGGTCACGATGCTTCATCAACTCAGCAATTTCTTCAATTGTAGGCTCACCATCCGGGAGTTGCACGGATGTCATATCGCCCATGAACGAAGGCCCTTCCTCACTAACGAGCCCGTAGCGTTTTGCGCACTCACACCTTCGCTTAAGCAGCTTACCCATTTGCCATGCAACACTCGCATTGCAGTTCCTCTTACTATGCGCAACTGCAACTGGCTCATTCATGAGCGCCCCAACTGGACATGCATCAACACACGGTCGCGTGCATTTATTGCATGGTGATGGTTCACTCAGCGGTAAAGATGGCTCAAGCTGCGCATCCGTAACTACCGCAATCAACCTTTGTGTCACACCATATCGCTTTGTAATGAGCGCACCATGCCAACCAAGCCATCCAATACCCGAAATTGCCCCAAGCAACGCATTTGCTGTTGCATCGGGCAAGAAACCCCTTGGGCTTATCGTCGGTATGCCGATGCCAAATATGTCGGGGGCAATCTTCGCATCAAAGCCATTCGCCTCAAGCCATAGCGCAACATCAAATGCGAGCATGTGCAACTCATACACGGATTGATAGCTCGCAAACCCATATGGACCGACAGCCTCAGCTGGCGGCATTGCAGCATAGTTCAGATTTGCGCTCGGATAATGCACACCGAGCACAATGACAGATGATGCATTACTAAGCCAATCGCTTGCTCCGTTCACCTTTGCATCCATGCGCACAACCTGTGGGATAACTCTGCCGTGCATCCCGCCAACATCACGCACATACTCACCGAGCAATCGCTCATCAATAACTTGCCTCAATTGCTTTGCTAACTCATTAACTTCCTCTGCCTCAACGATGCCGACAAAATCTGCGCCACGCTCCTTTGCGAAGGCGATGAGCGCCTCCGTAAAATGCACCCTGTGCACTTTCCAAAGCTTTTTAACACCGTTCATCCAGCATCCGTTCAGCAATGGTGCATCTGTTAGTATGCACCGACTGATTTGTCTCGCTGCGCTGCCTGCATCTCCCATATGCTCGGCTAAACCAAATACAACACTAACTCGTTCAACATCAACTCCACTCCTCGGCAGCGATGAATAACCTCGCCTTTCAAGTGTGCGTGCCAGATCAAGCTCAATCCAGTCTGAGCGAATTGATATTGCCATTGATGTGGGAGCATCTGGCTTGCCGTCATTCGTCATGCAACTCTTTGGTGGTAGGATAGCAAACAGCAAGAGTGCCTGTGCCCTTGGAAGATGCTCACCTAAGTTGATACCGTGCCGCATACAAGTCTCTGCATCCGCTACTGCAAACAAATGTGCGCCAATGCTGAACGCCAACGACTTTAGCTCTAAGAGCAAGTTCAAGTTCCTCACTGATACATCTTGGCGTTCATTGATGCCGATTCGCTTCCTGCGCCAAACACGAGTGAATGATTCGTCTCTGTAACGAAGATGTGGCGGCATGCAAAAGCGCAAGCAATAGCCCATTGCACCGCCACGAACACCATGCTCATCAAGCAGCCTCAAAATAACACCCTCATCAATCCTCTCGGGCTTAGGCAAATCAATGCTCAATCCGAAATGCTCACACCATGCGCATCGCCATTTGTTCTTGGCGATGTATTTGAAATGCTTCCCACCGATGCGCACAACAGCCTCTCCATATTCCTTCGTGAAAACATCCATCGGACACGCAATGACGCAAGCGTTGCAGTTATCACACAACCTTTGACCTGAGTAAAGCTCGTCCGGCTTTAATGGGGCGTTAGTGATAACGCAACACAGTCTTTGCCGTGGTCCAAATTCGGGTGTGAGCAACAAGCCGCTTATCCCAAACTCACCCAAGCCAGCTGCAACTGCAGCGTGTATGTTTGAGAGGTCAGGAGCAAACTCCGCCTCGTTTGATTTGTATCGGCGATATCGCCATATGTTCGTTGATGCCAACGGCAATGCCTCATATCCGAACTTCTCAATGAACCGACCAAGTTCAAACGAAATGTGATCAAGCCGACTATTCATTGCGCCCTGAATGTCGTAAGGTCCGATATTATGTGGTGTTGGCTCACCACCAAGTTCAACGCATGCATCTGGATGATGAATTGCAATGACAATAACAGCCTTAGCTGATGGCATAAGTCCTTGTGGGCGCATCATTTCAGGAGCATGTTCATATCGCTCAACTGATGCCACACCGACTAAATCAGCACCAAGTTCAAATGCCCTCAACTTTACAAGTTCGGTCAGTTCGCTATCCCACATTGCAATTACCCCCCATAAAATAATGGGCGCAAAGGACTGCCACCTTTAGCCAACAGTGGATGCGCCCTTTTCACCTACTTAAGTTTGTTCACATAATATAGGACTTGCACAGTTGGGATCGGTTCGTAGATGTGATGAGCCATATAGGCTCAAATGGCATCACGAATAATTATCGCCTTTGCCTCATACCAACTTTACCCTAAACTCAAGCGATAGACCTAAAGCCTCAAAAAGACTCTCAAACAAAGCAAACGACGCTTTCGTTCTATAACCAAAAGTTTGTTGGTGCAATCAGAGTCAGGCTACTGCCCGATTGAGTTTCGGCAAGCAAGTAGGCTTACCCTACGAATTAACAAAACTTCAAGAACAATCCTTATCACTCGTATGGCGAGGCTGCCGCTGAGCCAAAAATTGGGCAGGTCGGCAAATAGTAAAGTCGGGAACAAAAGAGGAATGCTCAATGCAATTGAAGTAGGCTTGTCCTGTGAATTAACGAAACTTCAAGAACAGTCTTTGTAACTCGGAGTAACTCGTATGGCGAGGCTGCTGCCAAGCCGAAGTTGAGTGTGAGGCGCAAAGCGCTAAGTTTGCTTCGTATGGTGAGGCTAATGCTAAGCCAAAAAGGCAGCGGAATTTCTGACGAAAAAACAGGGAACAAGAGAACAGCAAGGAAAGTGATAATAGCAATGGCAATGAGCAACTCAAGCAATGTGAAGGTGTTACGACTCATGAGATCACCTACTCACCTACTTCAGAACACGGGGAGAAAAACTGTGTTGGCTTCAAATTTTTGGAAACGCCATTTGCTGAAAATGCTTTTGGTAACCATTTTTCACAACCATGCTATGTGCTTTAGCCCACAGTCGATGACTAATTTTCTGAGCGCCGTCTTTAGAAGGCGGTGAAGATTTCCGCCGAATGAATTTAGCGCTCATTTTCTTCACCATCAACCAATGGCTAAAGCCAGTGGCATAGATAGCAAGCGAAAATTCTTGCCGAATGAATTTAGCGCTCATTTTTGTTTGTCATCTTTTTAAAAAACCATGCTATGGGCTGAAGCACATAGTCGCTGAAGAAATTCCTGAGCACCGTCTTTAGACGGTGGTTAAAATTTCTTGTTTTTGAACTTGAGTCATCTGGATCAAAGAGGCAAAGGTAAACGGTTAAGTTGCTGTTAGGTTGGTCATAAACTGTCACAACTACTTTAGCCTTTCCATAAGCCCCTCTGTCATCATTGGCAGGTAATTGGTCGGGTGGAACTGATAAGTCTGGAAATATTCGTTTGCCGATTCTTGTTCCTGGCTGTCCGTTACCTGGATTGATTCCAAAATTTTGTCTTGTTCTCATAGGCATCCAAACAATTTGTATTTTCCGTGTTTTATACTCCGCATTCAACTCCAGTGCAGGCTCTACTTTATGGTCTTTGTGAAAGTAGGGATGAATGTCTTAAGCAATTCATCACTGACCTCTCAGCACTTGTTCAAGATTTCCTCTCCATATCTCAACCAGTTTCTTTGGTGGCATCCCATGTGCTTTCGCTTCCACAGAATCTAAACTAACCAAAACCTCTCCCCTTGCAATTATACACCATGAATCCCCTCTCCTTTCTATCTCCAACTCGTTCGGTTTCAAATCCTTTTCTAACATCCTATCCAACCTATTTGCCACAATCTTTGCCCTATCATATGCACTCTTACCCCCAAAAGTTGTGCGAAGGTAAAAGACTGGTCTATCATCTATTAAGACCTCTCCCTGTTTGCCAGATGGAGTGCTAACTTCCCTTGCCCTTGCAACCTT
>JANXAS010000004.1 GCA_025062195.1 Armatimonadota bacterium
CACGCCAATGGTAGCCGGATACAAAGTTACCACCGGGCCAGCGAACTATGGGTGGCTTTATCGCCTTAATAGCCTCTATGACATCCTTGCGCATGCCGTAGATGTTATCGGCGGGCATAAGAGAGGCTGCACCAATGTGCAATACTCCCTTGCCTCTGAAGGTTATGGCAAACAATGCATCGCTTGCGCTCGTCTTTGGCTCAAGCTTGAATTGCAGCTTGCGCCACCTATTCGTTATGCCGGTCAACCTTTGTGATGCGAGTATTCTTTCACCGCTGCGGAGCGAAACCGTTATTGACCTGATGCCATCGCCACGAACTATCACCCTGCCGATGTAACTCTTCGGCTCAATCTCTAAACCACCCTGCGCTATGCCATGCTCCCCGTCATCATGCCCTTCTATTCGTTGCGCCTGTCCGCCAACATAAAAGGTTGTGTTGTCGGGTGAGTAACTTGCACCATCGCCTATGCGCTTCCAACCCTCAATGACACCATCACTGCTTGCACCAGTAAACTTGCGGTTGTAAAGCATCTCCGCCCATATTCCGCCATAGATGCATCTTCCAAGATGTTCAATGAAGTGCCCATAAATCATTGGGTTGATCTCGTTCATACGCCTACTTGCATCCACATTCACGGTTATGTCCATAAAATTGGTTTTTGCTGGGGCTTCAATTGGTTCAAGCCCAAAGCGATCAAAGTCAACGGTGAGTAAACTTTCATCACCCCATGTCTTGGCTATCAATCCGATCATCTTCGGTCTGAACCAGAGATGCATTGTTGCCACTTTCCGCCAACCATCATCCTCGCCAGCACGCCAGAAGGCGGAAAGTTCATATCCACTGACTTCAATTCGCAAAATGGCTTCGTCCGCTTTCATCGGCGCTACAGCCACCCTACCCTCACCGGTGCGCTCAAGCCATATTTCGGGACGCTTCATCTTCCAAAGGCTTGGTGAACAATAAGGTCCGAAGGCTATAAGGTGCTTGGTTGAATGAGCCACAACTAAGCCTGTGTGGAAGTTGGCACCGTCATGTTGGATGAGCTTCACTCTCGTCTCAATGGCAAAGTCTCTTTCCGGAGCATCAGTCAGCAGCATTGGCGCATCAAACACGCCATGCCAGTGATTGAAGCCTCCTTTGCGCTTCGGAAGCGATATCCTTAACCAACCCTTATTTGCGGTTAGCGAATATTCACCGCCAGCTGGAGCGTGCCATCGCCATCGTTTGTGAAGCACAGGTGAGTCAAAATCATCGGTGAAGTGCTCCCCAATGGTAGTCGCAAAGAGCGCTACCACACAAAATAGCATCCTCTTACACCCCCTTTGATATGGCAGTCCATCTCTTAAGCGATTATGATGCAGATATTTGCAACCCCACAATTCATGGGCAGTGTATGCGTTGCGCGAAGATTTTAAGCGCTCAAGCTATCGGACTCAAAATTCTGAGCCTGCGCATTTTACCGGGCACAGAGTATGCGTCAATCTTGCATGTGTCATATATCACGCTGGAGAGGGGTGGTGAGAGGAATGGATGGGAAGCCAAAAAAGCTCGTGCTCATTGGTTTAGACGCCCCAACTGTTGAGGACATATTGCGTTATACCCACTCGGGTGATATGCCGAATGTGGCAAGGCTGATTCAAGGTGGGACATTCTGTGAGCATTGCCTTGTGCCGTTCCCGACAATCACACCACCAAACTGGACAAGCATCGTGACGGGAGCATTCCCCGGAACACACGGAATAACATGCTTTCACATGCACGATTTGGGTGAGCCGCTGAACATAATCCGACCAGCATTTGACTCAAGGGATTGCCGGGCTGAATATATTTGGGAGGCTGCCGAGAGGATTGGGATGGCAAGCATCGTTCTAAACTATCCATCAACATGGCCGCCGAGGTTAAAGCTCGGAGTCCAAGTTGGTGGTGCCGGGCTGTCCATTAACGAATGGCGCCTTAAAGGGTTGGAGTATGGCGTCACTGTAAACGGCTGCCAGCTATTCTCAACGGAGGAATACCCTCAAGCAACTCAAGTTCAAATTCGTCCGGCAGCAGACTGGGCGAACATGCCCTTTGAAGGGGCACTTGAATGCGAATTGTCCGTAGCGCAAAGACGCTCAAAATATAACCTGAGCCAAAAGTCATATTATTTGCTCATTTCGCGCTCCTCGGGCGATGGGCTCTGGCAATGCTTCCTATGCCGCTCAAAGGACTTCAAAGATAAGCTCGCCACACTTGCCCCAAACAAATGGAGCGATATTTTGAAGGATTCGTTTGAGACTGACGACGGTATTAAAGAGGCAGTCTTCATGGCGAAAATACTTGAGCTGTCTCATGACGGCAAAACTTTGAAACTATACATGACAGCGTTCTGTCAGGTTGATGGATGGTCATACCCGAGCGATGTGGCAAGTATGTTGCCAATGGATGAAGGAATGCCTCTACCAGCACATGAACCATTTTTTGCTTTCAACCTTGGATGGGTTGATGACGAGACATTCATTGAGGAGTTGGAGATGCACCACCGCTGGCTTGCTGATGCGGCTGAGTATTTGATGCGGACAGTTGACTGGACGCTTTTCTTCATGCACGCCCATTGCCCTGATTGGATGTATCACTCGCTGATGAAGCGCTCAGACCCATCTTGCACGCAAAATGCGGATGAGCGTTCAAGGGCGCTTGAAATCATACGAAGAATGTATGTGAGCATTGACCGCATGATCGGAAGGATAGTTTCAGCAGCCGGTGAGGAGACACTCATTGTTATCGTCTCCGATCATGGTGCATTGCCGAGCCCGCATGGTCATGTGCCCATCATGCGGATATTGTGTGATGCTGGATTGCTCGCAATGAAAGTGGACGAGAAGACGGGCAGGGAAGTTGTGGATTGGGATAGGACGAAGGCATTCCCGCAGCGCTCAGTTTACATATATGTCAACCTAAAGGGGCGCAACCCAAATGGGATTGTAGAGCCCGGAGAAGAATATGAACGTGTGCGTGACGAAATTATCAACGCGCTGTTAGATTGGCGTGACCCAAATACCGGTGAGCGCCCCATAATTATGGCGCTCAGGAAGGAAGATGCACGCCCCCTTGGTATTTATGGAGACGCAATAGGCGATGTCGTGTATGCGGTTAGACCTGCCTATGGTGGTGAGCACGGTCAACATCTACCAACTGCACAATACTCGCGCCACTCAATGCGAGGGTTGCTCATACTCTTTGGTCCCGGAATCAAATCGGGTTGCAGGCTGCATCGCACAGTTTGGTTGACTGACATTACCCCAACAGTTTGCTTCCTCATGGGCATACCATATCCGAAACAATGTGAGGGGGCTGTCCTGTATCAAGCGTTAATGGCATAAGCATACAAAGGCATCGGATTTGCATAGGTGAATATAGCCCATATGCTCTTAAGCGCATTTCATACGCTGCTTCCCCGAGTCCGCTTGATGCCAAATGTATGGCTCATAGCGAACAACGGAGTTGTGAGGGTAAGGTGCCACCACTCCTAAAACGAAAATTAATTGCTATGCCCTTTTCATTTTGAGTTCGCTTAGCAGCTTCCTGCAGTGCTCGTAGTAATCGCGCCGCTTAAGCTTTGATGCAGCACCTTCGTCCAAGATGAAAGTCACATCCGGATGTAGCTGTAGCGCCGATGCCGGGCACATCGTTGTTATTGGTCCTTCAATTGCGGCAGCCACTGCGTCAGCTTTTCCTTCGCCAGTAGCAAGCAACACTATTTTCCTGGCTTCAAGTATTGTTCCCATGCCCATCGTAAGAGCATATCTTGGCACATCCTCCTCTCGCTCAAAGAAGCGCGAGTTAGCCTTTATCGTCTCAGCTGTGAGAACGATGAGGCGTGTGCGTGAGGCGAATGATGAACCCGGCTCATTGAATGCGATATGCCCATTATGCCCAATGCCCAATATCTGAAGGTCAATTCCACCAGCTCGCTTTATTTGCTCTTCATACCAGCAGCAATACTCATCCGGGTCTGGCGCCAGCCCATACGGGACATATGTGTTTGCCTTGTTAATGTTAATGTGGTTGAATAGCTTTGTATCCATGTAGTAACGATAGCTCTGCTCATGCCTGGGGTCAATCGGGTAATATTCGTCAAGGTTGAATGTGGTCACCTGAGAAAAGTCAAGCCCCTCTTCCTTGTGCATGCGCACAAGTTCGGCATAACATGGCTCAGGTGTTGAGCCAGTAGCTAACCCAAGCACAGCATTCGGCTTACGCCTTATTAACTCTGCGATCATGCGAGCCGCCTCTTTGCCGACTGACTCGGCGTCCTTGAGAACGATGACTTCCATCCTCTTCACCTCCATATCGCCATTGAGTTGCTGCCTTATGAGTGAGTATCACTTTTGCTTACCTGCTCAACGAAGTTGATGCGCAATGTTGTAAGTGTTTGACGCAGTTGGTCATACTCCCGCTCACCAAGCTTTGGTTTTATATGCTCAATCAATACCGCAATAGTGTCAATTGCGAAGCGAGCCTCTTCAATGTCCCGCTCAATCTTGCCTGTGATAGGGTTGGCAAGCAGACCCATCTTCTGCCACGCATACTCAATGAGTAAGCTCAACATGAAGTTGAGTGCTCTGAGGACGCTCAACTCTCGCAGGGGCAAAACTGCAACTGGCTCATATTGTTTTTCCTCACCAATCTGCTGTTCGCTTTCAAACCTTTCATTGTGCTCGCCGCATAACTCAGGGGTTGCTTCACGGCTGCCCAGGACTGATTCGCCGGCGGTGGGTTTTACTTCCGCCCCACCCATTTCCTCATCGCCTTCGGCACAAGGCATCTTCGCCTCATGCTCTTCAGGCGTGCCCTTCATCCTTCCGCATGCCTCCTTGAGCAGACGCTTGAGGAAATGATACACCACATACGAACACAGCGTCCATTCAAAAAGAAAATGGTGGCGGGGGCCGGATTTGAACCGGCGACCTCTGGGTTATGAGCCCAGCGAGCTACCTGACTGCTCCACCCCGCGTCGTTCCAAGTTTAAGTATGCCACGCTTGTTGGCTGGGGAGGGAGGGCTCGAACCTCCGACCTCTGGATCCAGAGTCCAGCGTGCTGCCAGTTGCACCACTCCCCAACCCATGTGCATCCGTAAAGCTATTATATCGCACTTGCTTTTGCAGCGCTGCCAAACACAGTGATATGACAAATTTGTGCCGTTGTCAGATGCAGCATAATTGAGAGTGAAGAAATCAACCTGAGATACTGGTGAGATGGATGGGAACTACTTTGCCCGAAGAAAATCTGCCGAACACAAATTCGGCAAAAGATGCTGAAATTGGTTTGTTAAGTGAAGATGTGCCTCAACTGCCTCAAATTGAGCGTCGTCATGCTGACGGTGCTGAGAAACGCTTAAAAGAGTTGCTGAGGCGTGTTGCCGCCTCATGCCCTAAAGCTGATGCTGAGCTTATTTCACGCGCCTATTGGTTTGCCGAGGCGGCGCATTATGGCATGAACCGCCTTACAGGCGACCCTTTCATTGTCCACCCATGGAATGTTGCCCTCATAGTTGCGGAGCTCGGAATGGATACCGAGACAATTGTTGCGGCACTGCTTCATGATTGCGTTGAGGATTCGGGCATCTCAATTGAAAAATTAAAGCAGGAGTTCGGTGATGGCGTCGCAAAGCTCGTTGACGGTGTGACCAAGTTGAAACATGTCTCGTTCACTTCTCCAAGGGAAAGGCAAGCCGAAAATATGCGCAAGATGCTTCTTGCAATGGCTAAGGATGTGCGTGTGGTTATAATCAAGCTTGCCGACAGGCTCCATAACCTGCGCACGCTTGATCCACTTCCGCCAGAGAAGCGTTTTGAGACCGCAAGGGAAACATTGCAGGTGTTTGCGCCACTTGCACATAGGCTCGGAATATGGATGCTTAAATGGCAACTTGAAGATCTGGCGTTCAGGCACATTGACCCACAGGCTTATGCTGACATAAGCGCGAAAGTTCAAAGGACAAGGGTGCAAAGGGAACGCTTCGTTGAGGGCGCAAGACAGATGCTCAAATCGCACCTTGAAAGGCACGGGATAAAAGCCGAAGTGCAGGGAAGAGCAAAGCATCTTTACTCAATCTACATGAAGATGAAGCGAGAGGGAATTGACTTTGAGCACATCTATGACCTGCATGGATTAAGGGTCATAGTGAACACGGTGAGCGAGTGCTATGCAGCTTTATCTTTTGTCCACAGCCTTTGGAAACCCATACCGGGCATGGTTAGCGATTACATTATGCACCCAAAGGCAAACAGGTATCGCTCACTGCATACTAAGGTCGTAGGTCCCGGTGGGAAACCACTTGAAGTTCAAATACGAACATGGGAAATGCACCTTGAAGCCGAGTATGGCATTGCAGCCCATTGGAAGTATAAGGAAGGGAGGGAGAGCGACACCGAGTTTGACAGGGCGCTCCGCTGGATAAGGGAGCAAATGCTTGCGCTCCACTCCGAGGCACACTCCTCAAAGGAATTTTTGGAATCGGTCATCGCCGATGTTTTTAAGGATCAGGTTTTCGTATTCACCCCAAAGGGGGATGTGATTGAGCTCCCAGTCGGTTCAACGCCTATAGACTTCGCCTATCGCATACACACAGAGGTCGGAAACAAGTGCGTTGGGGCAAGAGTTAATGGGAAGCTCGTGCCGCTTGATTACGAACTCAAGAACGGAGACATTGTTGAGATCATCACCTCCAAGCACTCAAAAGGGCCAAGCCCAGATTGGCTCAGGTTTGTGCGAACATCGCATGCGCGCAACCGAATAAAACGCTACCTGAAGGCACAAGCATTTGAAGATAATGTGCAGCGCGGCAGGGAGATGCTCATTCGCGCTGCAGAAAAGCATGGCATGCCATCAACACTTGTAATTGACGAAGAGCGCATTAAGCCGGCATTGACAGCATTCCATTGCGAGAGCATTGAGCAGCTCCTTGCAGCCATTGGCTATGGTGACATATCCCCTGAGGCTGTGCTTGCGAAATTGCGCACAGCCGGGCAAATCACAGGGACGGAGAAGGTTAAAAGTCGCAGGACAGGGCAGCAAGGTCGCAGGACAAGGCAGCAAGGTCGCATGGGTGTTAGCGTTGCCCTTAAAGGGGGCGAGAAAATTGAAGCACAAGTGCGATTCTCAAGGTGCTGTCGCCCAATACCGGGGGATGTTATTGCCGGTTATATAACTCGCGGCAAAGGGATCACAGTCCATAGGGTTGATTGCCGTAATTTAGCGCAGCTTAAGACAACCGAGCCAGAGCGCACCATTGAGCTTGAGTGGCAGCTTAGTGGCGAAAGCCTCTTCCAATCCGAGTTGATGGTTGAAGCGATGGATAGAGTTGGGCTTCTAAGCGACCTTGCCGGGATAATAAGTGAGCATGGCGTCAACATTTCGCAGTGCAATGTTGAGACACAACCAAAGCTCAACCTTGCAAGGGCTCACTTTGTAATTGATGTCACAGGACCTGATACGCTGCGCCGTGTCGTTGAGGCGCTGAGGAGGCATCCTGATGTCATATCAGTCGTGCGCATCATAAGGTAGCTGAGGGAAAACGAAAACCCTTATTCAGTGGCAGCTGACAAGCTGCACGGATGTTTTTTCGTCTTCTCTCACACTCAAGCTGTTACTGCTGTTCATCGGCTTGCCCACCCAAAGTAAAGCACATCGCTTAATCAAATCGTTACCCATCAACAATTCGCTCGGCATAATGAGAAAAGTAAGTTGCAAGCTGCATGAGGAGCTATTGCTGTGTGTATGAAACCTTCCCATGAGGGGGTGATTTCATGCGGCAGCTGTATATCGTGTTTCCAATCGCTCTTTCGGTTGCGAGCCTCGCATCAGCTCAGCTTGATACAGGCGCGCTTCTTGAGCGCGCAAAAGCGAGGTGGACAAAAGTGCCAAAGAAGATTTTGGCATTCTACTACGGTTGGTATACCGCTGGCAGCTGGAGGAATGTTGATGAGGCAAAGAAAACCATCGCCAATGTGACGCACTACCCGCTTCTCGGACCATACAACAGTCAGGATCCAAAGGTGATTGAGCAACATTGCAGATGGGCGAAGGGAGCTCACATTGATGGATTCATAGTCAGTTGGTGGAGGCAGAAAGACTACAATGACAGGACATTGGCAATGGTGCTTGATGCTGCGAAGGCGCACAGCCTGCAAGTGACAGCTTACTTTGAGACAGTTCCCGATAGAAGGCGCGAAACAGCGCTTAAGGATGTGCTCTATTTGCTTGAGCGTTATGGGAAGCACGAGGCATGGCTCAAAGTTTATGGGAAGCCAGTTCTGTTCGTTTACGGGCGCGCAGTTGGGGAGATTGGACTTGATGGATGGCTCTGGGTCATTAATGAAGTTAACAGACGATATGAGGGCGGTGCCATTTTCATTGGCGACCAAATTTCAAAGATGGCAGCAAGGGTGTTTGATGGCATTCACACCTACAATCCGACTGGGGCGACCGCTGGCAAGTCAGCTGACGAAATTCGCTCATGGGCGAGGGAGACATTCAGGCGCTGGATTGACATCGCCGGTGAAAGGCGCATTGCATGCGTGACAATAATCCCAGGTTATGATGACAGCAAGCTTGACCGTCCAAAACCGCGCCCGATAACTGAACGACATGGCGGAATGACATACCGAGTTATGTGGGAGGAGGCTATATCAGCCAACCCAGATTGGGTCATCATCACGAGTTGGAATGAATGGTTTGAAGGGAGCGAGATTGAACCATCAATTGAGCATGGCGAGCGCGAGCTAAAGACGACTGCTGAGTATGCCCCAAAGTTCAAAGCGCTCAGCCCGCGAAAACCATCCGCACGCAAAAGGGCTATCAGCGAGGACGAAATCAGAATTTTGACTCAAGCCATGCGTGGCAAGCGCGTGGCTCTCCTTCCCGGGGCATCCTCTGAGGCTCTTTGGATGATGATTGAATGGGGCATTGAAGTCTCTCCGTTGACTTGGGAGCAAGTTGTGGATGAGAATGTGTTCAATGCCCGTTCATTCCCGATGGCGCTATATGCATCCGGAGAGGTTTATCGCCCAACTGTCCATAAGCAGGACGATGTAGTTGAGGCGCTCAAGAAGTATGTTGGGGGCGGTGGGACTTTGCTTGTAATGCCATCCGAACCGATGCCATTCCATTACGACGAAACAAGGTTGAAGGAGCCAACGAGGGGCGCTGTCAATCACTCAGTCCTGCTTGGTTTGCCGCTCGCCATAGCGTGGGAGAAGCCACCAGAGAAGCTCAAACTAACATTCGTTGTGAAAGATGAGAAAGTGTTGACTCACTTGCCGAAGCAGTTCCCGTTCCCAAACGCTGGTGACCTTCGTTGGCGCCCATTGTTGCCTGAGAAAGCCAAGCCAGATGCTAATGTTAAAACATTGCTTGAGTTGCATGATGAGCACGGCAAATCGCACGGTGTGGGCATAGGTGTTGTCAGCATCGGCAAAGGGAGAATTGTTTATGTCTGGTTCAGGCTGCTTGACATAGATGTTGGTGAGGGATTGGTGTTTGATGTCTTAAAGTGCCTCTCAATGCCTGAATAATGTGTAGCAGCGAGTGTAAGGTGATGGTATAAGGAGTGGCGCGTGAATGGGCAAAAGGCATTCGGACAAATTGAGTTGGACTTATGAGCTTTCCGGTGTTGACATACGAGGCGAGGATGAGGCATTCAAGCGCTTGCTGCCGCTTGTGCGATGCACATTTTTCATCCGAAGGGGCATCGGTGAGCCGGTGATTGACATCGGATACTTTGCCTCGGTTGTCCAAATTACTGATGCTCTGGGCATCGCAATTTGCACCGATGGTGTTGGGACGAAATTGCTTGTTGCGCAGATGTTGGGGAAATACGACACCATTGGGATTGACTGTGTTGCTATGAATGTCAATGACCTGCTCTGTGTTGGTGCCGAGCCAATTGCCTTTGTTGATTACATTGCCGTTGAACGCCTTAACCCGAATGTGGTTGAAGAGATTGCAAGGGGATTGTGTGAAGGCGCTCACATGGCTAAAGTAGCTATTGTTGGCGGTGAGTTGGCGCAGCTCGGCGAAATGATTCGTGGGGCTGATGTTGGTCTCGGTTTTGACCTTGCTGGGACGGCAATTGGTGTGGTCAAGTTGGATGAAATCGTCATCGGGCGCGGCTTGGAAATCGGCGATGTCATCATTGGGTTACCATCAAGCGGGATACATAGCAACGGGCTGACGCTCGCAAGGCGCATATTCTTTGAGCACCTCGGATGGGATGCAAAACATCACTGTGACGAACTTGGTGGTAGTGTTGGAGAGGCACTGCTGACGCCGACAAAAATATATGTTGAACCAATAGTGAGGCTGCTCAGGAGCGGAGCGAGAGTAAAAGCCCTTTCCCACATAACTGGCGGCGGCTGGTTGAACATGCTCAGGACAGCAACTGCGGCTTGTTTGCGAATAGATAGCTTACCGGAGCCACAACCCATTTTTAAGCTTATACAAAAACACGGCAATGTGACCGATGCCGAGATGTATCGGACATTCAACATGGGCGTTGGCTTTTCGGTAATCGTTGCAAAGCAAGATGTGCAAAGGGCGCTTGACATCCTTTCGCAAGCTGGCGAGTCGCCAACGATTCTTGGTGAGGTTGAATCAGTCGGGAGGAAAATGCTAAAGCTCATCCCGCTAAGGCTTGCTTATGTGGACGGAAGCTTCGTTGAACTATAAGCGGCAATTCGCTCAATGGCAGCTTGGAAAGACGATGATGAGTTTAGAGTTTAGACCAGCGTAAGTTTTCGCACAGCATATGGCAAAGCGGGATTGGACAGGGTGACATTTCTGTCCTCCGAACAGCTGCAGCGACACCATTCGGTCGGGGTGATCGCCTGTTGCTTTCCTGTGGTGATGCCGTTAAAATAAAATGAGACATTGAGTGTGGGGCCGTGGCGCAGTGGGAGCGCGTCTGAATGGCATTCAGAAGGTCGCGGGTTCGAATCCCGCCGGCTCCACAATTATGATTTTCGCTCCTCACTCAAAAGTTTGTTGGTTCGTAGTAAGGCACGGAGCAAAGTGTGGTGCCGTAAGAAACGGGATGAGAGGCAAGGGACGAATTTAGGACGCCACTATGCTTTCGCTTCGCGGCTATTACGAACCTAATTAAAAAAGTTTTTGGTAAAGAGCAGCGATTTTTATTTTGGACGAGGAGATGTGCTTTGCCTCGTTGGCTGGCTGCCCTCACGATTGCAAGATTACGATACCAAAAGGAGAGGCTTTAAAGCAGCGACATGCTCAGCGAGAAGCTTGTCCAATGGGGGAGTATCTTCGTCATCATCTATGCGGTGTGTGTCATCGGTTTTTACATAGTTGGTGCGATCAATGCACGAGTATGCGAGGCTCTCTGCTCATTACCATGCTTCTCAATAGCAGCATGGTATCTCGTAGCGGGTTTTGAGGAGAGGCGTGTTGGACGGTCTAATGGGACGATCATAAGTTCGGTTGGATGGTCGTTGGTGGGAATTGCATTCCTCCTACCGGCATCGGTTTGGGCAGTGCGCCTCATCTCCGCTTGCATTGGCTTATTCTGTATAGTTGCTGGGTGTGCCATAGGTTTCCTGAGGGCAGTGAAACAGTTCAGCCAAATTGAAGTTGAAGGGGTTAGTAGTGAAATGCGGGGCGGAAAAACGCCACACGCTGAGGCGGGTGAGGAATCAAATGGTGAGGCGGACAGCCGTTTGGTAAGCTAAAGCTTGCACTTTGATTCGGTGCATAATTGAAGCGGTGATGGTATATTGCAAACTGGCGAGGTGTATGAACATGTGGGTAATGGCAGCCATCATGCTCTTCATCGCCATTGTCGCATCATTCGCAATAATCTCGCCCTCATGGGCTATCATAGGAGGGATTCATCATGAGCATCTATACCCGCTATGGCGACAGCGGAAAGACGCGTTTGGCGAACGGAAGAATTGTATCAAAGGATTCGCCACGAATACAGGTGTGTGGTGAAATAGATGAGTTAAATTCAGCGCTCGGTGTGGCTATCGCTTTTATCCACGATGAGGGTATACAGCAGCTGCTTATACAGCTTCAGCACGAACTCTTTGAGTTGTGTGCCGACATTGCTTTAGTTCCATCCGACAATAGCGTTGAATATCGCATTGACGGGAAGCACACAGAGATCCTTGAGGAACTTATCAACTCGTTTGAGGCACGATTGCCCAAGTTGACAAGGCTCGTTCTCCCTGGGGGAGCTAAGGGTGCAGCATTGCTTCATCTTGCGCGCGCCATCTGCAGGCGTGCCGAACGCTCCTTAGTTCGACTCAGCAAGCATGAACCAATAAATAGGGAGGCGTTAAGCTACCTTAACAGGCTTTCAGATCTGCTTTTCGTGCTCGCAAGATATGTAAACTACACCGCTGGCGAAGTTGAGAAGACATGGGATTGAACCTATTGAGTGTTGGAGGTGAAATGACTATGGTGCGTGTTGGGATCGCCGGGCTTGGATTCATGGGAGTTACACACTATAAGGCTTACGAGCGAATCCGTGGCGCCCGCGTTGAAGCTGTAGCCGAAAAAGACCCAAAGAGGCTTCAGGGTGATTGGCGCTCGGTGGGTGGCAACCTGCCAACGCCGATTGGTGGAATTGAGGACTTGAGCGGCATAAGGCGATATAGCGACCTTGATGACCTTTTTGCCGACCCAGACCTTGACATGATTGATATTTGCCTGCCCTCACACATGCATGCTGAAGCTGCAATAAAGGCGCTTAGAGCTGGTAAACATGTGTTCGTTGAAAAGCCAATTGCACTCACCGTTGAAGATGCCGATAGGATGGTGAAGGTAGCCAAGGAGCAAAAGCGATATCTAATGGTTGGGCAGGTGCTGCGCTTCTTTCCAGAGTTTGCAATCATCAAGCGAATGCAAGATGAGGGAAATTATGGCAAGATAAGGGGGGCATTCTTCAAGAGGGTGATAACAAGACCTACATGGAGTGATTGGTTCTCTGACCCGCAAAAGAGCGGTGGAGCTGTTGTTGACCTGCATATCCATGACAGTGACTTTATCCAATACCTGTTCGGGATGCCTAAGGCTGTTTTCTCAAGGGGGCTGATCGGAGAAAAGGGAGATGTGGAATACATCTTCACGCAATATATCTTTGACGATACTGACTTATGCGTGAGCGCCGAATCTGGAATGATAGCTGCAAGCGGGCTCGCATTTGAGCATGGCTATGCAGTTTATTTTGAGCGGGCTACAGTGCGCTTTGATTCGCTATGGGGCAACCCACCACTTCTATTCACACATGATGGGAAGAAGAAGCAGGTGCGTGTCCCACAACGAGACGCTTTCGTTGACGAACTAACATATGCCGTAAATTGCATAAGGAAAGGCGTTGAACCAACAGTCATATCAGGTGAGGCTGCAAGAAACTCACTCCTGATATGCTTGAAGGAAAAGCAATCCGTCTTAACCGGCAAGCCCGTGAGAATAAGCGCATAAGCATATTACCAAAAGCACAGTGTTGTAATGAGCCTAAACGCTTGATGTGATTTGGGCGTCATGTCCGTAAAGATGGATAGCAAAGCGCCTTTGCAGTTACACTTCACGTTGCAAGGGGATTAAATTTCACAGGGGTTGGATGTGCCAATCCCAAAGGTTTGTTATCCTGACTTTGATGTGCATTTCATTTGGATGAGAGGTGGGAGGGGATGGACTCAAACCGTGCGGGCAAAGGCTTGAGGCAAAGGTTGAAAGAACTTGAGCTGCAGGGCAAGGTCAATGATAGCTTGAGGAGAGTAAACTCAATGGGTTCACACGGACGGTTTGCTAAACATGCCAGATGGAAGAAGAGAGCCCTCCTGCTCAGTTGCTTTCTCTTCGCCTTCTTCATTTTGCCGATGGCATTGGGAATTTGGAGCGGATGGCGTTCATCCGGGCGAAAAACACTGATGCGCCAAATAGCAGGAGTCGTATGCAGGTTTATTGCCTCACCCGATTTGATCTTCGCTGGCAGAGATAGGGTCAATATCCTTCTCATAGGGAGAGATGTTGACCGTGACAGGTATAGGCGTATACTGCCAACTCATGGCAGAGCGGATACGATAATCGTTGTGAGTCTATGCCGTTCGGAACGCAAAGCCTATATCCTTTCAATACCCCGTGATACAGCTGTGCTGATAAATGGGCATGGCTTACAAAAGATAAATGCGGCTCACTCGTTTGGTGGTCCTGAGCTTCTCGTTGAGGTGCTTAGAGATCAACTTTGCATCGGTATTGACTACTATGCGCGCACATCCTTTGAGGGCTTCAAAAAGATTGTGGATGCAGTTGGCGGTGTTTGGCTCTATGTTGAGAAGGACATGAACTACGATGACAACTGGGGCAACTTGCACATCCACCTTAAAAAGGGATGGCAATGGCTTGATGGTGAGAAGGCTCATCAGTATGTGCGATTCAGGCATGATGCCGAGGGTGACATAGGGCGCACTAAAAGGCAGCGCAAATTTTTAGAGGCACTGGCAGTTCGTCTGACCAGCCCGTCAGTCCTCCCGAGGCTGCCGAGTATCATACGCACAGCATACAAGCATGTGGATACAAATATGAAGATGCGCGAGCTGATGAGCTTGGCTGGGTTCGCAGAGCAGATTGATGCATCACGGGTTGAAACAGAGACGCTGCCCGGAAAGCCGATTGCCAACTATTGGGTGCCAGATAAGGAGGAGGCTGGGAAGGTGCTTGAAAGAATGCTTGGTGAGACCTTCGGAAAATACATGTGGGGCTTGAAATGCGACGCCATTGAGAGCGCGATTGGCATACGCGCAGTTAGGCATTCACGCAGCAAAAGTTATGCGAAGCGCAAAAGCAAGCAGCGCCAATATCTTGGAGAGACCGTTCACGACTTCCCAGTCATACCGGAGGAATCGCTTCCTTTACTCTCAAAGCCCGAAGTGTTAAAGGAACCGCAGCAGAGCAACGGGCTAACAGAACCACACCGCGAGCAAGAGGTGAAACCAACTCCACCACAACCATCATTACCTCAGCCAGCGCCTCAAGAGGCTGAGTCACATGTCGGGACTTAAAAGGCACATTGGAAGTGGATACCCATCACGCCCTGTAATAGCGCTTCTTACGGATTTTGGCTATTCTGATGGCTATGTTGGGACGATGAAGGGTGTAATTGCATCCATAATTCCGGATGCGCTCGTCATTGATATAACTCACGGAATACAACCACAATCAATCACGAGCGCCGCACTCATACTTTGGGGCTCATATCGGTATTTCCCTCACGGGACGATTCACTGTGTTGTTGTTGATCCAACAGTTGGCACAGAGAGACGCCCAATCGCTGTTAGGACTTCTCGCTATACATTTGTCGGTCCTGACAACGGTGTTCTCTCCTGGGCTTTTGATGAGGATGGAGTTGAGCTTGCTGTGCATATAACCAACAGGAAATTCATGCTCCCCTTTTTGAGCCAAACATTTCATGGAAGGGATGTGTTTGCGCCTGTAGCTGCCCATATTGCGACCGGGGTTGAGTTGAAGGAGCTTGGTGAAGAAGTGCCAAATAGCAGTCTGAAGCGGCTTACAAAGCTCTCGGCGAAGAGGCGTGGCAAAAGCTTGATTGCCAAGGTAGTGCACATTGACCTTTTCGGAAATGCAATAACGAACTTGCATATTGGGCAGTTTGAGCGTTGGCTGAAGAATGTAGCGCAAGGCGCTTGGAGGGCAAGGATTGGCGAAGTTGAGTTTAAAATGCTCTCAACGGCGTATGCAGATGTGCCGGTCGGAGAACCGTTAATTATCTTCAACAGCTATGGCTTGCTTGAGGTGGCTGTCAATTGCGGCAATGCTGCAAGGGAGATCAACATATCGGTCGGTGACGAACTTGTGATTGAGCCGTTGAAGTGAGGCAAGCTGTGTCAAGCCCAAGGTTGAGTGAAAGCTTTGAAAGGTTTGAGTGGTATGCGTTGGTTAGAAAAGCCTGTATGCAACTGTGCGGCACTTCATAAAAGTGTGATCTCATACTGCATCACGGCATTTTGCATCCTTCTCACCCTTTGGTGCTTCACATCGCCTTTTGAGTTCGACCGTGAGCAGTATAACATTGAGCATTTTAGGTTGACGAACGGTCTTCGGTGCACCATTGTGCAGGTGCCACATGCCACAACAGTCGGGATAAGCGCTGCAGTGAAACTCGGTGCCGAACATGAACTTGGCGTGCATGCGCCCGGTGTGCGCTTCATGCTCGCACACGCATTGCTAAATGGCACCAGGTTGCAAAGCGGCGATGAGTTCCTTCATTCGTTGGCTGAAGCCGGAATTGAATTGGACTGTGCAATTGAACCTGATTGCATCATCTTTCGTGCCGAGTGTTTGCCACAGCACTATGATACAGCACTGCAATTGTTGTCTGATGTGCTCATACGACCGGCGCTTGATTCCAAAGCTGTTGAAGCTGTGAGGGAAAAGGCACTTAGCGCACAGGTGCAAGTTGCCACTACACCGCTTCCCGCCGCAAGGCAATCCTTGAGAGAGATGCTGTTTCGTGGCACACAATATGCACATCCAATTTGCGGCTACGAACGAACTGTGAAACGCATAACGAGGGAGCATTTGGTTGATTTTTACGATGCCTATTTCAGGTCAAGGAATATGGCTGTATGTGTCATTGGGGACATAACCATGAAAGTCGTCAAAGGACAGCTGATTGCCGCATTCAATTCGCTGCCAAAGGGCGCTTCGCCATTCGTTGAACAGCCGAAGCTTAAGCCACCAGAAGAGCCACAGCACATTATCCGTCAACTCTATGGCAACCTGGCGCAGCTGGTTATAGTCTTCTTAGCGCCGCCAATTGGCGCTCAAGATGCAGCAAGCACTATTTTGCTCTCAAACATAATCGGGGGTGGCTATGGGAGCAGGCTTTATAGGTTGCTCAGAGAGGAAAAAGCTTTGGCTTATTACGCACGCTCGTGGTATGAGCCAAGCATGGGCTTTGGCGAGCTATTCATTCACATTGCCACCGAGAGGGAAAAAGTTGAGTTGTGCCAGCAAGCGCTTGAGGAAATGCTCTCAAACTTGCGTGACAGCGCTGTAAGTGAGGGAGAGTTGGAGGACGCTAAAGAGCGAGCTGCTTTGGAGCTACAACTCAATATGGGAAATGTGAAGGAATTCAGCGCAATGCTTGCCCGACTTGAGGTTCACGGTGTTGGTGCATCTTGGTTTTGGAAATTACAGTCGTCAATAAATCGTGTAACGCCTCTTGATGTGCTCAATGTTGCAAGGCGTTACTTAAAATGCGCTGCCATGGTTGTTCTGCTGCCCATGTGAAGCGTTTATATCGGGAGCTAAGTTGACATGAGAGGATGCTGTGTCATAGTTTGTGATTGGCTTCAATGCCGATAATAGTTGTTGGGGGCAAATTCAGTTGGAGCAATCGAATGAGTGATGTGCGAGGCAGTGCGAGTGCTAAATTCTAAGGCGCGAGGTGGTATCACAAGATGTGTATTTGCAACATGCGCATGCAGGGCTCTTTGATATTCTCCATGATTCTCCTTGCTACGACCCATTTGGCATGCCTCAGTGAGGAGCTACCTAACGAGATAAAGCTTGATGTTGGCGCATCAGCTGAGTTAACTGTGAAGGGCTTGAGCAAAGCGATCATTGAAGACACAAGAGTTGCATCTTTGCTCCCGCTCTCCGTTGAACGAATTTCAATTCAAGGTATGCGAGCTGGCGAAACAACGCTTCGCATCTGGGTTGGGGATGTCAAATACGAAGTGCCAGTTAAGGTTGAAGCCAAGCCGGCTCCGAAGGAGACCCAAAAGGAGGCTCCTGCAGGTGAACAAGTTGCAGTTGGTGATCAACCGCCAATAGAGCTACCAGAATTGAAACTCCCAGAGGATGATGAACAGTTTGGCGAGGCAACAGCTGTGAAAGCGGAAAAGGAGCCAAAGTTGTCGGTCGCAATTGCTCCCAATATACCGGCTGCAGTGGCTGGTGCTGAAGTCCAGTTAAAGGTAACTGTGAGCAATGTCGGTGATGTTGCAGCCCGCAACATAAAAGCCTTCGTGCCCCTTCCCGGTAATGTTGAGCTTGTGCTGGATTCGCCAAAGCCAAAATGCGACTATGATGCCGTCTTAAGGAGATTGGTTTGGCGGCTGGATGAGCTTAAGCCGGGAGAGAAAGGCGAACTCTCATTTGCGGTCGCCCTGTCACAGGAGTTGGCTATTAAAGAGCGTTTGGGGTTCATAGCCATGGTTGAATGTGAGGGAGCTTTAGCGAAAGTGGCAAGCCAACCTGCGGAGGTTGAAATTGTCTCAGCTGCCCTGTCTACGGTTTTTGCGTTTCCGGAGGCTTTCGTTGTCAGGCGACCAATTGGGCTTCCGCTGCTTGATGTTAGACATGAGGAGTATCAGAAGGCAGTGGACAGGCTTCAGGGGCTCGGCATAGTGCACGGCTATCCAGACCATACATTCCGACCGGATAGACCGGTGACAAGGGCTGAAGCGACAAAGATGCTCGTGCTCACAACTGATTTGAAGGAGCACACTGACAGTGTGCGCATTGGCTACGTGCTCTCCGCTGAGGCGAAAGTTGATGTAGCTGTGCTTGATGCGAGTGGAAAACGCATCGCTCATCTTGTCCGCGGCGAGCGACGCAAGCCGATGCAGTATTTCCTCTCATGGGATGGGCGTGCCGATGATGGCACATGGGTTGAGCCCGGGCAATACGAAATTCAAGTTACAGCTACAACCGATGGTGGGCAACAGGTAACGCTCTCAACAACTGTGAGAGCACTCCCTGTGGCACATCGCAAGATAGGTGGCATCCCGACATTCGTTGATGTTCGCCCCACCGATTGGTTCTCAGGATATATCGCTGAGGCGCAGGCAAGGAAGCTCGTCTATGGCTACCCAGATGGCTCCTTCAAACCAAAACGGGACCTAACGAGGGCGGAGGCTGCAGCATTGGTTGTCAGGGCTCTTGGGCTTGAGGAGAATGCAGCGAAGGCAAAGGATACACTAACACCATTTGAAGATGACGAGCTTATACCAGCGTGGGCGAGAGGTTATATCGTTGTTGCCGCAACCGAAGCACCAAAAGCATCTGGCAATTTGATACTTGGTTATCCCGGCAAGCATTTCAAGCCGCAGCGCCCAATATCTCGCGCTGAAGCCGCAACGATGATGACGAGGTTCTTAGACAGAGATGTTGAGCGCAAGATAACCGTAGTTGGTGCAGTTGCGCCCGGAATAAAGCTCAATATCAACGGCAGAGAGATCGGGAGCGGCGAATTTAAACATGAGCTTGAGCTTAAGCCGGGGGTTAATCTCATCGCCGTAATGGTGCGTTAACTCTTAACTACAACATCGCTCAACAGTGCGCATGACTCCCCCAAGTTGGGTGAACTCCTATGATTGATATCTCATCTGTGCGGATGTTTAAGGTTGTTCAAAAGCTTTACAGCGAGCGTGTTGACAGCGTAGATAAATACACAACTGAGGCGCTAAAATCTTTGGACATCGCCAAATCGGTCAAGAGGAAGCGCATTGCAATAACAGCCGGGAGCCGTGGGATAGCATCAATCTCCGAGGTGTTGAAAGCCATCGTCATGTTCGTCAGGGAAGCTGGCGGGGAGCCGTTCGTCTTCCCAGCCATGGGGTGCCATGGCGGTGCAACAGCCCGCGGTCAGACTAAAGTTCTTGCATCGTTAGGAATAACCGAGGAGAGCATTGGAGCACCAATACTTTCAACTATGGATGTTGAGCATGTGGCAACTGTTGACGGTGAGCCAGTTTTCGCCGACAAGCATGCTGCTAATGCCGACGGCATCATTGTCGTCAACCGAGTTAAGCATCACCCCGACATCTACAGTGGCATCGGAAGTGGCTTGATGAAGATGATGGCTGTAGGCATGGGGAAGAGGAAGGGCGCAGAGGTAATACACAGCGATGGTGTGCGCAGCATGATCAGGCTGATTCCGAAGTTTGCAGAGGCACTGATATCAAAGCTGCCAATCATTGGTTGCGTTGCGCTCATTGAAAATGGCTATCACCAACTCGCTCGCATTATTCCGGTTGCGCCAAAAGATGTTATGGTGGTTGAGCCGCGCCTGCTTTCCTTTTGGAAACGAGTCCGCCCCAGACTGCCGTTTGACGATATTGACATCTTGATCGTTGAGCGCATGGGGAAGGATATCATGGGGACTGGAATGGACACATTCGTTATTGGGCGGATGGTCATCGCCGGTCAGCCGGAGCCAAAGAAGCCCTATGTAAGGGCTGTTGTCACACTTGATCTCACCGAGGCATCACATGGGAATGCAGCCGGGATCGGTCTATGCACGGCTATAACAAAACGATTGTTTGATAAAATTGATTGGCACTCAACGCGCATTAACACCATGACGAGCGGCTTCATTGATAGGATGCGTCTTCCACCAGTCCTGCCAAATGATTACGCTGCCATAATGTATCCTCTAATTGCAATCAGACGGAGGAGCGGCAGGGAGTTGCGCATTGTGCGGCTCAGGGACACGCTCACACTGCATTGCTTTTACATCTCCGAGGGGCTGCTCAGCGAAGCGCTTTCAAATAGGAGGCTTAAGGTAGTTGGTGAGCTACAGAGGTTATCATTTGACGATGATGGCAACTTATGTCCGGTGAGCTACGAGGTTTAAGAGCGTTGCTTTTATGGATTTCACTCTCACACAGCCCTTTGACGGCGTGCCCCCAATGCTTTGGCTTCATCAACCGCTGAGTTGATTGTGGCTTAGCGGTTGAGCGCAAGCCAAGCAGCAATAAGGATGACGGCAAGCATTCCAATGCCAATACCAGTTGCTATCCATTCCTCTCGTGTTAACTTCAACCTGTGGATGTTTGGCAGGAGCAATCCGCCGGCTATGAATGGTAAGCCAGCCAAAGGTATGTCAAGCAGAGAGACAAGTGTCAATCCAAGTGAAGCAGCGAGCACAGCAAGCCAAAATGAGACTCTCACTTCAAACCCGAAGCGGTGAAGCGCCGCAATTATGAGTGCTGCAAAGAATATGTCGCCAAAGCCCATTAAAAGCGCCGGTGCAGGTATTTTCTTTGCACCGGCTGGCGGAAGCTTCACCGTCATGGCTTTAAAGAGCTTGCCCGCCCTGTTTGCAACCTGCGGCGTAGCGCCGCTCAGATTTACAAACCACACATCAACCAACATCATAGCCATTGCAGCCGGTAAGAGCAGATTGCCCTCACGGATTACAAGCGACACTGTTTTGCCGGAGAAGGACGCAAAGCAAAGCAATCCAACCTCTTGAGTTATTGTCGCCAGTTCACCGTAACGCTTGCCCGCACTAATTTCACCCAGCCAGAAGCCAGCCATCCAAACCAAAAGGCACATTGCCATCGCGATAATATCGGTCCTCCAGCATCGGCGCATCGTTGCTATCATCCTTGCAAGCATGAATGCCGTTGCGGTGAGAAGAAACATTGAAATGTAGATTACAGCTGCGCTTGGTTTAATCGGCAACATCGGTATAGCGGCTTTGAGGATTACATACAGCGAGAGGGAACCAAGTATATGAACAGCACTTTTTGCATCCATGCCTTTTGCCTCACCGCTCATCGTGCGATTTTGAGTTCAGCTCTGGGAGATACTTTGCAACAATGATCGTAATGTCGTCGTCAGTTGCGCGAGCGCTAAACTTAAGTGTCTCCTCAAGTATGCTGGAGGCGATCTTGTGAGCGTCTAAGCCGTTAAGTCGGCATAGCAGCGCTCTCAGGCGCTCAATCCCAAAGGGTTCACCGCTTTCGCTCCTTGCCTCAATGACGCCATCGGTAAGCACAACGAGCACATCGCCTTCGCTGAGGCATATTTGCTCATCCGAGTAATTTACATCATGCGATGCGCCAAGCGGTGGTCCTGAAGCCCTTAAATGCTCAACCGCCCCATCAGCGCGCAGGAGCAAGGTGAATGCATGTCCGGCACTTGCCACATTCACACAGCCATCGTTTTGCGCGACGCGCAAAATCACAGCAGTTGCAAATGCCTCCGGGAGCTCCTCTACAAGTATGCCGTTGGCAATGTTAAGCGCGTCGCTAAGGCGCATTGTGGAGTTGCTCTTCAGACCGAGCTTGATAGCTGACTTGACTGTCGGAACCCTGATCTGCGCATCAATGCCTTTGCCGCATACATCCCCAAGGAGTATCGCATAGCTTCCGTCACCACAGTTGATGAAGTCGTGAAAGTCACCGCCAACAACTACCCTCGCTGGTCTTGACAGGCGCGCCAACTGCCAACCGCTTATTCTCGGGAGCTCCTTTGGCGTCATGTGTTCGTGCAGGTAGCGAGAGGCAAACATCTCTTGGCGATATTTTGCGAGCATGTGCTCTGCATATAGCCTTGCCTCGGACATGTATCCTGAGAGCAGCGCCGCAAGGAAGATGAAAGAGAGCGAACTCAGGGTGATCCAAAGTTGCATTGCCATGATTGAGCTTGCCTCATGCCGTATGTAAAGCCAAAATGCGCCGCATAAGCTCGCCGTTAAAAAGGACCCGATGAGGCGATACCACATCCCTGCAATGATGACAATGAGCACAAGCATCGGCATGAAGTAAATTGATTGCTCACCCACTGCTGCCATCCACAGCCATACCCAGATTGCATCAATGATGAGTGAGGGCATACGCAAGGAAAAGCCACGCCAGTGCGTAACCACAGCTATGGCATTAAGCACCAGTGCGAGCGTCAGTGCCGATGCCGCAATTAAACCTCTATCGTCGGTCCACACCCATCCCCTCGTAACGAGCGAAGCGAGCATAATGAGGAGCAGGCTGCGCACCACAACCACTATCCAGTCGCTTGCATCTGGCGGTTGCAAAGCTGATGCACGCAGCCTGTGCAGCCTCACCTTTGCATCACTCCTGAAGCTTTAACTCCTCGTCACCGAACACCTCCGCCGTGAAGCGCAATATCTCAACATCGCCCTTCCGCCACGCATCCGGCGGCAAGCCCGCTTTGATACAGGTGTGGCTGAGGAACTCATCCCTGTCCCAATTATACTCAACAGCCACTTGGGGCAATAGCAAACCAGCGAAGGCTCCCTTGCGCACGACCAATCCGTCACGCCCGACCTTTATCTCCGAGACATCCTTAACTTGCTCCATTGGCGAGAGGACGGAAATCTCAAGCGAGAGCTCATCAAGCTCCTTCTTCGCCACAGGCGGAAAGCGCGGGTCGTGAAGTGCCGCAGAAATGGCAGCATCCCTGACAGCTTCCCATAGCGGCTTTATTGGGTATGGGTAACCGATGCAACCTCTGAGCGAGCCATCGCTTCGCCGCCTTAATGTCACAAACGCACCGCGATGCTCAAGCAACTCTGCTTCCGTCACATTCACCCCCGGCATCGGTTCGTTTGAAACGGCAGACCTAATTGCGCCCCAAGCGATCTCAATAAGCTTCCGGCGCAACTCATGAGGCAATTGAGCCATGTCCTATCCCCCCATATTGCGTTGCTTGCCGCAGCATATGAGTAACAGGCTTTGTGCGGCACCCAATTGGTAAGTTTACTCATGTCTCGTTTGATTTGATGCCCCCAGAGCATAGTGTGATTTAACGCATAATTAGTGTGTGGAAGGATTAGCCCTCGGAAACAAGACCGTTCTGTGAGGTGGTTTAAGTGCCCAATGCTGTTATACGCTTTATGCAGATAGTGCGTGCGCCATTTTTCACTGCAACCATTTCACCGGTGCTTATGGGAACAGCGCTCGCATGGAGATTGGAGGGAAAGTTTGACATTGTGCTTTTCCTTATGGCTTTGCTCGCCATGCTCTTTTTGCATGCGGCAGCGAATATGCTCAACGATTACTTTGATCACCTTTCCGGCACTGACTGGCTGGCTAATCCAATTAGGCTGTCAGCGGTCGCATCACTCACCGGAGGTGGACGAGCCATACAAGATGGGATTGTGCAGCCGCAAGAAATGCTCCTTTATGGATTGAGTTCACTTCTCATCGGCATATCTCTCGGAATATGGCTTGTGGTTCTCGTCGGGTTGCCGCTTTTGCTCATAGGCGCTCTCGGTGCCTTCTTCGCCTTCTTTTATACAGCGCCACCTATAAAGCTTGCGCACAGAGGGCTTGGTGAGTTTGCGGTTGGCATGTCATTTGGAGTGCTATCGGTGCTCGGTTCGTATTTTGTGCAGACGGGGAATTTAGACTGGCGTGTGGCTCTCGCGTCATTGCCGGTCGCTTCGCTCATAACAGCTGTGCTTTGGGTCAACGAAATTCCGGATGCGCCTTATGACAAAGCTGTTGGCAAACTTAATCTGGTTGTCAGGTTGGGTGTCAAAGGTGCAGCCTTTGGCTATTTTGTATTAGTTGCTTTCGCATATATCGTTCTTCCATTCATCTCGCTATCTCTTTCTTCTCCGGTGCCACTAATTGGTTTGCTCACCCTCCCGATGGCGTTTGTGGCGGCACTAAATGTCAGATGGTATGCTTGCGGAAAACGCTCAGTTGTTGAGGCGATGAGTGTCGCATGCCCTTTGACGATTACGACGCATATAGCTATGGGCATCCTGCTAACCATTGCATATGCAGTTTGAACCTCTCGGTTCAGTGAGGGATTATGTGGCTACATCGTTGCAACTAACAGCAGTTGGAGATAAATCGTATTGATATCCTCTGTGGCGAACTTGGGGGTGATTAAAAATGCCCGCACAAATACTTGACGGTAAGGCAATAGCTGCTCAAATTGAGCAGGAGATAAAGGCGGAGCTTGAAGAGCTCAAAAGCAAATACGGTGTTACACCCGGGCTTGCAGTTGTGCTTGTCGGGGAAAACCCAGCATCCGAAGTTTATGTGCGCAACAAGGGGAAGAAGTGCAGTGACCTCGGCATAAACTCAATTGTGAGGAGGTTGCCTGAGAGTGCCTCAGAGCAGGAGATCATTGATGCTGTCCAGCAGCTCAATGAGGATACATCGGTGCACGGCATCATAGTGCAATTGCCGTTGCCAAAACATGTGGATCCCGAGGTGGTCATCTCTCACATTGACCCAAGTAAGGATGTGGATGGGTTTCATCCCGTCAATGTCGGTTGGATGTTTATTGGGCGAAATAGGTTTGTGCCGTGCACGCCCGCCGGAATAATTGAAATACTTGACCGCTCCAAAATTGAGATTGAGGGCAAGCGTGCCGTTGTAATTGGCAGGAGCAATATTGTTGGCAAGCCGCTCTCCATACTGCTTCTTCAGCGCAACGCCACAGTTACCGTCTGCCATTCACGCACAGTTGACCTTCCAAGCATAACTCGTCAGGCAGACATCCTGATCGCTGCGGTTGGCAGAGCCCGTTTTGTGACGGCTGATATGGTCAAAGAGGGCGCAGTAGTCATTGATGTGGGCATCAACAGGGTTGATGATAAGATAGTTGGCGATGTAGATTTTGATGCCGTTAAGGAGGTCGCCTCAGCGATAACGCCCGTCCCCGGTGGGGTTGGACCGCTGACTGTCATCATGCTCATGAGAAATACAGTTCAGGCAACCAAGATGAGACTTCAGCGCTCTCAATAGGGTTCAAAAATAACGATGGCTCCAACGATACCGCAAAGTAGTGCTGGAGACGCTTTAGCAAAGTTTCAATTGGCACTATGCCGGATGGAAGTTGGAAGGCGCGCTCCAAAAAGGCATCCCATTTTACAGCGGCATTAAAGTCGCTATACTGATGGTAGAAGAGGTGATTCAGCGGACAGGATTGAATCAATCTTTAAGAGGCGGTGCAAATGCCTCATACCAGAATGGTGCGCAAAGTGAGGGGAAGAATTGTTCGTGGACGAAGCAGAGCAAGACGGTGTGAGGGTAACGATGTGAAGACTCTACTATACAACGGTGTAATCCCGCGCACAAAACACCCCAAGCATCCTCACTTAGTTGTGCGCTGCAATAGGCGCACAAGGCGTCCCAAGCGTCAAAGGATGAATAGCAGTTATGTTGACTTAACTGTGGATCTGCACAGCCCTCTTTTAGACGAGCAGTTTATTGAGGGTGGATTGCACAGTTTTGAAGGGCTTGATGAGGATATTCTGGCGGTTGAGATAGCTTATGAGCGCTCAAGGGATGTAGCAGTTGAAGACCCAATGGCTGCGTGGGCAAAGGAACTGCGAAAACGCCCGCTGCTAACGAAGGAGCAAGAAGTTGAACTTGCCAAACGCATAGATAACATGAAGCAGGCGCTCACAGAGTTGAAGCAACTCAAGGGCGAGGGAAATTTGACCCCGGAGCGTGAAAACACTCTTCAGACGATTATAGAAGATGGTGAGGCAGCAAGGAAGATACTCATTGAATCAAACTTGCGTCTGGTTGTGAGCATAGCGAGGAGGTATAGAGGCTATGGCGTCCCATTGGGCGACTTGATTCAGGAGGGAAACATCGGTTTGATACAAGCAGTTGATAAGTTTGATTGGCGTAAGGGGTGCAGGTTCAGCACATGTGCCACTCTCTGGATAAGGCAAGCTGTGATAAGAGCAATACAAGCACAAGCGCAACCGGTTAAGTTGCCGACAAGGGTTTCAGAGCTAATACATCGCCTGAACAGGGTCAAAGAGATGCTCATTCAAGAACTCGGCAGAGAACCCACATCTGAGGAACTGGCGCGCAGGATGCGCCTGTCAAAGGAAACTGTTGAGCAACTTCTTTGCTACCCGCACCAAGTCACATCGCTTGATGAGCCATTTGATACGGATGAGAAGGGAACGCTCGCTGACGCAATTGAGGACGAAAATGAACCAGGACCAGAAGAGGTTGCAATGAGGATGCACAACCGTGAACTAATTGAGCAAGCTTTGGATGAGCTGCCCAAGAATCAAAGGGTTGTCATAAGGCTGCGATACGGTCTTGAGGATGGATATATGCACACATACGAAGATATAGGGAAAAGGCTGAACCTCTCACGGCAGCGAGTCAAGCAAATCGCGGACGCAGCCATTAAGCGTTTGAAAGAACATCCGTTACTGCGCGAGTTGGATATGGAGGGCTTTTTGGGAGCGGTTCCTGTGAGGACTATAGGCAGGCGACTCTAACACAAGCTATGCAGCTTAATAAGGCGCACACGATTGATGCGCCCACAATTTTTGATTGCATTAGTTGCCCCCCTCATTAGCCCGAGATTAAAGGCGAAGACCTTCTGCACGGGCAAATTGAGTGCACTTGCACGCATAACCATTGAACACTGTGGAAAAGCGTCATACTGCCTACCGATGCAGAGTTGTTTATGCGCAGTTGCGCACCTTTGTTTGTAAAGGGGTGAGTGGTCATGGGGTTTGAGGATAGGGTCATGCTTCCGCCATCTGAGATTCCAAAGCAGTGGTATAACATACAGGCAGATTTGGACGAACCAATCCCGCCGGTCATTCACCCGGCAACATTGCAACCGATATCTCCGGACGAACTTGCCCCCATCTTCCCGATGGCATTGATTGAGCAGGAGGTGAGTAAGGAGCGGTGGATACCTATTCCGGAGGAGGTGCTCAACATCTTCTCGCTTTGGCGTCCGACACCTTTAGTTCGAGCAAGGCGCCTTGAAAAATACCTTCAAACACCGGCGAGGATTTATTACAAGAACGAAAGCCTTAGCCCACCGGGTAGCCATAAGCCGAACACTGCTGTAGCTCAAGCATACTACAACAAGCGAGAGGGCGTTAAACGCTTGACCACCGAGACGGGTGCGGGGCAGTGGGGGAGTGCGCTTGCATTTGCGTGCAATTTATTCGGGCTGAAATGCACCGTCTACATGGTGCGAGTCAGTTACGAGCAAAAGCCATATCGTAAGGTGCTAATGAACATTTGGGGCGCTGAAGTGTTGCCGAGTCCGACAGACCGAACTAATGCTGGTAAAAGCATACTTGCACAAGACCCGAACTCCCCCGGCAGCCTCGGTATAGCCATAAGTGAGGCGGTGGAGGATGCTGTGACGCATGAGGACACAAAATATTCCCTTGGGAGTGTGCTCAACCATGTTCTGTTACATCAAACGATAGTCGGGCTTGAGGCAAAGAGGCAGTTTGAGATGCTTGGTGAATATCCGGATGTGCTTGTTGGCTGTGTTGGCGGCGGAAGTAACTTTGCCGGGTTTGTCTTCCCGTTCATACCGGATAAGCTTGATGATAAAAGACAAACTCAGATCGTCGCTGTTGAGCCGCTTGCCTGTCCATCCCTGACACAGGGCATCTATACATACGACTTTGGTGATACAGCGAGGATGACGCCGTTACTAAAGATGCACACCCTTGGGCATAACTTCATCCCGCCAAGGATACACGCTGGCGGATTACGCTATCATGGCATGGCGCCAATTGTCAGCTTTTTGTATGATAAGGGCATAATTGAGGCGGTTGCATACCCTCAAAGAGCTGTTTTTGAAGCCGCCGTGACATTCGCCCGTGTTGAGGGTATTGTGCCTGCGCCTGAGACAGCTCATGCTGTTAGAGCAGTAATTGATGAGGCGTTAAGGTGCAAAGAGACGGGGGAAGAAAAGGTGATCGCTTTCAACTTTAGCGGGCATGGCTACTTTGATCTCTCGGCATACGATGAGTATCTGAGCGATAGGATGGAAGATGCTGTTCTTCCTCCGGAACGATTGAAGGAGATGCTCTCTGGCTTGCCCAAATTCAGCCTGTAATTGGTTTTGATGAACGGTGTCTGCAAGCGGGCAAGCTTTGCTTTTACGGGCTCGCTAACCTGCCAAGGGGGAAGTTGGTGTGTCTGGCAGGAGACAGCTTCGCAATTTTGACCTTCCGATGCTTATGCTGGTGCTGTCGTTGATAGCTCTTGGGCTGCTCACCTTAACAAGTGCTACTTATGGTGCTGGCTTAGGCTATATAAAGCGCCAGATTCTCTTCACAGTTGCCGGACTTGCAGCCATGGTCGGCATCGCCGCTATTAACTTCCAAAGGCTGGCCAAATTCAGCGGTTGGATTTATGTGCTTACCGTCTTTCTGTTGCTCATTGTGCTTATAGTCGGCAAAGAGGTAGCCGGCGCGCAGCGCTGGATAAAGCTCGGTCCGCTATCCATCCAACCGTCGGAATTTTCAAAGGTGGCGTGCATCATAACGCTTTCATCCATGCTTTCAAGTTGCAAGGAGCAAATTCTCTCATTGAAATTCATCCTGCGCACTGCTATGCATGTTTCAATTCCGATGCTGCTTGTGCTCTTGCAACCGGACCTTGGCACGGCTATCGTCATAATGGGGATATGGCTTGGTCTTTTGTGGCTTGCTGGAGCAGCAGCAAAGCACATAGCTGCGATCGTATTAGTGAGCATTACGCTGTTTGCGGTCGGATGGCAAACCGGCTTCGTTAAGGATTATCAAAAGCGTCGTCTAATAGCGTTCATCAACCCTTACGCAGATCCGTTGAAATCCGGCTACCACATCATACAGGCTCAAACTGCGATAGGGTCTGGTGGGTTTGCTGGCAAAGGGCTTTTCAAAGGGAAGATGAGCAAGCTGAAATTTGTCCCGGCTCGGCACACCGATTTCATTTTCGTCACACTCGCTGAGGAACTGGGGTTTGTTGGGAGCATACTCGTCATTGCCTTATATATTGCCCTTCTCAACCGAATGGTGTTTTTGATGCGCAGCACTGAGCATGAGCTTGGTGTGTTGCTTATTGGCGGTGTTTTCTTTATGCTGCTGATCCACATTGTTGTGAATATAGGCATGTGTCTTCGCCTGATGCCCATAACTGGCATACCGCTGCCACTGCTCAGCTATGGCGGCAGCCACCTCCTTTCAACGCTTATGGCAATCGGTATCTGTCAGAGCATAGCTATGCGCCGAAGCAAGCTCAATTTCTGAGCCGAAGTTGGCGAGGGGCGTAGTGACATGCCATTTGCGCAGAGCGAACGGAAGCGTATCGCATGGCAGGACATAAGCTTGTTTGTCCCAAGTGAATGGCATATAGTTAAGCTGCAAGTGGCGCGGAGTGAGGGATACATAAGGTTGGACGATGATGACATGATGCGCTTTGAACTGAAGTGGGCTGCCACACCACCTGGGCAGGTGCTCAACCTGAAAGAGCATGCTCAGGCTTTCCTATCGCGAATGGCTAAGGAGTTTAAGAAGGGGGGCAAAGAATTCACCCACAGCATTGACACGAAGCTCGTTGGCAGACATCAAGTTAGCGGCAGGGATGTTCTCACATTCAGTTGGGTGAGCGAATGCATTGGTGAGGGCATGCTATGGTGGTGCGGCAGGTGTGGCAAGCTGGTAATAGCGCAAGTTATCGGCTCAAAGGGTGAGCCTATAAAGGAGCTTGCAAAGAGAGTGTTTGTGAGCATCTCGGATCACAGCAAAGATGATTGGCATGAGTGGGAGCTATTCGGGCTTAACTTTAAAACACCCGCTT
Source organism: Armatimonadota bacterium (assembly GCA_025062195.1). Taxonomy (GTDB): domain Bacteria; phylum Armatimonadota; class Fervidibacteria; order Fervidibacterales; family Thermosaccharophagaceae; genus Thermosaccharophagus. Next base: position 30,375 of record JANXAS010000004.1, read on the forward strand.
CAATGATATTGCGTGAGCAGAGGGTTGAGTCTGGTTTTGTCAGATTCCGATTCAAGCGCGGTGATGAGGAAACACTTGAAGTTGCTCGTTGGAGTGCAGCCAACCTCATACTTAAGGGAACAACGCTTGAAGGGTGGGCTGCGCAGGTGCTCAAGGAACATCTGCGCAAGTTTGACATCACATACAGGCGTGGGAAATTCAACGGGCATGATTGCATAGAACTTGGCGGGAAAGCCAAATCACCTTTAAAAACATTGCAACTCCTTATCCGACAAATCACGAAGCGCAGCCCGATGCCAAAGCTTAACGGTTTGATGTGGGAGTGCGATAAAACAAACCGCCTCATCATGATGCTCGCTATAGCGCCACCTCAAGCGATGGAGGAACTTTCTGCCTCAGTCGTCTCTTTCAGGTGTCATTGATGGTGATGCCAATGTGGTGTAACAACGCACATGGCTTAGCAGGCGGCATGTTGCGCCATACGCGTGCGGTCATCTTTTTGGCTGTTATATGCGTTTGCTTTCGCTTGCTCTCAAGCTCTGCTTTGGCTGCCGTTAGTGATGTGGAGGCGCTCTTGCGGAACGCAATTTACGCCATGACTGTTAAGGGCGATTTCCAAAGCGGTGTTGAATACGCAAGGCAAGCTGTCGTCGCCTACCCAAATGAGGCTCATCCGCGAGAATGGCTTGCGTATGGCTTAGCCGGGTTGGACAGGCTCAGTGAGGCAGTTGAACACTACCGGGTGGCTGCTAAACTCCGTGGCGGCTTGGCGAGGTTCAGCGCTGCATGGCTGCCTTTAAATATAAACTCGGAAATTTTGGAGCTTCTGGGAGCACACCCAATTGAGGTTTCAGCGAGGGTTGACGATAAACGCTGCACTGCCATGTTCATCCCGAGACCATGTTTCACACCGCTATTGGATTGGCGCGCTCCAAAGTTCCTTGAGCGCTACAACCAGATGTTAGCGGTGTATAGGCGCATCAACAACGGACATTGGCGCGCCGCCTTTAAAATCTATTTCAAGACGCCAGCCTTAAGTCGGGACAGGGTTGATTGGAAAAGCGACGCGCTCTCGCTGGCGCTCTCGCTCTCTTTGGCGATGTGCATAAGCTGCACTCGTATCGGCATGCTTCCGATTGAAACTCAGCCATTAAGTGTGTGGCTAAGTGATGTTGGCGAGCCGATCATAATCAGCGAGCTTGGACACATATTCTGGCGCGGTGTCAAGCCGGGAAGGGAGCTTGCACAATGGTTCATTGAAGCAGCGCATGAGTATGGGCACCATGCATTCCCAGCATTTGGTCCGTTTGATGGCGGACACGAAAAGTATGCTGGCGGAATGATGAGCGAACGCTTGAATGCAATTTGGCTCCTTGAGATGCTCACTGACGGTTCTCTAAGTTTGCCAAATGATATCAGTATTGATGGGCTGCAAGCACAGTTGAAGGCATATGTTGTGAAGCACTTCTCCGAAGACATGCTCAGCTGGTTTGATTGGCTGCACTCAGCGGAGCTGCAAAAGCCGTCAAAGATGAGCATGCGGTCTTTTCTCGGCATGATTGAATTCATTGAGCGGTGCTATTCAATATGGTTGCTTGAAGCCGCAATGAGGCGAAGCGATGGCGAGGACTTTAAATCGCTGCTCAAAGCCTTTGATGCTCAGGTGAAAAAGGCGCTCGATTATGGGATGAACATACAGCTTCGTTCCGCATTCATCTTGTCGCCAGATAGCGATTTGCCATCAGTGTTGATTGCGCCAATACAGCGGGAGGTTAATTTTGCCCCGCCAAAGCGCATCGTCATCCCAATATGGCTTCCCGAGGGCTCTTTTGAATGCGAGTTGCTTGTTGAGGGCGCCGATGTCAAGGCAGCTATCTTTGTCGGAGATATCCCCGCCTCTGTGGCGGTGCGACCTTGCGAGAAGGGGTTTAACCTGCGCTTCCGCGCAGTTGCTGAACGGGCTTGGTGGTGTATGCTATCAATTGAGCTTCTCGGCGGCAGCCCCGTGCGCTTGAAGAGCTTGTCAATCAGGGCATCAAGGTGAGGTGGCTTTGATGGCATATGCTGCATTTGGTGGTATGGCTATGAGAGCTCGTTGGGAATTGAAAACGGTCGACGAAAGAAGCGTTGAGTGTTTATCAAACAAGCTCAGCTTGCCGAGGCTATTGGCACGCATACTCTGCTCACGCGGCTTTTCAGAACCATCATCGGCAATGGATTTCATAAAGCCGAGCATTGGTAAACTCTATGACCCATTCCTGATGGCTGACATGAGCAAGGCTGCAAAGCGTGTATTTGAAGCCATACGAAATCGTGAGGGCATCCTCGTGCACGGCGATTATGATGCCGATGGAATATGCGCTGCTGCCATGCTCTCAAGGAAGCTGAGCCAGTGGGGCGCTAAAGTCTACTGGTTCATCCCAGACAGGTTTATAGACGGTTATGGAGTGAGCATGCGAGCTATCAGAATGGCTCGCAGCATCAATGTGACTCTGATGCTCACTTGCGATTGTGGCACGGCGGCGCACGAGAAAGTTGAGCTGGCAAGAAGATACGGCATAGATACGATTATTGTTGATCACCATGAGCCAAAAGGGAGCTTGCCAACAGCTTATGCGGTGCTTAATCCCAAGAGGGCTGATTGCGAATATCCATTCAGAGAACTCTCAGCTACTGGTGTGGCATTTAAGCTCCTTTGCGCCATTGCTGATTTCAGCGGCTTTGAAAGCCCAATTGAAGACGAGCTGTGCCTTGACTTAGTTGGGATTGCAACTGTTGCTGATGTTGTCCCGCTAATTGATGAGAACAGGGTTCTTGGGTGGCATGGTCTAAGTGCGCTCTCAAAGCGGAGCAGGGTCGGCTTGCGCAAGCTTATGGAGTGTGCCAGCCTTCGTTCAAGCCGCGTGACTGGCGCACATGTATCGTTCATTATTGCGCCAAGGCTTAATGCCGCCGGAAGACTCGCCAACGCAAGGGATGCTGTAAAGCTATTGCTTACCGAGGATGAAGCTGAGGCTGGTGCATTTGCAGACAGGCTTGAAGCGCTCAACAGGGAGAGACAGGAAGAGGAGGAGCGCACGCTTGAGGAGGCGATTGAGCTTATTGAATCTGATGTTGATGTATCTTCCGAGAGGGTGATAGTGCTTGCAAAAAGGGGATGGCATCAGGGTGTGATTGGAATTGTTGCAAGCAAGATAGTTGAGCTGTATCACCGCCCAGCAATTCTCATTGCAATTGAGGGTGACTTTGGGAAGGGTTCGGCAAGGAGCATTCACGGGTTCAATATCACGGAAGCGCTTGGTGCGTGCCGTCATCTGCTTACAGCATATGGTGGGCATTCAATGGCTGCCGGCTTTACAGTGCGCGCATCTGAGGTAAGCCGATTGCGCCGTTCCCTGAACGAGATCGCTTCACAACGCCTTACGGATGAAGAACTGACGCCAAAATTGCGCATTGATGCGCAAGCTCATCCAAAGGAGCTGTCTCAAGAAGTGGCTCATGGCATGCTGTTATTTGAGCCATGTGGATGCGGCAATCCGAAGCCGTTGCTTGCGCTGCTCGGTGCGCAAGTGATTGATAGCAGTTTCGTTGGTGGCTCAAGAGGACACCTTAAGCTCCTCGTGCAAAAGCATGGTGAGGAACTTGAGCTTTTCGGTTTCCGCATGAGGCATGTAAGGGACATGTTCCACCAAGGACAATCAATTGACCTTTGCTTCACTATTGATGCGCCAGTTGGCGGTTCGGCTAAGCCATCGCTTCGCATAAAGTCGTTGCGTGAATCAACTTGTGAAGGCACTTTGTAATTTCCCGTGTTGGAGGGACGCTAAGAGAAGTGAGCCGATTGTCGTCATATTTGGATTCAGGCACAGCGCATTATCGCTCTCCGGCACCAAGGACATATTGGGTTGAGGCAATAGTCCTGCGAGTCATCCCATACGGTGAGAAGGACAGAATACTGGCAATATACACACGCCAAAAGGGCAAGCTGAATGCTATCGCTAAAGGCTCAAGGAACCCGTTGACGAGACTCGCATCCGCAACACAGCTTTTCACTCATGCTCGTTACTTCCTTGCACAGGGCAGGAATTTTGAAGTGGTGACACAAGCGCGCATCATTGAATCTTTTGAGCGGCTGCGCAGAGATGTAAACCTGATGGTGACATGCGCACAGTGCTGTGAAATGCTCATGAAGAGCGTCCCTGATGGCGAGCCGGATGAGTGGCTGTTTGATGATTTGCTCTCGGCATTGAGGATTGCAAATAGCGGTGTAAGCTGCGAGGCTTTATTGGCAGCTTTTACTGCGAGGCTGTTGATGCATCTTGGCTACATGCCGCAGTTTGAATGTTGCGTGCGCTGCGGGAAAGCTGTCGGTGGCACTTCGCATTTTTCAACGGAGCACGGTGGCACGCTGTGCCGCGCTTGCGCTGATGTGTTTGGCTATGATGCAATTTTAAGCAACGATGCTATTAAGCTGATGTTGAGGGCGATCCGCTACGGGCTATATGAGGCAGCTCACTCTGGTGCGCTTGAGAAAGTGTCTTTAGAGGTAAGCTCGCTTCTAACCCGTTTTTGGCAGCATCATTTTCAAGCGCAATTGCAATCTTTGCGTGTGCGTGAACAACTTTGCACACATGGGGGGGAAATAAAAGTGATATGCCGATGAGGTTTGATGTGTTCACCATTTTCCCCGAGTGGTTTGAGACCCCGCTCAAATGCTCGCTTCTTGGGAAGGCAATTGAGAGGGGCATCATTGAGGTGTATTGTCACAACATAAGGGACTACGCTGAGGAAAAACATAAGGTCGTTGATGATTATCCTTATGGTGGCGGTGCTGGAATGGTTATGAAGCCCGAGCCGATATTCAGTGCGGTTGAGCATGTTTTGGCTGAGCTATCTCCCGAATATGGCAAGCCGCCAATTATACTCTTATCGCCGCAGGGCAGAGTGTTCAATCACGAGGTTGCCGCTGAACTCTCCCAACATCGTTGCATCTTTTTGATATGTGGTCACTATGAAGGCGTTGACGAACGCGTCAGGGAGCATTTAGCCACTGACGAAATCTCGGTTGGTGACTATGTCCTATCCGGCGGTGAGCCAGCTGCAATGGTAGTCATAGACGCTGTGAGCAGGTTTGTTCCGGGTGTGCTCGGCAACCGTGAATCGCTGCTTAGCGAATCGTTTGCTAATGGCTTGCTTGAGCACCCGCAATACACTCGTCCGAGGGTGTTTAGAGGCTGGGAAGTGCCGTCGGTTTTGCTCTCCGGGAATCACAAAGCCATTTGGAGGTGGCGCAGGAAGGAGGCTTTAAGAAGGACTATGATTCGCCGTCCGGATCTGATTGAAAAGGCAAAGCTCAGTGACGAGGACTTGAAATTGCTTGAAGAGGTAAAAGCCGAACTTGGACGGTGAGAAACAGCCGTTCTAACGCAGGTTAAATGCGCAATGTTGTTGAGCGCAAGGCGGTGCTGCAATGGTGAATAATCATCCTGAGGGGGTGTATGGAAGTGGGCGTTAAGCCTGATTGGTGGATACGGAAGATGGCGCTTGAGCACGGCATGATTGAGCCGTTTGAGGAAAAGCAGGTGACAAAGGGGGTTATATCCTACGGTCTATCATCATACGGTTACGACATGCGCATCGCTGATGAGTTTCTCATATTCACCAACGCCTACTCAACAGTCGTTGACCCAAAGAGCTTTGATGAGCGCTCATTTGTCAGGCACAGTGGCGAATATTGCATCATACCGCCAAATTCATTTGTGCTCGGTCGCTCCGTTGAGTATTTTCGCATACCGAGGAATGTGATAACCATCACTCTTGGCAAGAGCACATATGCACGCTGTGGCATCATCGTCAATGTGACCCCATTTGAACCTGAGTGGGAAGGATATGCCACGCTTGAGATATCAAACACAACGCCACTACCGGCGAAGGTTTACGCTGGTGAAGGAATAGCGCAAGTCATATTCATTGAGGCTGATGGAGTTTGCGAGGTCTCTTACGCAGACAAGAAGGGCAGATATCAGAAACAGCAGACAATAGTTCTCCCGAAAGTTGAATGAGTGGTTGGGACAACAGGTTGAAGGAAGCCAAGCATTTTGCAATGCACATAAGTTGGATAAAGCGGCTTATCGCATTTATTGCTTCGCCCTTTACTACAAACTTTGTCGGTTAGGTTCGCAGTTAGCCACGAAGCGTTAGCGAGGTGGCGTTAAATTGGTGCAGTGTGCGATGCCATCATTTCACCTGCACTTTTCACTCGCATTGACCATGCCTGACTACGAACCAACAAACTTTTGAGTGAAGAGTGTTTGCTTTATTGCAGCGACGGTATTCCGTTTTAACTGGAACTGTGCTTCTTTTTGCCGGGGTGAGGAAGGTTGGCAGGCGATGATTACATTCTAATCATGAGCTCAATAGTGAAGGATTTTCCTGGCGTCAGGGCGGTTGACCATGTTGATCTGTTTGTGCGGCGCGGTGAAGTGCACGGGCTGATTGGAGAAAATGGTGCTGGAAAGTCAACACTGATGAAGATACTTGGCGGTGTATACAGCGATTACGAGGGCGAAATATTCGTTGATGGTGTCAGGGTGAGGATTCGTTCGCCGAGGGAATCAATAGCTGCTGGAATAGCTGTGATACACCAGGAGCTAAATCTTGTCCCGCAGCTGAGCGTTGCCGAGAATATATTCCTCGGTCGTGAGCCGCTCAAATTTTTCTTCTTCGTTGACTTTACAAGGATGAATCGCATGGCTGAAGAACTGCTCTCACCATTTGACCCAACTATAGCTCCAAGAACACCGGTTGGCGAGCTGTCCGTCGGAAGACAACAGCTTGTTGAGATAGTCAGGGCATTGTCGCTGAATGCACGCATACTCGTAATGGATGAGCCAACATCGGCTTTAACAGAGGCTGAGGTTGAAAAGCTGTTTGAGGTTATCAGGCGCTTGAAAGTTTCTGGGACGACCATCATCTACATCACTCACAAGCTAAAAGAGGTGCTCACGATAACTGACCGAGTCACTGTCATGCGCGACGGCAAGGTTGTCGGGACAGTCAACACATCGGAGGCAGATCATCGCATGCTTGCGCGCATGATGGTTGGGCGTGAAATTGAAGAGGCTAAGAGGGAAGTAGCAGGATATGGAGCTGTTGTTCTCAGCGCCCGCAATCTAAGCCTGTTGAGCCGCGAGACTCCAGGGAAGCGCATCCTGAACAACATAAGCTTTGACCTGCGTTCCGGAGAGGTTGTTGGAATATTTGGCTTGATGGGCGCTGGAAGGACGGAATTGATGCTGACGCTTTTCGGCTCCCCGCCAGGTATTGCATACGGCGAGATTAAACTTGATGGTAAGCCAATCAAGCTTAGGTCACCAATTGATGCGATAAGGCACGGCATCGGGCTTGTCACTGAGGATAGGAAAACGACCGGACTTATCCTGATGATGGCAGCCGGCTACAACGCCACGCTCCCACTTCTGCCATCACTTTCGTTTGTAAACTTCATCAAGCGCCGAAGGGAAAGAGAGCTAATTGAGCGGCTGTGGAGTAAGCTGCAGATTGTGCCGCGAAACCCCTCTATGCCGGCACAGAATTTGAGCGGTGGAAACCAGCAGAAAGTTGTGCTGAGCAAGTGGCTTGCTATGCGTCCTAAGGTGCTCTTGCTTGATGAGCCAACAAGGGGCGTTGATGTGGGTGCAAGGGCTGAGATTCACAAGCTCATCAGGGAGATGGCTATGGGCGGTGCTGCGATTCTTTTCGCATCATCGGAGTTGCCGGAGGTTCTCTCACTCGCTGACAGAATACTCGTCATGCACGCTGGGCAAATAGTTCATGAGCTGAAAGCTGAGGGCGCAACTGAGGAGGAAATCATGTTCTACGCAAGTGGCGCACACGCATTGGAGGAGCGTTAGCCAATCTGCTGCCCCGTTGGCAGGCATCGCTTAACCTATGAAAGCGCGATGCCGGTTCAGCGGGCTGTTAATCATCACTGTTTAAGGTTTAAGGTGAGGTGGATGCTGCCCGAACAGATAAACGATGTCAACCACCTTGAGGATTTGCTCAGCGAGCCGACCGAGGGCGTGATTGATGCGCTATCTCGTATGGATGGCGATTTAATGGTTTTGGGTGTGGGTGGCAAGATGGGTCCAAGCTTGGCTCGCATGGCGTTGCGCGCATTCAGGGCTGCCGGAAAAAACAACAGAGTGATCGGTGTCTCAAGGTTTACATCGCCGGACATCAAAAAGAAGCTCTCACAATGGGACATTGAAGTGATATCTTGCGATCTGCTTGATGAGAAAGGGCTTGCATCTTTGCCGGATGTGCCAAACATCGTTTTCATGGTCGGGATGAAGTTTGGAACAGTTGGGCAGGAGTGGATGACGTGGGCTGTTAATACGATGCTTCCGGCGATGGTGTGCAGCAGGTTCAGATGGAGCAACTTTGTTGTCTTCTCAACGGGCAATGTTTATCCACTTACACAAATCGTGCACGGTGGCTCAGTTGAGACGGACACTTTATCGCCAATTGGAGAGTATGCAATGAGCTGTCTCGGGCGTGAGCGTGTCTTTGAATACTTCAGCCGTGAACATGGCACCAAGGTTGCGATAGTGCGTCTAAACTATGCCGTTGAGTTGCGCTACGGTGTGCTCGTTGACCTTGCAAGGAAGGTTTTAAATGGCGAACTAATTGACCTAACGATGGGCGCTGTGAATGTCATTTGGCAAGGTGACGCCGTTGCTATGGCGCTTCAATGCTTCTCACATGTCAGCAGTCCGCCATTCGTCATAAACATTACAGGTCCAGAGACATTGAGCGTCAGGCGTGTTTGCGAGTGGTTTGGGCGGCTTATGAACCGAAGCGTAACATTTATTGGTGCCGAGGCTCAGGATGCATTGCTCAGCAACGCGCAAATGGCACACATGCTGTTTGGCTATCCGAGGGTTAGCGTAGGGAGGATGGTCAAGTGGATTGCCGATTGGCTCATGCGCGGCGGTGAGGTCTGGGATAAGCCAACTCACTTTGAGGAGCGTCATGGACGATTTTAAGCACCCGCTTTACCGATGACTTGTAGTTTGCTGCCAGCTTCAACTGGTGAGGGCACTTTCCCATTTCGGTGTGCAGTGAGGGGGGCTTGATTATGGGGATTAATGTTCAACTCATGAATGCGTTGCGGGATGGAATGGCTATAGTTGCATGTCCATTGGCGCTTACGAAAGAACGAAAGTGGGATGAGCGCCGCCAGAGGGCGCTGTGCCGATACTACAGCGATGCTTGTGCCGGCGGGATAGCAGTTGGTGTTCACACAACTCAGTTCGCAATACGAGATCCAAAAGTCGGCTTGTTTCGTCCCCTGCTTGAATTGATGGCTGAAGAGATGAACAGGCTTGATGGGAAAAGGAACACGCCTCTTTTCAGGGTTGCTGGCGTTTGCGGTGATACGAGGCAAGCTGTTTTAGAGGCGACCTTGGCAAGCGAACTTGGCTATCATGCCGGGTTGCTAAGCTTGGGAGCGCTGAAAGATGCTGATGAGGATTTTCTCATAAACCATTGCCGTATCGTTTCGGAGGTCATACCTATATTTGGCTTCTACCTGCAGCCGGCAGTAGGTGGAAGAGTGCTTCCGTATTCATTTTGGAGGAGGTTGGCTGATGAGGTTGAGAAGCTTGTGGCAATCAAAATCGCGCCTTTCAATCGGTATCAAACACTTGATGTGGTGCGAGCAATCGCCGACTCAGGCAGAGATGATGTTGCGCTATACACCGGGAATGACGATAACATCATACTTGATTTGCTCACACCGTTCCAATTCAGGCTTAAAGGGCGTGAAGTTGAATTGCGCATAGTTGGCGGATTGCTCGGACAATGGGCTGTGTGGACAAGGAGGGCAGTTGAAATTTTTGAGTGGTGTAAAGCTATAGCAAAGAGCGGTGAGCCAATACCAAAGGAGTTGATGTGCTTGCATGTGCATTTAACCGATGCCAATGGAGCAATCTTTGATGCGGCGCACAACTTCGCCGGATGCATCCCCGGAATACAAGAGGTGCTTTTAAGACAGGGCTTGCTTGAAAGCAACCTTTGCGTTGACCCAAATGAGACACTAAGCCCGGGGCAAGTTGAGGAGATTGACAGAGTTTGGAATTCATACCCACACCTTCGTGACGATGAATTCGTTGCTGCGCACATTGATGAGTGGATGAGGTGAACGGATCACACATTAGGTTGTGATAAAAATTCTGGCAAGCACAAGTTGTTACCCCTTGCTACCTTTCCCCCTTACCACCAAGTGGAACAGGCTTTGCCACAAGATCAATTCCAATTTCCCCCTTACCAGCAAACGGAACAGGCTTTATCACAATATCAATTTCATCGGTAACCTGAGCCGGCTTGACGAAAACGCCGTCAATTATCACCGGGGCGTAGAGCCAGCTGTTCACCTCAATTCGCACTTTGCCTGCAGGCACATTTGTGAGTTTGTATCTTCCCTCGGCATCTGTGGTGAGGGTGAATTGTGTGCTTTTGGCGCCATCGTTTTCCGGGATAATCCTGAACCAAAGGCGAGCATTGGGCAGCGGCAACGGCTGAATGTCCTCTTTGATTTGAATGAAAACCCTTCCAGTGACAGTTCCCATTGGCGTCAACATAACAACGACTTCTCCGCCGGGCTCAAGCACCACATTCTCATTGGCTTGTGTGTAGCCCTCACCGAATATGCGGACAAAATGCCTTCCGCCCTCTGTAGGCACAAGCACAGTGCCATTTTCGTCTGTCTCAACTGTTATGGGTTCAATTGGGCGTCCCACACCCTCTCCCCTTTCAGTCTGCAGCACATGTATGGTGAACTTGCGCCCTGCAATTGGTGTCCTCGTAAATGTGTCAATCAGCCTCAATCTCGCTGTTGGAACTGGGCGTGGCGTGAACTTAATTTTGCCCAGCTCAAATTGGACTGGCTTAATCGGCAACTCAAAGCCCGCTCTTGGTTGTGCGGGAGCCTTTGCAGCTTCCTTGCGCAACTCAGCTATGCTTGGGAGAGTTACCTCAACTCGCTCCGTGGCAACAGCTGGCTTATCACCAAATGTAACCAAGCGAAACAGCAGTATACCTTTCAACGGCTTTAATTCATCTGGTGCCGGCTCCATGCGCATTAACGGCATTAGCATTGCAAATGACACAACAATTTCAAACTGTCCGTGCTCATCAGTGTTTGCAGCGCCAAACAGGGGTATGGAGCGCATCAATCCCTCTTGGACGGTAAATTGAGCCCCTTGAATTTGGACCAGTGCGCCAGCTATTGGCTTTCCATCCACATCCAATGCTATGCCCCTGAGTGCAAGTCTACCTAGAAGCGGCAATACCTCTCGCTCAGGCACTAAAGGTCCTATAGGTGTTGGTATCCCACCAACATATCTTGCAGCTTCAAGGCTCAGCTTCAAAACCTTATTTGGTTCAATTGTGAGCGCGAATGGATTTGGCAATCGTGCCTTCGGCATCCTCGCAAGATACTTTGCAATTTGGCTTGTCACCCAGGCTGCCTCATATTCACCCGGCTCAAGCCCGCTCCAAATGAGCATTCCGAATTCATCAATCGTCTTCTGTTCAAACTTGTCTCCGTCCTTTGGGCGTAGTATCAGGATAATATTGTTGACAGCCCTTGCTGGGTTATCAGTGACTGTAGCAACTATTGCCCCTTTATCACCAGCCGCTACAGGAAGCAATGTCAACCAAACTCCAACCCTTTGATTTGGCGCAATGAGCCTCGTTGATTGAGTAGCTACAAGCTCACCTGCAACTGCAGCCCTAACTGTGTATTCTCCTTCAGGCAACCCCTCAAACCTGCATCGCCCGTTTTCATCCGATACCTTTTGGAGCGGCAAATTCAAGCGCTCACGCAGGTTGCCATCGGGCGATGACAAAATTACCGTTGCGTCTTTTGCCGGCGTCTGCTTGTCAGGCATAAATACCTGAACCGAGAGCTCACCGCAGCGAACGGGTTGGATGGACGAAAGCACACCAGCGATGCAAAACGAAATCGCAATAGCGACCCACATTGGCTTGCGCTCCATCATTTGTATTCGCACCTCCAACAATTTTTTCTTGAGACCACTTTAAATATAAATGTTCATTGCATGCTGCCATTGGCAATCATGGAGCAGCTTTGCGCCTATTGCTATAGACGCTGCATAGCATTGCGCTGTTCGCGTGTGGCGCATCCGGCATATCCTTGCAAGCGATGGCACCGCATCTATTCGGAGAGCATCCTTTGGCACGCTCAATTCTAACCGAGCTTAAGATGTGCAAGAGACTGTCCCAAGAATACCATGTATCATCGGGATGCCTACTTGGCTTCAAGCGCTGTGGAGCATCATACCGTTTTCAAAAATTAAGGTAACATACAGTTTATGTATTGCCGTGACTCTCACGAGATGGTCTTTAAATTTCGCCTCTAACAGGAACGATGCTGCATTGTGAGAGTTTTTGCCGTTTAGTGATTCAAACGGCACTGGTGCTGCTTTAATTTTTGAAACGGTATTGTTGTGCGAAGACTGATTTGGTGCACCGAGAACACTGTTAGGAGCGAAGTGATGAGCAGCAGTCTGCCCTATTTTCGTAGGGACATTTTACCTGTCCCTAACATCGTTGCCGTCAGCTTGCGTGGTGAGGTGATGCACTGTGCTTGTCCCGGAAATAATGCAGTTTGGCGATGCGCTCATCAACGATATTGATGGCACCGAGGTGAAGGGCGGCAGAGTAGCTATTTGGTGGCTCGGGCAGAATTCGTTCGCCATAAAGTGTGCCAATGCTATAGTCTACACTGACCCATATCTTTCAAGCAGCCCTCATCGCCTAATCCCACCGCCACTAAACCCCGAGGAGATTAAGAACGCCGATATTGTCACATGCTCGCATGACCACTCAGATCACATTGACCCTTTAACGATACCGCACATTGCTGCAGCTTCCACGAAAGCAAAATTCATCATACCGAGGGCTGCACTGGGACGCCTGCTTAAGCTCGGTGTATCGGAGGATAGGCTCATACCAATGAATGACGGTGACGAAGTAGAACTTCATGGTGTTCGCATATGGGCGGTGAAGGCGAGACACGAACGATTTGATGAACATCCAGAACATGGCTTTCCATACCTCAGTTATTTGTTTGACATGTTAGGTGTGCGTATCTATCATGCCGGTGATGGCAAGCCTTATGAGGGCTTGGTAAGCACATTGAGAGGTTATATGCCCGCTATAATGCTCATGCCAATAAATGGCAGGGATGGCGAACGCTACAGGCGCAACTGTATTGGAAATTTCACATTTCAAGAGGCTGGAGATATAGCTGCTGATGTGCGCGCTAAACTCGTAATACCTATGCACTGGGGCATGTTTGCCGACAACAATGAAGATGCCTCAAAGTTTGTTGACTATGTGACGGCGCGCTACACGGATTTGAGAGTCAAAGTGCTTGCTATAGGTGAGCGCTTACTCTTCCCATAAAGGACAGGCGCACGGCATCGTCAGGCTTTGGCTGACGGTAGTTCATACCACAACTGAATCACGCTCTTGATTGGCTATGCGCAACAGCGATGCATATCATAGTTGGGTGCGCTTACAACCTTCCTATCAATCAACTCGGCAGCTGCAAGCAATGTGAGCCGAGCTATGCCGTGCAATTGAGCATAGCACTCCAGAAGCTCGTTATGCTCTCCCCTGACAAGCACCTGATGATGAAAACCTCTCAATCTGCGCACATCAATCACATCGTCCAGTTTCACCGAAACAGAAGTTCGGCAGCCACCCCATGGTGGCGTGTCAATGTTCTCCACGACTGTTCCGGTGCCAAACATCAGGTTGCCGGGACCAAGGAAGCGCAGCACTGTTGCCCTTCGCTTCGCCCTCCAAAGGACTTGCATTGCTACACCGGTATTTGATTCTGAATGGCTTCGCAGCACGAATTCGGCTGGCTCGTCATAAAAGCTTGTCAAGCGCAATGGGCATGTGCAATGCGATGTGATTAGCGTTTGTCTCACAGTGTCAGGCACCGGGTTACCCATAAAGCCGGGTCTGTCAAGCAGGTATTGGCATAGCATTAGCGTCAATGTTGCATCCCTATCGGCTTCGCAGCCCGCTTGGAAGCCCTCATCACGAAGGTGTGTGAATGCCAAGCACGGTGGTGGGACTTGCCTGTTGGCAACAAGTGGTAGGCAATCTGTTGCGACTGCATCGGCATCATATGCTGCCATAATGTTGCGGTGCGCAAAGTAAGTTCGGGCAGCGTGAATGATATCCTCTTCCTTTGGCTCTACTATCTTGCGAGCCGTTCGCTTGTATCTTGAGGCGAGCTCACGCACAAGCTTGTCATCAGGCGAAACTTTGTTGAACTCCTCAACATAACGCTTGACCGGAACTACGACGACTTCAGTGCCAACCAGCTCAACTTTTGTTGTTTCTTCCTTGTCGCCACGAATGATTGCCAACCGGCTATTGCTCATAAGCTTACCGGCTTTGATTGCTTTAAATGCTCGCCTTATGCCTTCAAGGTCAATTGATGATACATACCAGACCTTTGGCTGCCCAGAATAGGCATGCATTGGTCCGATAAATGAGGTTCCAACAGGTGAGTAGATAATTGTCCTAATGCCAGTTCCAACAAATAGCTTAACTAAGTCCCAAAGATATATGTGGTGTAGGACAACAAGGAAAGCATCGGGTGGATCGGCTTTAAGTCTCTCAATGAGTGCCTTTGCCTCATCGGCATTGGGAATGAACTTTGGCTCAACGAACAGGTTAACACCAATCTCTTTGGCGATGTTTCTAAATTCAATAGTCAGTTCGCTCTCACGCTGCTCAACTGGATATGCTGCTCCCGGCCAACCCATCCACCAAGGTGTTGGCAAGCGAACAAATACGGCATTAATTGTTGGGGAAGGCTTCAGCGACTGCCGTTTCAATCCCTCAGGCAATGCCTCACCTGAAAATGCTTTTGAGAACGGATGCAAAGATGATGCAGCTGTGCACAACCCAATGGCGCACATGCTGCCAATAAACTGCCTTCTGCTCATACGACCGTCACAGGGCAATAGCGCCTCAAATTCTTTTAACCCTTCATGCCTATTAGCAGCCATCCCCATCACCATCCCTGTGCATGAGTTGTGTTTGTCAAAAGTTAACTTATAGCACATGAGTTGGATGGGTGTAAGTCGTGATTTAATGCCACCATCCTTTACAGCCCTGCATTAAAAGTTTATTTTCTTCTGTTGGCGGATGCAGAACGGTCTGGCAGGTGATTCTCATGATGGTGTTTCTTTCGTTCATCTTCATGGCAGCATTTATGGTTTCAACAGCTTTCGGGCTTGACATAGTGCGAGATGGCAAACCGGTGGCTCAAGTTGTTGTTTCGCCTCTGCCAACTGACACAGAGCCTCGCAGGGGTTTCCAACCGGATGATGCAATGGCTGCAAAAGTTTTGGTTGATTGGGTTAGTAAGATGACCGATGCACAACTGCCCATTACTGCTGCGCCCACAGATGGACGCCCTGCCATCTACATTGGCGAAGCTGCAGTTAAGGCGGGACTAAAATTGAACGATATACAAAGTCCGACAAATGAGGGATTACGCATAGTTGTGATTGGTCAGAAGGCTTTGATCGGCGGACAATCGGGAGTAGCCACAGTGAGGGCAGTTTGCCGTTTCCTTGAAGTCATCGGTTGCCGCTACCTTATGGAAGGCCCTTTGGGGGAAGTGTATCCGCGCCTTAAAACTCTACACCTGAGGGACTTTTCGCTGACGGAGAAGCCAGCTCTCCTTTCACGAAGGATTTGGGGTTCTCAATGGGCAGGCGAGACACTTTGGAAGATTTGGAATGGTGCTGGTGGGTTAAGTTTGGAGACGGGGCACTCGTGGGGTAGATACATACCTCAAAGCCTATTCCATGAGCACCCAGAATATTTTCGGATGAATGCTGATGGTCAGAGGGTTCCAAGCGAGTGGCTCTGCACATCCAATATGGATTTAAGGGCGTTATTTTCCCAAAGGGTTATAGAGGCTATACGAAAGGGGCGAATTTATCCATCCATATCGCCACCAGATGGGACAGCATACTGTCAATGCCCAAGCTGCAAGGCTCAGGACAACCCAAATGCAATTGAGCCCTCCTCGGGGGCTGTGAGCATGACTGACAGATTTGTTGACTTCTTCAATTACATTGCTCAAAGGGTCGCTGAAGAGTTCCCGCACTCCATCCTCAACTTCTACTGCTATGCTGATTACACTCAACCTCCAGCAGCCCATTTAAACTCGCTTCAAACCTCTGCCCATGGCTGGCTCCAATTCGCTATTGCCGCTTCCACCGCATTGGAAGCCCAAACTGCCCACCGAATCAACAATTAGCCGAAGCAATTGAGGGATGGTCAAAAGTGGCAAAGCAAATGGGCTATCGGGCTTACAACTACAATCTCGCTGAGTGCACTGTCCCATTCTCAAAGCTCTCCGTTTGGAGCCACGACATACCTTACCTGTATCGCAAAAATCTTATTGGCATCAGCATTGAGACACTCCCGGCATGGCACATCTATGGACCTCACATCTATCTCAGCATTCGTCTCTCCTATCAACCTGAAGCCGATGCCAATGCGCTTATGGACGATTACTTCACCAAGTTCTACGGTGATAAAGCCGGTCAAGCCATGAAGGAATATTGGCTCACGATTGATGAAGCCTTTGCCAAGATGAGGTGTCACTCAGGGAGCTTCTTCGCATTGCATTTGGCATATACTCCCGATGTTGTAAGTCGCTGTCAAGCCCTTTTGGAAAGGGCAAAGGAGTTGGCTCAGGGTGTTCCAGTTTACTTGGCGAGAATAACGATGGCTGAAGAGGGTTTCCAGAACGCCGTTCAGTATCTTCAGCTGCGAGATGCTATCAATCAAGGTGAATTTGCAAGCGCAAAAACAATTTATGAGAAATTGCTTGAGCGTGCCAAAGCCCAAGTTAAAGCTGGCTATGGCAGCCAATACACTGTCACATACCTTCAGCGCTTCCTTGGTGGGATAGTGGATAGAGGCGCAGCAGCTACTGCGCCGCCACGCCGTCTGCTGCAAGTGCTTTCTGATGTATGGCGCTTCACATGGGATGAAAGAGGTGAAGGATTGCAATTGGGCTATCACTTGCCTCAGACTGATGACTCAAGATGGCTTCAAGTAGCCACCTACAGCAAAACGCTGGATGCGCAAGGGTTGCCCGACAAGAAGACAATACTTTGGTATCGCACAAGCTTTCGCTTACCTCAAGATTACCAGCGCCTATACCAACGCCTCTTCCTTTTCTTCGCCGAAGTGGATGGAACGGCAACAGTGTATCTCAATGGTCATCAAATTGGAGAGCAAAAGGAAAGGCGAGTGCCGTTTGAAGTTGACATCACGGATGGCGCCAAAGCAGGTGATAACCTTTTAGCAGTGCGTGTGGATCATTCAAGGATTACCGAACTCTTCCTTGGCGGCATCATTAGACCAGTGTTGCTCATTGCTGTAGAGCGTGAGGCAAGGTGAGAAAACAAGCCGAAGTATAACTCACGCTGTCGTCAAGGCTGGCGCCGCCCCAACTGTGGTTTGGAAAGGCAAAGTCCTCACCGAACTTGGAGGGCGAAGTTCCTGCCAGACTTGTGAGAGTGAGGCTCCCACAAAATTGTGAAGGTAAGGCTCACACAGAAGTTTATGAGGGTGAGGTTCGCACAAAACTGTGAAAGAAAGGCTCACACAAAATTTGCGGGGGTAAGCTCACGCAAAATTTGTGAGGATGAGGTTCACACAAAACTTGCGAGGGCGA
Source organism: Armatimonadota bacterium (assembly GCA_025062195.1). Taxonomy (GTDB): domain Bacteria; phylum Armatimonadota; class Fervidibacteria; order Fervidibacterales; family Thermosaccharophagaceae; genus Thermosaccharophagus. The sequence continues at coordinate 48,193 of JANXAS010000004.1, forward strand.
GGCTTACACAAAACTGTGAGGTTGAGGCTCTCGCAAAACTGCGAGGGTAAGCTCACGCAAAAGTTGTGTGCAGTTGCAAAGCCGGTAGCGAATGGCACTCTAAGTGTATTGCGAATGGCAAGCGCATACCGGAAGACCTCGTTTAGTGAGCGCTCCCTTGCACCGCTTGATTCGCTCATGGTTGTCCATTCAAACACTTCACAGCATGGAAGCGTTTGCGAGAATATACGAGAATATACGAGAATATACGAGAATATACTCAAGCTTGCTCTCTCGCCCCGCTTCAAACTTATTTGAGGTGTCTCGCAAAGGAGATGTTGAGCAGCTTCAATTGCGGGTATTTCAGTTTCAACTGGCGTCTCTTCAACACCTATAAGCGGCGAAACTAAAGCTGTCAGACGACAGTGGTATGTGAAGCTGGGAACGCCAATTGCGAGGAACAACTTTGCTTCCTTTAGCTGCGCCAACTGGTTATCAATCGCTGCCACAATTTCAACCTTAGCTTGCTTTGGCGGGCGCTTCTCAATGACAATACGATATGTGGCGTTCCAAGTAGACCTTCCTCAAGCGCCGCAATGCCAAGCTTAATTTGCTTCCCGTCCTTAACACCATCAAGGACTATAGCCAGCCGCCTTTGTGTGGAGGTTATTTTATCAGCCTTCTTCAAGTTTGCCGGCTCTACGAACTCCAGATGCTTAATTTGATCTTTGCGCATAACAGCTGTCGTATCATTCCCTATGGCAATGTAAGTTGTGCGTGGGCTTTTTTCACCGTTTTAAGTGTTACCGATAGGTCTTAATGCATTGGGACAACAATATGCAACGTCCCATAAAGGTGTTGGCCATACTTAGTGGTGATGCTCACCTTCTTTTCCCTCGTTGTGCTTGAGCAATTCGTAAAGGTCATTTGGAGCGCGCTCAAGCTTTCTTTTCACCCCTCCTTTGCGATGTGGTTTTGCGTTTGGGCTGTCCTAAACATAAGTTCTATAGCGACATTGACATGTTCACCGTGTAGACAGTTGAGAAATCGTCACCGCTCCAAATACCGTAAAGTTTAGGTGTTCAGGAGCAGTTGGATAAACTTTGCGGTTGCTATGCGGCATATTCATTCTGTGATTATGGCGATTGTATTCGTTACCTTAAGCAACCCGCCGGGTGAGTTTGCCAGCCGCAGCATCAAAGTTGACTGGTGTGGTGGAGGTAATGGAGATGGCACGAGGATGCATCTTCTGTGACATCGCGAGCGGCAAAGTCCAGAGCCGAATAGCTTATGAGGATGAGGATGTGATTGCCTTCCACGACATTAACCCGCAGGCACCGATTCATATCCTCATCATACCGAAAAAACACATAGCTAACTTGAACGAGACAAGCGATGATGACCTAAAGCTGCTCAGCAAACTGCTCCTTGTGGCGCGTGACATAGCAAAGAAAGAAGGCGTCAGCGAAAGGGGTTACCGAATTGTCCTCAACACGAACAGGGAAGCTGGGCAATCTGTCTTCCATATTCATTTTCATTTGCTTGGCGGACGCCCATTCGGTTGGCCACCGGGCTAAGCGAGCCAACGATTGGCGATTCGCATTGCGCGCATAAAATGCGCAAATGGGCAGGTTATCATCCGGCTGGCTCGCAGCACCTGTGCGCTGTTAACGAACCTTTGATGCTCACCCATGCGGCATATAAAGCTGCCGACTTTACGATTTGAATTCCTCGGGGGTGATGGCGATGCGGCGATGGGGATTTATGCTTATGAGTGTGCTATTAACTTCGTGCATGCTCGGTTCTGCCCAGCCATTGCATCATTATGCTTTTGCAGCCGATAGGGTAGCGTTAAAAATCGCTGTTGCTTATGTTGATGACAGAACTGGTTACCCAGATAAAGCACTTGCTGATGTGGCGCAATTTATGCTCACACAGGCGTTGCGAGAGATTGAGGGATTTGAAGTCATTTCAGTTGACCTCATCAGAGATGCTATGACTGCGTTGAAACTTCGCCCGCCGCTTACTGATATTGAGATGTGTAAACTTGCCAATGAGTTGAAGGTTGACTGGGTAATACGAGCGGCTCTTGAGCAAGCAACCTTGGACAAAAGGACAAACGCAGTTTCTGTCCCGATGATGGCAGAGGCGGTCAGTAGAGATTTGGAAGTGATTATCAGCCGGGCAAGTGCGGTCGGCACCTACACAGCAAAGGGTGATTTAGCTAATCCGCTCGTGCTGTATACTGCGCTCGTCAACGCAATCAACAACTCATGTTCGCATGCTGCTGGGCAGCTTGAATACTCCGCCAAGGTCAAGGGTATCCTCTTGCTCCCACCAATGAATAACTTCATACGCACAAACATTGGCATTCATCAGGGCTTAAAAGTTGGCGCTAAATTGCTTGTGGTTAGTCATGGCAGACCTGTGGCGTGGGCAAAAGTTGTGGATGTGAATGACGATGATTGCCAGGCTGAACTCATGCAAGTTGTGCTCGGAAAAAGACTTGAACCAAATATGAAGGTGTTCGTCATCAGCAATCCCGCCGCACATGAGGCGCCAACTTATGCGGAACGCATTGAGAGAGAGTTGAGGAGGGCGACAAGAGAATTGTTCATCGCTATAGTCATAACATTTGGCGCTCTCATTGCCACTGATGTGATCAAGTGAGATGGTGGTGGGCATTTAGCGGAATTGCGCCCTTACAAGATGCGCATGTAACCTTGCGAGGGTTGACCATCAGCGTGATGTTGATTGATGTTGATGAGGCTGATGAAATAATAGGGGCACATCTGTATTCCCTCTCACATCGCTGCACCTCATTAGGTCATGCCCAAACTCCGGGTATGCTCTCGCCGCAGAATTTGCACTTACCTTTGTTAATGTTGTTTTCAGCTATTCCAATGTAGCCAACGCGCTTCACGAGCAAGCGGTTGCATCTTGTGCAATAGGTGTTTTCTCCATCATGCCCAGGCACATTGCCTATGTATGCAAATTTGACCCCGCATTCCATCGCTATCTGACGGCAACGCTCAAGCGTCTTAACAGGCGTTGGTGGCAAGTTGCGCAGCCGATATGCTGGATGGAACCGAAGGAAGTGCATGGGCACATCTTTCCCCACATTTTTAACAACCCATTCGCACATGCGCTTTATCTCACTTGAGCTGTCATTCATTGTTGGGACAATGAGCACGACGAGCTCCATGAATGTGCCGTATTGGCGGACAAGCTCTATAGCCCTAAGCACTGGTTTTAGGCTTCCACCAACGATCGTCCGATAGAATTCCTCGTTGAAAGCTTTCAGGTCAATCCGTATGCAGTCAAACAACGGGCACAGTTCCTTTAACGGTGCATCGTCAATGTATGCGGCGGTGACCATAAGGTTTTTAAGCTTGCGCTCTTTGGCAATTTTGGCGGTGTCAAGTGTGTATTCAAAGAAGATGACGGGTTCGGTGAATGTATATGCTATTGCGTCACATTCAAGCTCCAATGCAAGTTCCACAACCTTGTTCGGTGGCAGGTCATAGTTTGTTGTCTGCTCAGGACCAACTTGGCTTATCTGCCAGTTCTGACAATACAGGCAGCGCAGGTTGCATCCGGCAGTCGCTATACCGAGGCAACGCATCCCCGGCACAACATGAAATATAGGTGTCTGTTCAACTGGGTGGTATGAGACAGCACATGCCAACCCATAAACCTTTGTATAGAGTTTTCGGTCGTAGCAAACACGCATCCTGCAAGCTCCGGTTTGACCATCATCAATCATGCAGAACTTCGGGCACAATGTGCATTGCACCTGCTTTCCAACCGGGCGCCAATAGCGAGCCAAATGATGTTGTATGCCCTTTGCCCTCGGCAGGTCAGTTATGTCCTTAACGGTTATTTCTTTGCCCCTGTAGATTGGTGCGCCCGCTTCAGCATTTAAAGCGCATGCCCCGCACAGTGCACAGCCAATCAGTGAGCTTATGAATTGGCGTCTCGTCATATCATGGCGCATATGACTGTCACACCCTATCGTGAGGCTTAGTTAGGTCCTTCAATTTGCAGCAGAAGTTATGTAACTGAATATAAGGGCAGCTTTGCGCTGCACGCATCGTTAGTTTCGTCTTCGCCTTTTCAGGTGACATGACTCGCCAATACAAGACGACACCAACTGCGCAACTCTTTTTTGTGGTTTACCTTGTCAGCGGAGCATTGCTTGCAAGTTCAGTAGCGGACGATTTTATGTAGCGCATCTCATCAAGCCAGAGTGTGAGCTTATCTCCGGCTTGTGCATTGCCAAATACAAACTGCACTTCAACAGTTGCAACCTGTGCGAGTTCAAGCACACGATTGACAACATGATTCTCATCCAAATAGAGTCCCTCAAACGGCACATAGACCTTTACCCATTTGCCTGCTTCCCTTACTGCGCCGGCGTCACCTCTCCAAATCTCGCCGTTGCGCTCCCTTATGGTGAGCGTCATCGTTGCTGGCTTGTTTGTCTTGACCCAAAAGATGATGCCATCAAACCTTGTCGCATCAACGAACTCAACCCACTGAGTGACTGTGTGTATCCTTCCGTGAGCTACATCCTCCTCTGGCACAGCCCAATCAACGCGAAGCGACTTTGATGTATTACAAGCTCCGTCGGTATCATCAATACTGGTCTTGAAACTCTTTGCGCCGGCTTTAAACTCACCCACAATAGGCGGATAGAAAATCTCGGTGAGGCGCCTATCCTCGTAATCGGCGATGAGTTCAGATGGGGCATTTTCAAGTGCATGCTTGTCAAGCCGCCAAAGACCATCATTCGTTGCCACCCAAAGATATCTCCCATGTGGGAGCATGTCCAAGACCATCTTCTCACCGAGCTGCGTTGATGCCTCACGGCATTCAAGCCAGCGCAGTCTCTTTGTATCAAACCTTGTTAGGTCTCGCTTCGTCGCCACCCAAAGGATATTGCCGTCGGCAGCTATTCTCATAGGTGGGTTTGGAACAGTGTGATGAAAGTCGCTACCAAAGCGCAAGTCAAACGGATGTTTTAATTCCCCTCGCTTTGCCACATTGAACCTTTGAATTCCGCCTATGCTTGCCACCCAAAGGTCGTTCCCAACCCAAGCCATTGAAAGGATGCGTGAATGTATCAAACCATGCCCGCAGTGATATGTGTCAATCACCTTTCCATCTTCCGATGTATGTGTCAGGTTAAATGCAGCATGCCATACAGTTCCATCCGGGGCGATTAGCAGCGAATCGCAGTATATGGCTTTCCCAGAACCAGCTGCAGGGTTAACCGCACCACTCCCGGCTTCAGGTGTCCAGCCGCCATACCTGCGGAAGTTAGCGATTCGCCTTGTCGCCTTATCTATGCGCGCAAGCCCCGTATCCATGCCGAGCCAAACATATCTCTCGTTTGCGCCAATCGCAAGCACTGCACCATCCATCAATCCATTTGCCGCTGTGTAGTTTGTGAATGCGCGTCCATCAAAACAACTGACACCATTGTTCAATCCGATCCAGAGCAAGTTGCCATCGGCACAAAGTGACTGAATGTCATCATCAAGTAAGCCATCACTTTTTGTGAACTTGAGCGGAGCGCTTGACGGGTTATCAAGCGAGAGCCTGAACAAACCCTCGCTTGTGCCCAGCCAGATAAAGTTCCCCTGTATGGCAAGCTTGTTGATAACTGTGCCGCGCAAATAACTATCCCACAACTTCGGCTTGATGTTTGATTCAGCAGGGTATGCAATCCTTGTAACGCCCGAGACGAGCACAATTGTGGTGAAGGCGGTGAGATACGACCTCAACAAGCGCCGTGATAAACATTGTTGCGCCTTGAACATCACTAATTCACCCCCAGAATTAATGCATGTCCTACATTCACATCTTTTTGATGCCAGTCATTCGTCGCGAGTTGCAAAGCGCTTTACTCTCGGCGACTTTTGGAAGAGTCACCACTCTGCTTTCGTTTTGTGACTCGCTAAAAGTCGCTTGCTCGCTATGCAATAGGGGCTCTACAGCCAACTCACTTTGTGATACACTAAACAATGACGATTCAACGATTCATGTGGGAGAAGCTTTAGCGCCGAACAAGAATCTGAAAACAAGCCCGAACAAAATTCGCATTTTGCTATAGAGGCGCTCACCAAGGATAAGGAGGTGATGGAAAGCATAAACCAATCATGAGCATCTGAAGTGTCTTTTATGTGCGAGGAAATAAGATTGGGTGTTAGCGTTCAATCAAGGGACAAGGAGGCTGATGAACGATGCGCAGCAATTGTGGATCGCTTGGAAGGAGGCGTAGTTTGATTAGTTTCACACTGATAGAGCTGCTGGTGGTGATTGCTATAATCGCCATCTTGGCAGCGATATTGTTCCCAGTGTTTGCGAAGGCGAGGGAGAAGGCAAAAGCTTCTACATGCCTGTCAAACTTGAAACAGCTTGGGCAAGCTTGGTTGATGTATACGCAGGACTATGACGGCTACTATCCCCGTGCATGGAATGGTGGCGGCGGTTATGGCTTTGACTTCCAGCTTTACCCATACATCAAGAGTATGGGTGTCTATGATTGCCCGAGTGCCGATAACCCACCACGCACATGGCCTTCAGGTTGGTCATTTCCGGGTGACTACACAGTTAATGCAGCAGTTGGATATGGAAGCGGGACATTCTCAGTTAATGAGAGCGTAGTTCGTCATCCAGCCACTACGATCATGCTCTGCGAAATTAGAAACACGCGCCCACCCAGCGGTCCCGAACACGAGGTATGGGTCAGCAGCAAAAGGGATGTTCTTGCACGCGTCGCTTATGATCGCCACTTAGATGGTTCAAATTACACCTTCTGCGATGGTCACGCAAAATGGTATCGTGTTGAGCAAACATGGACTATGTGGCGGTTGGATAATCAAGAGTTGCCGTAATTAGGCATAGTGTGTGAGGCGTTATACTGTTTAAAATTCAAAAAACTGTGTAGGATGGGAATGGTGCTAAGGTGAGATTTTTAGGTTGCTACGAACCGATGGGATAGAGGTGTGTTTGACTGCACTTTACTTTGGTTAGTGCCCTACCACGAACTTTTGAGCATCGTTGGCGATTTACTACCCACTAATTGTTGAGGCTCTATGTAAATCCTGCGCGACAACTTCAATTGTCCCCGAATCCAATTGAGAGGCTGATTGGACTAAGCCTGTCAAAGAAAGTTTTTGAGATTAGCAGGTTTCAGCGCGCCATCCAGAAGCTGTCTAACTTGGGCAGATGTGAGTGGAAAGCGTTTGGCATAGGCTTTCTGCAAAGCCATTTTGAAAGCCACTGCGCTAAAGGAGACATCGCGATTGAACAATGGGCAGCACTGCAAAATAATAAACGCTGTGAGTGAGGTGGCTTCAGGCACGGAAGCTCTATTCACGGCTTTGTTGGCTAACCACTTCCTATAGATGGTTCTCTTTTGCAGTTGTAAGGTGTGGTTGATATGCTACCTTACCAATTGCTTTTGTCGGTGAGTTTAATGGCTGAGTCTACCCCGCAAAAACAGCATGGTTGCGAGAATTGCGTCATGATTATCACGAAAGGCTAAAGCAAGGTATAAAGCAATCGGAACGACATCGGTATGTGAGCTTGCGTTGGTGAATGCAAATTTAAAGAGCGAATGAATGACATACATTAGACCAAGTGGTGATGTCATATGCGTATGGTAGCCGATTCAGCAATGCATTTGCTCAACTACCTGTGGCGCATTTACAATAAGATACTTAAAGAGGGACAGCGTTTCCTGAGACGCTATGGCTTGACGCCAACGCGACTTGATGTCATAGCTCTCTTAAGCACTGGTGAGGGCATTACACAGCAAGAGCTGAGCGAGAAACTGTTGACCACGAAGGGAAACATAACGAGCCTAATAGACAGAATGGAAAGAGACGGCTTGGTTGAACGACGCGTGGATGTTTCCGATAGGCGCCGTTATCGTCTCTTTTTGACGCCGAAGAGCAAGCGCTTGCTGGAGCAAGTCATTCCAGAATACAAAAAACGATTGATAGAACTGATAGACAGTTTATCCGCTGAGGAGAGGGCGCTATTGCAATCTCTTTTGAAGCGGCTTGAACAAAGCCTGCCTCAAAGCAGCGCCGGCGAGACAATAGCCAGCTGAATGAACGGCTGCTACTAAGCTACTCGCATAGCTGGTTTTCGCGATGGTTTTAGAGGGCTATCACCACCACACAAAATGACACGAATTTGTAACCCTTAAAGCTCGTTCCCATTGCGATACAAATGGTGGTCATCTTTTGAGCGCATCCTACTTTAACATCGCCACTTGTTGGCAGAGGAAGTTGAAAGACCGCCTCGTATAAGCTGAGGCATTGCATAGGTTGGACGATGCCCTTAGTTTTTGAAAACGGCATAAGCCCTTAAAGTTTTTCTCAGAATGAATTTGAGGTTTGCTTTGTTACCATCAATCGGTGGCTAAAGCCAACGGCATAGATGGTTATACGCCGACAACTTTTGGGCAAAGAGAGATGTTAACGCTCTCACAATTCAAAGGGCAGTGGTGAAGACGCCTTCCCAAAAGGCTCTCACGGGCAAGATGACCGCGCTGTATCCAAACTCAATCCAGCTTGGTCGCCTCGGAGGCTTCCAATATTGTCTTGAATCTTTCGTATGCAGTTTCCCATTCATCGTGTTCCATAGGTTCATAATGCCCCATCTCAAACGAGCGCTTAATTACTCGCCTCGCTTCATCGTGCGAGGAAACATAGCCAAGTGTGAGCGCCTGAATCATCACACTACCTGCTGCTGTTGCTTCTGCTGGTCCAGCGATGACAAGCCTGTGCGTTGCGTTGGCTACAAATTGGCATAGCAACGAATTGCGTGAGCCACCGCCCACAACATGCACCACTTCAATTTTCTCCCCGAGCAACTCCTCAAGCCTGTCAAGCACCCAACGGCATTTCAAGGCGAGGCTCTCAAGTGCACACCTTACAAACTCGCCCTTTGTTTGGGGTGGTTGCTGAGATGTGAGCAGACAAAACTTACTCATCCTATATGGCATATCACCGGGGTGCAAGAAGGCGCTATGGTCTGGGTCAACGAATGCCTTGAATGGCTGCGCTTCAGACGCCATCTCGGTCAATTCCGAGTATGAATATTCCTCGCCCAGCCTTGCCCAAGTGCGCCTGCACTCCTGAACAAGCCATAGCCCCATTATGTTTTTCAGGAATCTGATCTTATCGCCGTAGCCGCCCTCATTCGTGAAGTTTAACCGAAGGCTGTGCTCGTTTATGATTGGTTCGTCAACTTCAACGCCCATTAGCGCCCATGTGCCACAGCTTATATAGCACCAGTTGTCTCCTTCCGCCGGGACCGCTGCCACGGCAGAGCCAGTATCATGGCACGCAGGAGCGATCACCTTTACTTGCGGCATACCAACATCTTCGGCGACTGACAAAAGCATGTTACCGAGTATTGTGCCTGAAGGAACTATTGGGGGGAGGAAATGCGTTGGTATGCCCATTCTCTCAAGGAGGGACTTAGCCCACCCTTTCTCTCTCGGGTTGTAAAACTGAGTTGTAGTGGCAATGCTAAACTCGGAGACTTTAACCCCAGTAAGCCAAAAGTTGAACAGGTCAGGCATCATGAGAAGTGTCTCAGAAACATCAAGCAACGGTGAGTTGCTAACGACCATTGATAGCAATTGGAAAAGTGTGTTGATTTGCATGAACTGAATTCCGGTTTGCTCAAATATCTCCTCCTTCGGGACTCGTCTGAAAGCTTCTTCAAGCATTCCATCGGTGCGCACATCCCTGTAGTGATACGGATTGCAAAGCAACACATCGCCGCGCCCGAGTAGGGCAAAGTCAACTCCCCAAGTGTCAACTCCAATCCCCTGAATTTCGCTGCCATACTTTGAGGCGCATATCCTCATCGCGTCTTTCATCTCTTGCCATATTCGCAGAACATCCCAATGCAGGCTATCAATTATCCGCACAGGTCCGTTTGGGAAACGGTGGACTTCCTCAAGTTCCAAAGCGCCATCCTTTAACATCCCGACAACACACCTGCCACTCTCAGCGCCCAAATCAAAGGCGATGAATGAAACTGGCTTACTCATCACCGTTCACCTCCAACGAAAATTAAGTGTCGCTCCTCAGGCATAACTCAATCAACAATTTCATAGCCCTTTGCAAATTCTTTAACGAGCGCTTTTTGGCTTGCTACAAGCGCCGGGCAGCGCCACAACTAAAGTTTGTCGCTTGAGCGCAACCGAATACCGTTAGTGGAAAAGGTGGTTGATTCAAAAGGCAGCAAGCAAGTTTGCAGGCGATGATAAAGCATGACAGCAAGCGCACTAATCAAACCAAATTGGCTTTTGGCTCATCAAAAGAATCTGACCTTGAACTGAATCGGTTGCAGCAGCCGCTCCGCCTTAGGAGTTTGAAAGGAATAGTGGACATAATTTAGATGGCTACACTCAGTGGGGCATTGGAGGACGAAAGAATGCTTCAAGGCAAACTGCGAATAAAGGAGTTGGCTAACCTTAGCTACCCCGTGCGATGGACGAAAAACTATAGTTACAAAGCTACAGCGTGTGTCTCTATCAAATTGAGAGGTATCGCTGCATTCACACTTATTGAGTTACTTATCGTCATCGCTATAATTTCGGTGCTTGCCGCCATTCTCTTCCCAGCAATGATGCGCGCAAGGGAAAAGGCTCGTGCTGCCTCTTGCGCATCTAACTTCAAGCAGATGGCATCAGCAATAATGCTTTATGCATCCGACTATGACGAACGCTTCCCAATAAGCTACGACCCATATGGCATCTACTACCCACTCCAAAATTATCCGGGACGCTATCACCAAGGTCCCGTATTTTGGACTTACCCAATCCAATCGTATGTGCGCAGTTGGGAGATGCAGCGCTGTCCGACAGCCGGCGGTGACAAGTATGGCGTTTGGAAGAAGGGTTCGGGATATGACCATGAGCGCAATTGGGCTCTTTGCGCACACACCGGTCTAAACTGGGTTTACTTGGCACCGCTTTGGGGTGGTCATCCTGACGGCGCTTTGCATTCAATAGGAGTGCAACTATCCATGGTGGATAGCCCGACACAAACCGTTATGCTCGCCGATTCATATTACGATCCCGAGGACATCTATGACATCGGTTATTTCGTCGTTGACCCACCAGCAATACCCCATATGCCTGAGTGTAAGCCACAGTGGGCAACAGCTCTCTATGTTCGCTCACTGCCGCTATGGGGAGGGCAATATCCAAATGGCTCAATTGCATTCAGGCACTTCTTAAGGACGACGGTGGCATTTTGTGACGGGCATGTCAAGCCACTCACGATTGACCAATTGAGAGACCCGGAGATATGGGACACTGAAGACTATGAGTGACAGTTAAGGGGATTTATTTTATCACTTCCCCTTGACCACATGCCCGATGAGGTGAGGCAGCATGAGGGGCAAAGAGACGATAATAATCATCGTCGCCGCAGCATGCATTTTTGCTGCAGCGTGCATTATAGCAACGAGCATACGCAAGCCTCGTGGCTTTCACCCGACTGTGACATCGCCGGCTTTGACGGCGCCATCAACGCCGATGAGCATCCTTGCCCCAATGGAAGTTGGGAAACTTAAGCCTATAAATCAGCCGGGAGACGCAAAGCCGGTTAAGTGATGCTAATAACGGTGCACTCATGCAGCAGCTCATAGCGGGGGTGAAAGAAAGCATGACCATGCCGTGTAAACTTCACCGCAGCGATTTAGTTGGGTGTGTCGGAGTGGATATAGGTGGGCAAAGCACACGCATTGGCACTGTGCTGCCAAATCGCACGCTCAAGCTTATTTCGTTTTGCACCCAACCCGACTTTGATGTTCAGATTGATATGCTCGTTGATAAGATAAAGCTATTGGGCGTGGACGAAATAAGGCGTGTCGGAATCGGCTCACCCGGCCCACTTGATTGGAAAAAAACTTTTGTCTACGACACACCAAACTTGCCTTGGCGCAATGTCAGTTTTAAGAAGCTTGAACGAAAGCTCGGGGTAGAGGTGCTGCTTGATAACGATGCCAATGTTGCCGGGCTCGGAGAAGCCACACTGGGTGCCGGAAGAGGGAAACGCATTGTAGCCGGCTTTACACTCGGAACTGGAATAGGTTACTTCCACATCATTGATGGACACATCTACCACGGTTCATTGGATGTTGAAGCTGGACATCAAATACTTGACCCAAATGGTCCAGAGTGCAACTGCGGTCAAAGAGGATGCCTTGAGGCTTTCGTTTCAGCAACTGGGATACAGCGCCGCTATGGCGTTCCACCACACGAACTTGAGGACCAAGGTGCATGGGATGATATAGCCCTAAGGCTTGCGCAGGGCTTGGTCAATATAGCATTGCACACATCCGCAGAAGTGCTCGTCCTTTGTGGCGGAATGCTCGCTCGGGGCGAAATGCTGCTTAAGCCGACGCGCATCTATTACGAACAGATGCTACAAGTTTACCCGAAGCGCTACCGCCCACCGGTTGTCACAGCTAAGCTGGGTGACAGAGCTGGAGTGTATGGTGCAATTGTGCTTGCGCATGTTGGGCACTCAGGAAGGGCTTAAGAGCCCATTTGCACCATCTACGACCACTTTGATTCAAAATGATTGAAGCAGCTCAAGCATGGCTCTGTCCAACTTGTGACCGCGCCAATCCTCGTAGGTGACATCACCCCTACCGCTGTCCAATATGCCAAATGAACCCCTAAAGTTCCATAACGCCCATCCCCAACCCATCTCCCTCCAAACCGTCAGACAGTCCCGCATCCAGTCCAAAACCACCCTATGGGGTGTCTTGTTGTAAGCGCCAAATTCACCGACCATAACGCCAACACCTTGACCTTCCAATTCCTTCCATGGGCGATAGAATTGGCGCAGTTGATTAATGTCCCAAATTGTGTTGCCCTCCTTTAGCGGATAAGTTGGCTCAGCCCACTTATCTGAGCCGCCAACCCACTCAGCACGATAATGAGTCAATCTGAACGGTTGATAACCTCTTGTTGCCGTCGCAACATTCAATCCGATCAGCTCCGTTGGAGCGGTGTTGCCCCAATCGCGCCCATCGCATATTACGAGGCGTTTATCATCGTGTTTACGAATGGCTTCAAGCATGCGTTCCACAACTTTGCGGTGCACTTGAGGGTCAATGCGGGATGGCTCATTGAACAGATTGAAACTCAGCTGTGAGTTTGGAATACCGCTGTAGCGTTTGGCGAAGTGCGCCCAGTGCATCGCGCAAACCCTTTGTGCCTCCTCATCAGTCCAAAGCGACTTTGGTTCCGGCGGGCGAGCAACGGTATAGCCAGGGGCACGGTGAAAGTTTATGCACACATGAATGCCATATCTCTCACCAAACCGAACTGCCTCATCAATCTCCTTAAGCGTATCCTCTCGCAATCTTGTCCAATCACCGGACTCAATCCAACACCTGTAGTCCATCGGCAGACGAACAAAGTTGAAACCCAACTCGGCTATCCATTCAAAATCACTCTCAACGAATCGTTGATTGCGACCAACATTGAACTTCTCCAACAAGTTGAAGCCGCGCCAACGGGGCAACCTCTTAGGGGTGGCTTCCGGCAATTGACGCCCTTGTGCAGCGACTGCAGCGGAAACAAACGCACCTAACACTGTGCTGCCAACCGCCTTTAGCATCTGCCGGCGTGTCATCACCACATCACCCCCAGCGATTATTTGAACGAGCGCAAAAGGCACATTGCCCCTTTCGATGAGTGCCCATAGCTTGCGGAGGTTGACTCACTCGCTCGCAATATATTTTGCTATGTAATTCTTCTTGCGATACTCAGCTATAAGTTTCTGGTCAATTGGGTAGCGCCCGTATTCCTTAGCAGCTTCAACCATCGCCTTGTAAAGCTCCGGCTTTACAGCCGGGTGAATTGAATTGCTTGAGGCGAGTATGTGACCACCACCGGGAGATGCCTTTGCTATCGTCTCCTTGACCGCTTCAACTACCTCCTCAACCGTCCCGTAGCAGAGCAGGTATGAGCAATCAACATTCCCAACCAACGCAACCCTGTTACCATACTTCGCTTTAACCTCTCCTATATCCATGCCGGCTACCGGCTCAAGTGGGTCAATTGCATCTATGCCAGCCTCAATTAGGTCATCAAGTATTGCCCATATGTTTCCATCGGTGTGCTTTATGTAATAAGCGCCACGCTCGTGCGCCGCATCAACGCTGCGCTTCAAGTAGGGCAGGATGAACTCCCTAAAGTGCCTCGGCGACATTATCAAGCCCTTTCTTGTGGCGTAGTCGTCACCAGATACAGCTACATCAGCTCCCTCATCAATGGCGCGCTGCATCAATTTAATCTTGTATTCAATCACGATCTCAGCAACGGAATGCGCCATGTATGGGTCTTCAATGTAGTCGGCAAGCAAATTCTCCATTCCACCACGAAGGTAGTGTGGGAACTCAAACCCATCGTGGGTGAGGAATACAATCGCTTTCCTGCCCTTGAAACGCTTCACCGCCTCACGCAGCGATTTCAAACGATGCTCATCGCATGGATTTGGAGGCTCATAGCGTTTTAAGTCCTCACGGGACTTTATAGGTCCATCAACCGGATATGGTATGCCAAACTCAGACATGCCCCAAACTATGCCCCATTCATCAACGACAAGCTTCCCCTCACCACCGTGAATTGTCCTACCACGCCATACAAACTCCTCTTGCTCTTCAGCCTCAAGCGGTCTTAAGCGCATGTCCTCAAATATGCAGATGCCATCAAGGTCTTCCATCTCAACGAACTCCTCAAGCGAGGATGCACCGAATGCCGTCAGCGTCGGTTCGTTTATGACGAGTTCCCAAATCGGAACCCTATCCGCTTCCTCTCGCCTCAGTGCAGCAATGAAACGCTCGTAGCCAGTCATCGCAATCACCTCACAAAATATGTTGCACCAGCGGTGACCTCTCCAACATTGTATCATTGAATGCCACAATGTAGCACCATAAAATTTGCTTGGCAGCCAAAATCAAGTTTGGCGGGCATTAACGAATGATAAGGCTTAAGGTGCGGCAAAGTGATGTAGCTAACAAATTGTCAATATGAACCATGCTCAGCCGCTGTTTGATGGCTTACCAAGATTTGGTCGGGTTGAACGGAATGTTGCCCAGCCGAAGATAAACTCATCAACGAGGTGCGGCGCAAATGAAATTAGTGGGCATTTTTGGCAGCCCGAGGAGGGAGGGAAATAGTGACCTGCTGCTTGAAGCGCTGTTGGGTGAGGCTGAAAAGAGCGGTGCGTCAATTGTGCGCGTATACGCAAGTGAGTTAAAAATATCGCCATGCACCGAATGCAGCTCATGTGAAACAACTGGAAAATGCATAATTGAGGATGACATGCAACTGGTGTATGAGCAACTTGAGGATGCTGATGCCATAGTCATCGCAACACCTATCTTTTTCTATCACGTGCCGGCACAACTAAAATGCCTGATTGATAGGGCACAGGCGCTTTGGGCGAGAAGGCGTAAGCATAAAGCCGTTGATAATGCCAAGAACCGCAAAGGCTACCTTATAGCCATCGGAGCAACATCGGGGCAAAAACTGTTTGACGGTGTCCGCCTGACAGTCAAATATTTCTTTGATGCGATCGGCGCTGAGTATGCTGGAGAAGTGCTTGTGAGGGGCGTTGAAAAGAAAGGGGATGTGCTTAAACATCCGGATGCGATGGAAGAGGCAAAGGAGCTCGCAAAAAGGCTCTTAGCAACAGGCTGCAACGAAACTGTTTGATGCTTGCTGAGTGCGTGAAGGGTGCACCACAAAGAGGGATGGTGATGGAGGTGAGCACCGTGTTGCGCAACATTCTCATCCTGATGGCGCTCGTAACAGCATCTTGCAATGCCTATTCCCAATCCATCATCGTTAAGCGCTCAATTGCTCCCGACGCTTCAAGGTTGCCCAATCTTCTCAAGAACGAAAGCTTTGAAATCGGTGAAGCACGGGAGCTGCCGTTCTGGCGAGCATGGAAAGACGGATACGAAGTTGACGGAAGCGTTGCTCGCACAGGGAGGCGTTCGGTCAAGTGCACAAGCAACGACCCGAAACGAGAATTTGGCATCTTCCAAACCGTTGAATTGAACCAAAGGGAGCCAACGCCAATAGTTGCCGAATGCTGGAGCATGGCAAAGGATGTTAGCGGAACGCCAACGAGCGGCTATTCGCTTTACTTGGACATAATCCACATGGACGGAACGCCCCTTTGGGGGCAGAATTCACCATTTGATTGCGGCTCACATGGCTGGCAAGTGCGCCGAGTGACTGTGATTCCGGATAAACCGATTAAGTCTGTGAATATCTACGCGTTGTTTCGTGGGCACACTGGCACAGTCTGGTTTGACGACCTTAAGTTAATTGAATTCGCCTTACCAGAAGGCACACATAGATTTGACGGCGCCACAGTTGCTACCGTCGCTCGCAAGCCCTTGTGGAAACCAAAGACGGTGGAGTTGCGCACAGATGACGGTTTGGCGTTGAGGTTGGATACGGGGACGGGACAGGTCGTAACTAACGATGGCATCGGTGGATTTTACATCCGAGATGTAGCAGCTGCTTCTGACTTCCGCCAACCAGTTGGCAAGGTAAAGCTGACAAACTATGGGGCTCAATTCAGTGCCTCCGATGAGGAGTTGAAGCTGCGCCTGAGAGCCGATTTCAAAGTCTTGGAGAGGTGTATACGAGTTGACGGCGAGGTTGAGGATCTCAGTGGAACTGATAGGGCAGTCACAGTTTACTTTGCCCTGCCGCTGAATGCCGTCGGCTGGTTTTGGTCAAACGATATTAGGCGCAGTGAGCGCATAGAAGGCGGGCGTGAATACATCAACTCCGTTAATGTAGGCGCAGGGGCAAACGGAAGGATGTCATGGTATCCGCTTGGTGTTGTAAGCGGCGATACTGAAGGGATATGCTTAGCCATACCTTTGGATGTCCCGAGGCTATTTCGCATAGCATACAATTCGGCGAGCCGTGAGATGTATTGTGCCTTTGACTTAGGGTTGTCGCAGGAGACTGTTAACTTCCCTTCACGGGCAAGCTTCAGCTTCCTCATATATCGGTTTGAGCCGAGATGGCGCATGCGCTCAGCTCTCCAAAAGTTTTATGAGCTTTTCCGGGAGGCATTTGTTAAGCGTGTTGACAGAGAGGGCATATGGATGCCATTCACTGACATTGCGACTGTGCGCAACTTTGAGGACTTCGGGTTCGCCTTCCACGAGGGCGATAACAATGTCCCGTTTGATGAACAGCATGGCATATATAGCTTCGTCTATGTTGAGCCGATGAGCCATTGGCTGCCATTGCCGAAAGAGACGCCGCGCACATACGAAGCTGTGATTGAAACGTTGAAGATGGACGCCAAAGGCGAAGGGGGCGAATTGAGGCGTCAGATGGCTATCGCCACATTCACAAGCGGAGTTTATGGGCGCAATGGACAACTCATCCTCTCCATAACCAAAGCGCCATGGTGTGATGGAGCGCTCATACTGCTCAATCCCGATCCAGACATTGAGCTACTCCAAGAGAGCTACACGAAGGCAAGCATCATGCTGCAAACGATTGAAGGCGCGTTTGAGCGCCCAAGAAAGGAACAGGTTAAAGGGTGGCAGGCATACGGCGCTGGCTTTTCAATTGATGGAAAAGTGGCACGCACAGGGAGGAATTCAATACGGTGCAGCGCTAATAGGCTCGGAATGGAATTTGGCATCTCGCAAACTGTTGTGCTCAACCAAAAAGAGCCAAAACCTTTGCTCATCAGCGCATGGAGCAAAGCTCAAGATGTCACCGGAAAGACAAGCGCTGATTACTCAATCTATGTGGACTTGATTTATGATGATGGGACGCCACACTGGGGCTTAACAGCTGAGTTTGAAACAGGCACGCACGATTGGATGAAGGCGGAGAGGCTTTTCCACCCTAAGCGCCCTGTTGCGCGAGCCACAGTGTATTTGCTCTTTAGGCGAACGCATACTGGCACTGTATGGTTTGACGATGCCTTCTTCGGCGAAGCCGGTGGGCATAACTTGCTAATCAATGGGAGCTTTGAGGAGCTGGCTAAAGGCGAGCTTGACGGCGTTTACCTTGATTCGCTTGAGATGGGCGCAACCATATTGAACTACAGGCGAGAACATTGGCGCTATGCCAATGTGCCGCTTGTCTTTGATGCACACGGCACACCGTGCCAACTTCTGTTCTTTTCGGTTTATGAGTTTTCAAAGTGGCTTGCCGAAAGGATGCATGGGCAAGGCAAGTTAATGTTCGCAAACGCTGTTTTACAGCGCTTCCCATTTGCAGCGCATTTGTTTGATGTTATGGGGGTTGAAGTGAATTGGATGCGCGGCACAAAGTATGAGCCAACAACCGACGAGAGAATGTGCTACTGGAGAGCACTCTCATACCGAAAACCGTATTGCCTGCTCATGAACACTAATTACGAACGCTTCACACGAGAGTTCGTTGAACGCTATATGAAGCGATGTGCGTTCTACGCCATCTTCCCGAGCATGTTTGATGAAGAGGCTGCATCAAAAGACCCATACTGGGCATCGCCCAAAAAGTGGTATGAGCGAGACAGGGATCTGTTCAAGCGTTACATCCCACTAATCAAAGCTTTGGCGAAAGCCGGTTGGGAACCGGTAACGAATGCATGGACAGATAACGAAAAAGTGTATGTTGAGCGCTACGGTGCTTCGGATGAGGTCTTCTTCACCCTCCTAAATGATAGCGATGCGCCACAAGAGTTCACACTCGCAATTGATGCTACAACGTTGCGCTTGGATAAGCGAACCAAAGTGGTAGCGCTGAATTTTGGCGAGCAAGCCGAAGCCACAATGCCAATAAACTGGCACGCAAACACTCTAACGATGCGCTATAGGCTCCCGCCGGATGATGTGCTTGTCCTAAAGCTAACCAAATAACTCTGCTACAATCCCTGCACCTTAAATTCGGTTTGTGGTGGCATTGGCGGTTCAATTAGAAAGGCGAATTTGTTTGGCTCACGCAAACATGCATGGTAAATCGGCAGATCGGTTGGGATGCCGAATGTGTCAAGCGCAGTTGAAGGGATGACCTCTGGCAGTGGCAAGGTGCCATAATTGGGGTTTGGTTCATAAGCCCAATCTTTTCCCCTTTTGACGATGTAATAAGCGGCGCCGCGCATTAGCGCAAAGGGGGCATACTGTGAGTCAAATGTGCGCGCAACCCAATTTGAAGTCACAACCGGCTCATCCCCGATTATTACAGCCACATGTCCGAAGTTCGGTGGAACAACGACGAGCTTTCTCTCATCCATGGCATCAACCTCAACGATGATAGCCCTGTGTATCCCTTTCGTTGGCTGAAACACATCCTCCGGTTCTTGAAATATGAACAACATCCTTCCGTAAACAACCTCATAGACCTCGGGGAATGTTGTGTGCCCACTGCGAGTATATGGATGGTAGTGTCCGAAAGCTTTGACAAACTCGTCGCCATCTTCGACTTCGCCGTTAACCGACATCACCCCGGGCATGAAAAGCGAGACATCATAGCGCAGCATTGACACGCTTGAGCGCAAAGCCTCTTCATCGCCAACCAATCGCACATCCCTGAACATCCAATAGAGCACATCCGGGGTATTTGCCTGCGGGTTGCGCAAGACTGGCTTCAGGTCGGAGATATACCTCGGTTGGGGCTTTGCGCTCTTTACGCCATTGCCAAGTTCAAGCATCCAACCATCCTCTGTTTGGACAATGCTTATTGATAGACCAAGCCGTTCACTTAAGTCAATCACAATTAACACCCCCTTCAAGGATCGCGAGTGCTGCTGCTCCAAGCACACCTGCATCATAGCGCAATTTGGCGTTGACTATCTCCAAGCCCTTTAAAGCTATATCAAGCACATATTTTGAGACGCGCTCACGCAATGGCTCAAGGAGCAACTTCTCCGGCGCTTCGGAGAGACCGCCGCCAATAATGACAATGCCCGGGTTGAGCAATGTGATAGCAATTCCAAGACCGTGAGCGAGGTGCTCAACAGCCTCATCAACGACTACCATAGCAAGCTCATCACCATGAAGAGCAGCCTCAAAAACCTCTTTTGATGTGACGCTGCGCTTCGGGAGAGATGTCTTGATGCTGCCAAGCTGTATCAACTCCGTTGCACGCCTGCCTATGCCAGTGCCGCTTGCAACTGCTTCAAGGCAGCCCAGCTTGCCACAACCGCATATTGGACCATCCCTCACCACGATGATGTGTCCAATCTCGCCCGCAAAGTTGTTTTCGCCGCGCACAAGTTTACCATCGGAAATGATTGCGCCACCAATGCCAGTGCCAATGTTCACATAAAGCACGTTCCTATGCCGTTTGGCTGCCCCAAACAATAGCTCTCCGAGCGCACCAGCATTTGCATCATTATCAAGCACAACAGGTAAGCCGAACTTTTCACGAAGCAGTTGCCGCAATGGGAAATCCTCCCAGCCAGAAACATGGTGCGACCGCATAATACGCCCGCCTTCATAATCCACTGGACCGCCAAAGCCAACCCCAACACAGCTTATGGGTATAGAACGCTCACTCGCCGTAGAGATAAGCTGCCCCAGCATATCTTCAATTTGCCTGTAACACGCGTTTGCTCCACCGGATGCATCTGTCGGACGACGAATCATGGCAAGCACTTCACCTGACGCCCTTACGATAGCTGCTGTTATGCGAGTATTGCCCACATCCAATCCAATGACAGCCTTCACGACTGCATCGCCATGTCGGTGCATGAGCATCACTCCAAACAACACAACGCCTTTATAACCAACTTGATGTAGTATCTTTCATGTGTTAACCATAATGCCATGTTGAGCTTGCTGAGCGTTGTGCGCAACAATGCGCATTGCATCTTTACTTCAATTGCAATTAGAGGGGGCAAACATAGGATGCACTTATATGCTCTCATAGGCGCGATGTTCTCTTCGCCGTCCGTTATGTGGTTCAGTGATCCGAATGCCTTTGAGCTTCTAAGCGTGCGAAGGATTTGGGATGCAGCGCCACATAACGCATTTACAGACCTCGTCCTTTTCCGCGGTCGTTGGTATTGTGCCTTCCGTGAGGGACAGGCACATGTGAGCGATGATGGCAAGCTGCGCTTGCTTGCCTCGGATGATGGCGAGGGCTGGCACTCGGTGGCGCTGCTTGAATGGGCTGGTGGGGATTTGAGAGACCCCAAATTATCAATTTCAGCCGATGGAAAGCTCGTGCTCAACTCTGCCGTCAGATTTGCATCTCCTATTAACGGTAAGTCATATCGCGAGTTTATGTGGGCGCTCTCACCCGACGGTTCTCCTTGGAAAGAATATGCACAGCGATTTTTGGGGCTGCGAGAATTGCGCCATCAATCGCTGACTTGGCTTTCAGAGGATGGACAGAGGTTTGTCGGTCCATATGCATGTGTCAGCGGTGCGGGGACTTGGCGTTGGAGCATTACATGGCATGATGGATTTGGATATAGCATAGGCTATGGCGGAAAAGATTCAGCTGGATGCCTGTATCGCACAAGCGACGGCAAATCTTGGGAAGCTGTGGCGCATAACATATTCCCGGATGGGCGCGGCAATGAAGCATCCCTTGTCTTTGATGAAGATGGCACTGGCTATTGTTTGCTAAGGGATGGTGGAAAGACCGGCAAAGCGCATTTTGGCATCTCAAGTCCACCATACGATAAGTGGGAATGGAGGGACTTGGGGGTGAGGATAGGTGGACCAAAGCTTGCTCTACTTCCAAATGGGAGCTTCATCTGTGGAGTAAGGTTGTATGATGATGCGAGGACTTCAATCTGCGCCATCAACATAACCGAGGGAAAGATGGCTGAGCTGCTGCGTCTGCCATCGGGCGGAGATACAAGCTATACGGGCATGGTATATCACAATGGTGTCCTGTGGGTGAGCTATTATTCATCGCACGAGGGCAAAAGCTCAATCTACCTTGCAAAAGTGCGTTTATCGGTGCGGTGATAGAATTAGTGTTCGTCCTTCGTATTGCTGTTGCCAAGTTGGGAGGGCATCATGATGACTCCAAGGGAAAGGTTGATATGTGCGCTTACTGGTGGTGTGCCCGACATCGTCCCGCACCTTGAACTTGAATTTCAACTTTGCGAGGAAGTGTTTGGTCAGGAGCCATTGAGAGCACACCACATTGAGGGTATATGCGGGGCACGAAAGAAAGACATGCTGAAGCGCAATGCCGAGCTGTGGGTCAAAGTGGCTCACGAATTTGATTACAGTGTAATCACAGGTTTGCACTGGCTCCCGCTTGAGGAACAGATGGAGAGCTTTGAATATGTTCGTGAACTTGCCGGTGATACTTTCATGCTGAGCGCATTCGTTGACGGCACTTACGCGATACCAAATGGCAGCAATATGGTTGAGCAAGCCGTTTGGTTCATTGAGCGTGAGGAAGAAGCCCTTGAGGAAGCCGAGAGGATGATTGAACGCGCAGTTGATGTTGGGTTGCAGCTTATCAAAGCCGGCGCTGAAATAATTTTCATGTGTGCTGACTATTGCTTCAACAGCGGTCCATTCTTATCCCCGAAGATGTTTCGCAAGTTTGTGACACCGTTCCTGAAAAGGCAAATTGATGCATTCAGGCAAGCAGGCGCATGGACAGTTAAGCACACAGACGGGAACATAATGCCAATTCTTGACCAATTGATTGATTGCCATCCGGACGCAATTCACTCGCTTGACCCACAAGCCGGCGTTGATATAAAGCTGGTGCGTCAGATTGTGGGCACGGGGATTTGCCTTATGGGGAATGTCAGGTGCTCGGCTGTCCACGCCGGCACAAAAGACGAGATAAAGCAGAGCGCATTGTATTGCCTGCTATATGGCGGTGTTCGCACTGGTGCATATGTGTATTGCACAAGCAATTGCATATTCAAGGGCGTGCCGGTTGAGAACTATAGATACATGCTTGAACTTCGCAAGCGCTACGGTTCGCTTGAGGCGTTAGAGGAGCTTGAGAGGGCATGGTTGGAATGCAAGGTGAATTAAGCACAATCGGTGAGGTGAAGCGCATGCCAGAAGGTCTTACAGCAATTAAGATTACGGTCAATGCCAAGTGGATTGAAAATAAGCACTATTCAGTTAGTGCCGATGGCAAGCCCGAAATTGATGTTGCAACACCATCTCGTTTTGGCGGCAGAGATGATTTGTGGTCCCCGCTTGACTTGCTTTTGGCATCGCTCAATTCTTGCCTGCTATCAACATTTGTTGCTATGGCTGAGAGGATGAACGCGAGGTTCTCCTGTTATGAGAGCAAAGCCATCGGTGAACTTGAGCGTGTTGAGGGTGCACTCAGGTTCACAAGGATGCTTATCCAACCGATTATCACCGTTAATAGCGACTCCGATGTTGAGCCAGTCAGGCGAGCCATTGAAGCCGCAGGGAGATATTGCCCAGTAGCGCGCTCACTTAATGCTGAGGTCAAAGTTGAGCCGGAGATAAAGGTGTTAGGCTCCTAATCAACGGGTCTGACACTGAGCTGTGTGGTATGCTGTAAAAGCTGAATTGGAATGCGCCCGTTTAACACCCATCGCTGTGATGAGGTGATATGCATTGCCGTCGGAGCCAACTGTGCAAATTGTTGCCGGAAATGAGGGTTGCAGGCTCGCCGCTGAAACGAAATCGGTGGCAATAGTCGTGGATGCGATGCGCATGAGCGCAATGATATGCGCCCTCTTACACTCCGGTGTCAAAAAAGTGCATGTGGTTAGGAGAGTCTCGGAGGCAAGAACACTCGTAAGGCATCTTGATGGGGCTTTGCTCGTTGGTGAGCGCAAGGGTGTGAAGCCGAAAGGCTTTGACCTGTCCAACAGCCCAACAGAGGCATTAAGCTCGCGCATCAACATGAACACTGCGGTGCTTACCACAACGACTGGTGCGCAGCGCTTGCACGAGGTTTTGGGTGCGTTAGCTATATTTGTTGGAACATCTGTGAACGCCTCATCAGTCGCTGCAGCCGCTGAGGCTGTGGCGAGGAAGAATGACTGCAATGTGGTCATCATACCTGCGGGGCGTTCGGACAACCCAATGCTGCCATCGGACGAAGATTGGTATGCAAGTGCAGTTATAGCTTCTCACATGAGCATCGGCATATGCGATGGGCAAAAGGATTTAGTCATGGTGATGTGGGATGAGATACAAAGGCACGGCTTGAAAAATATCTTTGCCGAGTCGTTGCACGGACAGCAACTTATATCCCTGGGTTTGAAGGAGGATGTTGAATTCTGCGCTCAAATCAATATATTGAACGAGGTGCCGCATGTTGAGAAGGTTTGCGAGTTCGGGATCGGTATTCGCAGCGTTCTCGTCAGTGAATACTGTTGGAGATGATCGGTGAATAATATGCCCATCAAATCCGACCTGCGATTTGATAGCATGCTCTTAAGCGCCATTTGCGCTGAGGCAAAGGAAAAGATCGTCAATGGGCGCGCTGTGCAGGTTAGGCAGATTGGAGAGTATGAAATCTTGATGAAGATAACTGGGGCAACTGGCACAAGCTGGCTTCTCATATCAGCGCATCCAAAGTATGCGCATTTGAATATTTGCTCCACAGCACCACAGCATGCTGAGAGATGGCACTCCTCTTTCCTCTTCGCGATGCAAAGATGTGTTGAGGGCGCTAAAGTGCGAGCAATTGAGCAGCTTGATTTTGATAGGCTCGTCAGGATTGAGTTTATCGGCAGGAACGAGATTGGAGATGCGGTTAGGTTTTACCTGATGGTTGAGCTGATGGGCAAACACAGCAACATTGTCCTCGTTAATGAGGAGGGTAGAATAATTGATGCGCTGAAGCGGTTGCCATCAAGCATTAACCGATACCGAGAGGTGCTCCCAGGGAGGGTTTACATTCGCCCACCATCGCACGGGTGCATCAACCCGATCCTCGCTGACCAAGAGAAGATTGAAAGGGCATTGCAAGCCGCCAGTCGGGAGATGACACTGCGCCAATGGCTTCAGACAACATTTCACGGTATGAGCGATGTGCTCTCCTCCGAATTGCTATTTAAAGCCGGGGCAAACGGCGATGAGCAAGTCGGCTCAATTAGCTCGGAGCAAATTGAAGGCATACTTAACGCTCTCTTTTGGCTGCAGCGGATTGTGGCATACGGGCAATTTAATCCGGTCTGCATCCGCTTTTCTGGGAGCGACAAGTTAATTGGCTGCTATCCGATTGAGCTTGGACACCTGCTGGCATCAGACGCATCTGAAAATATAATCCAAGAGCAATGTCATTCGCTTTGCGAGTGCATCTCAAGGTGGATTGGGCAAAGACGCTTTAGCGATGAATTTGAGCAACTAAAAAGGAGCATACAAAGCAGACTTGAAAGAGCGTTGCGAAAGCTTGATGAGCGCATATGTTCTCTTCAAGCGCAGCTTGAAGAGGCTCAACTTGCTGAGGAGTGGCGCGTGAAAGGCGAATTGCTGCTCTCGCACGCACACGAAATTGAAGCGGGCACAACCGAGGTCACATTGGATGATTACCGCGGTGGCAAAGTCAAAATACAGCTTGAGCCGAAGCTATCACCAATTGAGAATGCGCAGCGCTACTTCGCCAAATACAGGCACTTAAAAGGGGCTCGCTTGCACCTTTCCGAAGTGATAGCGAATCTTACGGCGCTGGCTGAAAAGCTGAGGATGCTGCTAAAGCGACTTGAGGGCGCTCAGGACATGAGTGCGCTGGAAGAAATACGCAAGGGTGCTGAGCAACTTGGATTGGCAAAAGACAGCAAGGTATTGCCATCGGCTGATAGTGGCGTGGCAGATAAGCTTTTGAGGTTCACCGTTGCCGATGGGTTTGAGCTTTTTGTTGGCAGGAGCGAGCATGAGAATATGGAACTCATAACGAGGGTAGCAAAGCCGGATGATCTTTGGATGCATGTTCGCGGCGCGAGTGGCGCTCACGGCATATTGCGCAGGCATAGCCGCGCATCTGAATTCACTCAAAGGGCGATTGAAGAGGCTGCACGCATAGTCGCAATGCGCAGCAAGTGCAAAGGGAAAGTGGCTGTTGATTACACATTGGCAAAATATGTTCGCCCAATCAAGGGTAAGCAGGGTAAGGTGACTTACACGAACCACAGGACTGTGGTAGTAAATGTTGATGCGCAATGAGACTGCAATGAAGCACATTGCGGCTTTCTTTGATGTTGATGGGACGATAAGCGATACGACGGTTGTTCATGCGCTCATCAAATTTAAGCTGCGTGAGGCAGGTTGGCGCAAATGGCTCTGGCTGTGCAAGCTGCCGATGCGCCTTCTTTGGTGGGCTTTGATTGACCTCGCAAGCAGAGAGGCTTTCAACCGCTCATTCTATGCGAGTTACTCAAACATCCATGTTGATGAGCTCTCATCATTTGCGAGCGAATACTTTGAATCATTTTGGGTGCGAAGGCTTTACCTTGAAGCGATTGAACGGATTGAATGGCACAGGCGCAACGGGCATCGCATAGTCATTCTCACCGGCGGCATTAACCTGCTCGTCAAGCCGCTCGCCGATTTTTTGAAGGTTGACGATGTGATTGCAGCTGAGCTTGAAGTTCATAGCGGGCGCTTCACTGGCAGGTTAAATACGCCGCCATTGGGGGGGAGCGGTAAACTCAAGGTGCTTCAAAACTATGCAGACTCCTCAGGCGTTGAACTTTCAATGAGCTACGCATACGCTGACAGTTACTCTGATAGGTTTGTGCTTGAACGAGTTGGGCATCCAGTCGCCGTCAATCCAGACCTGCGCTTAAAGCTGCTCGCAAATAGACGGGGGTGGCGAATTGAGCGGTGGAAGACTAAACTCCGCTGAGAGCGCAACGAACTGGAATGCGCCTTGCAAGCTCTTGACTGTGAGGTGGTTGGCATGGCGAACAAGTTTCACAAATTTACGAGGCGAAAATTCATCGGCGGCACATTTGGGCTCACACTTTTAGGGGCATTCAAAAGCCATCCATTTGCTCGTGAGCGCCGCCCAAACATTCTCTTCATCATGTCAGATGACCATGCAAACCATGCTCTCAGTTGCTATGGGAGCAGGATCGTAGAGACACCAAACATTGACAGGCTTGCACGAGAGGGGATGCTCTTCCGTAACTGCTTTGTGACTAATTCGCTATGCGCCCCATCCAGAGCGAGTATACTGACGGGAAAATATGCGCATGTTCATGGCGTCAAGGACAACTCCACACGCTTTGATCCAACGCAACACACATTTATCAAGCTGCTTCACAGAGCCGGCTATGTCACAGCCGTCATTGGGAAATGGCACCTTCACAGTGAGCCAACCGGCTTTGATTATTGGTGCGTTCTGCCGGGGCAAGGGGAATATGTCAATCCGACATTCATTGAGATGAAAAAGAGGAGCAAAGTTGAGGGCTATGCTACCGACATCATAACGAAGATGTGCATCAGTTGGCTGAGGCAATGGAGCGAGAACATGGGTGATAAACCGTTCTGCCTGCTTTGCCACCACAAGGCGCCACATCGCCCATGGACGCCACCACAGCGCCATATGAAGCTGTATGCCGATATTGAGATTCCAGAGCCACCGACATTTGACGACGATTACTCAAACAGGGCAAGCGCTGCCGCCCATGCCGATATGCGCATCGCTGACATGCCAGACTATGCTAAAGAGCTAAAGCCGGAAATGACACCAAAAGAGCGCAAGCGCTATAACTACCAACGCTTCATCAAGGATTACTTGAGGTGTGTTGTAGCTGTGGATGAGGGTGTAGGTGAGCTTTTAAGAGAGCTTGAGCAGCTCGGCGTTATTGATGATACAGTCATCATATACACATCCGACAACGGTTTCTTCCTCGGCGATCACGGTTGGTATGACAAGCGCTTCATGTATGAGCAGTCAATAAGAGTGCCTTTGATTGTGCGTTATCCAAGAGAGGTTAAAGCTGGCTCAACGGACGAACACATTGTGCTCAATGTTGATTTCGCCCCCACATTGCTTGACATAGCTGGCGTTGAGATACCAGGTGATGTCCAAGGGCGCAGCTTAAAGAGCATCCTGTTCGGAAAGCCAGTTAATGACTGGCGCACTGCAATGTATTATCGCTACTACGAGTATCCAAAGCCGCATCGTGTCCTTCCGCATTATGGGGTCCGCACAGAACGATACAAACTTATTCACTACCCAACAACTGGCGAATGGGAATTGTTTGATCTGCATCAGGACCAACATGAGATGCGCAACATCTATGGTGAGCCAACATATTCCGGGGTGGCGATGGAACTTAAGGAACTGCTTCACAGGCTCGCAGGCGAGCTTGGTGATACCCTTTAATCGGTGCGAAGCACTGTGAATTTATGAGGAACGGAGGCGATGAAAGATGAGGCGCAACTTCAAACGGCTGGCTATCGGCATAACCCTTTTTCTCCTAATGCCTTTGGCGATTTGCTTCTGCTTGAGCGGTGTGGAGTCGGAGGATGAGCTGAAACGCTCAGCCGAAAGGATGGCAGAGGTTGCAAGGACAACATTTGCCCCAGTTTACCCGGCGCTGGCAAAGCAGATAGTTGAAGATACAGGGGTCAAGGAAGGGATATGCGTTGAGCTTGGCTGCGGTCCCGGTTCACTTGGATTAGCTCTTGTAAAGATAACGAGATTGAGAGTTTATGCAATAGACATCAACCCATACGCTGTTGCGATAGCCCAAAGGAATGCTGTTGAGAGCGGTTTGAGTGAGCGCTTTTACCCAATGTTAGGTGATGCGCTCAACCTACCTTTTAAAAATGACTTTGCCGACTTGATTGTCAGCAGGGGTATGATACCGTTCGTTGAGGACAAGGCTGCTGTTTTCAAAGAAGCGTTTAGGGTGCTGAGGAAGGGCGGCGTTGCATATATCGGTGGTGGCTTTTCAAGGATGCTTGATGAGCGAACTGTTTCAGAGATAGTGCGCAAGAGCATTTGGGCTGACCCTGCAAAACTCCCAATAAGGCGCATCACAAAGGAGCAATGGGAGAAGCACTTGAAGGATGCCGGCATACGAAACTATCGCGTCATTGAAGACCGCTATCAATCAGGCTCATATGGCACTTGGGTGATGTTCAAGAAATAAGGACAAATCCACAAATTTGCAGGAAAAGCGCCCGAGGGGTGGGGTGGTTTATGAGGATAGTTAAAGCCATACTTGAAACACTGAATATTGATGCGCCAATTAGGGAAGTTCGCGTTGGCGCATTCATAACAGCAGTTTGGGCAAGAAGAATGGGGTTAGCATACACACTTGTTCCCGATAAGCCGCACGGTGAGAGGATGCCAATACCTAAAGCTGGCATGTTGAGCGAATTGAGTTGCCGGCAGCTTGCCCAAATGGCGCTTTCAAACGAGCTTCCGCAACCGAGCATTGGTATGGCTGCGTTGAACGCCCTCATTGCTGAGACGGTTGAAAGTGAGCGCTTTGAAGAGGCTGACGGGGCGCAGATACTAATGCGAGTTGCTGAGGGGAAACGAACAGCTCTCATCGGTCACTTTCCATTCGTTGAAGAGCTGCGCAGACGCGCTGGGCAACTCATGGTCTTTGAAGAGCGTCCTCTGATGGGTGACCTGCCAGCGCATAAGGCAGACGAGCTTTTGCCACAAGCTCAAATAGTCGCCATTACCGGGAGCGCATTCGTCAACCATACGATAGAACACCTGCTTGAACTCTCAAGGGGCGCTGAGCTTGTTATGGTGATAGGACCGACAACACCGCTATCCAAAGTGCTGTTTGAATTCGGTGTGGACATAATCGCCGGCTCAATAGTTGTTGAACCGGAAACGGTGATGCGTTATGTTGGTGAGGGCGCGACATTTAAGCAGCTGCGCGGTGTCAAGAAGGTCGTGATGCGCCAAAGCTAACTTTACCGTTGTTCCCATAAGGGGGTGCATGATTTTGCGCCTTGCCACATCCCTGAATGTCCTCTTTGACCCAAAGAGGGTCACACCTGAGATGGCAATTGAGCGGCTTGCCAAAGCCGGATTTGAAGCACTTGACTTCAACTTTTGTGACTGGCTGTTTGACGGCTCACCATTCACCGGGAACGAATGGGCGAAATGGATTGATGGCATAGGACGGAAAGCCAAATCAGTTGGGATACCGATAACGCAATCTCACGGTCCTATATTCAACAAGTTCGCTGACGATGAGAGGACGAGATGGCTGACACATATGAGCCACCGCTCAATTGAGGCGGCTGGCATGCTCGGCGCACAATGGATAGTGTTTGAGCCGGAGACGATTTCAGGCGCATTTGATGAAGCGCACATAGCATATCTTCGCCAGAGAAACCTTGATTGGTTTGCCGAGCTGCTTAAGACGGCAGAGAAAGCCGGCGTTGGCATAGCGCTTGAGAACAATGCCGATGCCTTCCTTAGGCGCGAGAGAAAGATAAGAAGACATTACTGCTCGGTGCCGGCGGAGTTGATTGACCTTGTGGATGCATTCAACCATCCGCTGATCGGCATATGCTGGGACACTGGGCATGCAAATATACAGCAGCTTGATCAGCCAGCTGCGCTCAGAGCCATTGGGAAAAGGTTAAAGGCACTTCACATCCAAGACAACGACGGCTTGCACGACCAACATGTGCTCCCTTTCTTTGGCACAATTGATTGGCGCCCGATAGTAGATGCTCTGCGCGAGATTGAATATGAGGGCGACTTCACATATGAGGTGCACAACTCTGTAAGACCGCTCCCTGACGAGCTGAGAGATGCGGCTCTCAAACTTGCTGTTAGCATCGGCAGATACTTGCTCAACGAACGAAATGATGAATTCAAGCCCAATGCCAGATGATGAGAAACTTCTGCAGTGAACAAGACGGGCGATGGACATCACACTTTAGTTTACGGCTCAAAGGAATCACAGCATGAATCTCGAAAAGGGTGTGCTGCAAATGGGGAAGCCGGTGAAAGGCAGAAAGGGTGTTAGCATCGAGATGCCGCAAACGATTGTGAGAGGATGGCACCTATTCTTTTCACTGGTCATTGCCTTCGCTGTGCTGATTGCCGGATGCGCAAGGACAAGAGGGGCATTCTGGGTAGAGCGTGACTTGCTTGGCACTTGGCGGCTCACTGATAGAGGTGATGTTGGTGTTCCGCCACTGGGTGAAAGATGCGAATTCCGCTCGGACGGGACAGTGCACATTATTGAAAGAGGGCAGGTGCGCATAGGTGCATTTAGAGTTGAAAGAAATGAACTTGAGCTTGTGGTTCCCGGGGCGCCAGTTGAAGTTTGGGTGATAAGGAATCAGCCAAGCGGTGAGTTGATGTTGTTCAGCAGGTCTTTAAATACGACGGTGCGCTACGCACGAGTTGGCAGGGGTGAGTTTATAACTGGGACGGTTAGCATTATCCTCAAGTCCATTGTGGTGATTGCGCTGATCTTCTTGCTTTACCGTTTCCTTACAAGGGTGCTTGAGCTTGAGTGAGGGTTGTCAGACCACAGCAACATGGTGACGATGCATGAATGAAGTGTGTGCAAATGAAAAGCGCATTGTCAGCATCTCAAATGTTCGTGTTGGCGCTGGTGAGCTCGTCCTCATAGCTGGTCCGTGTGCCATTGAAAGTGAAACGGTCTGCATGCACGCTGCCGAATTCTTAAAGGCGTTGACTGAGGAACTCAACATGCCGTTCATCTTCAAAGCCTCATATGACAAGGCTAACAGAACGAGCTTGCATTCGTTTCGCGGTCTCGGGATGAAAAATGGGCTTTGTATATTGAGCAAGGTGAAAAGTGAGTTTGGCATACCGGTGCTGACGGATGTGCACTGCGTTCAACAAGTTGATGAGGCTGCTGAAGTTGCTGATGTCCTTCAAGTGCCCGCTTTCTTGTGCCGTCAAACCGATTTGCTTATCAAAGTTGGGAAGAGTGGAAGAGCCGTAAATATCAAGAAGGGGCAGTTTGTAGCTCCCGAAGATATGCGCTTTGCAATTGAGAAGGTGACGAGCACCGGCAATCACAATGTTATGGTCACAGAGAGAGGCACAACATTCGGCTACCACGATTTGGTTGTGGACATGCGCAGCATCGTCATCATGCGCTCATTCGGCTACCCAGTTGTCTTTGACGCCACCCACAGCGTTCAACAACCTGGTGCTGCGGGCGGCTCATCCGGTGGGCGCAGAGAATTTGTCCCATACCTTGCAAGGGCTGCAGTTGCAGTTGGCATTGATGCGCTCTTTCTGGAGGTTCATCCATCGCCTGATGAAGCCCTTTCCGACGGACCGAATATGCTCCCCCTCTCGCAACTCAAACCTTTGCTTCAATCTGTGTTAGCAATTCACGAAGCACTGAAGTTTATCCGCTCGTAACCTTACCTGTAACGACCATATTCATGCACAAGCTGCATGACAAACTTGTATCGCTCAAAGCTCACATTATCCGGCACGGAATGGTCAGAGTGGTAAATGTATCCGCCACCAACCTTTGCCACCTCAAACTTCACCTTTATTTCCTCCTCAATCAGCCTTGGGTCTGGTGCTGCCATCTTGCGGACATCAATTCCACCCATGAATGCAAGCGCATCACCGTAGTCACGCTTGAGCTTTATTAAGTCCATGCCAGCCTTCACTTCAAGTGGCTGCAAGCAATCCCAACCGGCTTCAATGAAATGAGGAACGAGTGCGCTGACATTACCGCAGCTGTGCAATATCGTCTTCATCCCTTTGCTGTGAAAGAAGTCGCAAGCACGCTTATGCGCTGGCATGAGCAACTCACGATATGCCCTCGGCGAGAAAAATGTTGTGTTTCTGTATCCGAGGTCATCATACAGGAATGCTGCGTCAAACTCAAATCCCCTTGCGAGCATCTCTTCGGCAGCGTCAATGGCAATCTGGACGCTTGCCTCAAAGAGCTCCATAACCCATTCAGGGTCATCAATTATTGCTGGGAGTAAGTTCTCCGGACCCACAACCATAGCCATCCTGTCGTAGCCTATGGGCGCATTGAATGTGCAGAAGTAGCCAGCTTCACGGGCTTTCTTATTTCTTTCCAATTCTGCAGCCCAGTTGACACGCGACTCGTTCATTGTCAGTTTGTCCCTGTATTCCTCCCACTTACTTCTGTTGGTGATGAGGAAGCCGAGCAACTCTGGCGTTGAAGTCTTGTGCTTCCAGTTCTTGACAACAGCGCCGTCGGCATTACGCACAATCGTGTATTCATCTGTCTCCTCAATTACCTCTTGGGGTAACTGAAAAGATATGTCAGGGGCAAACCCAACAAACTCATATCCGAAATACTCAGCCGGGCCGATCTCCTCTGGCAATCCCTCCCTATGCCAGCGCGCAATTGTTGTCCCCCATGGCGAATCCGAGAGCGGCACCCTATCTGGTTCAATATGGTTAAGTGCCATGAGAACTCGCTCCCTTGATGTCACTCCACTTCACCCCCTCTTATGGGCGGCTGCCAAACAGCCATAGCGCCATCGTGCAGCATTCTCTCTCACACATTGCTAACCTCAAAAAATTCGCTTACGCTTATGACATGCAGTTGCAAGTTGAATAGGGAAGCGTCCTCGCCGTTATGGAAAAAACATCCTCACGGGCGGGTCTGCATAAACCACCAATAGGTCTATATAACTGAACGCGGTATAGTTACCGCGAGCGCAAGAGCCAAATAATACAACCCACTTTAGCGACAATCTCTCGTTCAGCTCGTGCTCGCCTCAATCTACGAGTCAGGCTTCAAGCATCACTCAATCGTGAGTATCCGTATGTTGCGGAAGCGTGTGAGCTTGCCCTGCCAATCACCGCCACCGTGCACCTGAAGTCCGATGAAGCCTGCTTCGGGTAATCTTGCCTCTTTATCAGCGAAGTCAACGAGCAAACGCTCATTCAACCAGACGCGAATTCTTGGCGGTTGCCCGATGACCACAGCTCTGAGCAAGTTCCAATCGCCCTCACGCCATGCCTCTTTCCATCGCTCATTTGGCGCAAGCCATCCACCGCACCCTTCGCCGTAAAGCGTCCCAACTTGCCCACCATCACGATAGTCAATTGTCACTTGGTAGCATCTTCCATCTTCGGTTGTCCTCAAGAACAAGCCGCTATCAATTCCATAGTCCGGCTTTATCTCGGCGACGACCTCAAAGTCGCGATATTTATCAACGGTTGCAAGCACGCCACCGTTGCCTGGCGGCTCTTGTGTGCCCTGAAGGACACCATCAACAGCCTCCCACTTGCCACCAGTGCCGTGCGCAGTCTTTAGGATACGCCACCCCTTCAAGCTCTTGCCATCAAATAGCGTTCTGTAAGCCATCACTCCTGCAGGTGGCGGAAGCATTTCCGGCGAGTCGGCTTCCTCCTCACTCAGGGGGCGAATGTAAATGTTTCTGAAGTGCACAGGTCCATGATCACCCTGAAGCATCAAAGGACCTGGCACTCCCTCATTCCCGTCAAGCGCTCCACCAGTCACCCTCGCAAGCTCTGCGTTCTCGTGTATCGTCACGCCATTGTGAATTACAGTCACCCTCGCCCTTCTGGTTATCTTCCCATCGGGGCTTCGGCGAGCTTGGACGAACTTTACCTCAAACACCTGCCATTCATCCGCGGGCTTGCTGGCATTAAACCTTGGGACAAGCAAACCATAAATGCCGCCGCATATGTGTGTTGCCGGCTTTGCACCATATGAATCAAGCAACTGAATTTCGTAGCGCCCTTGCAGGTATACTCCGCTGTTACTTCCCCTTGGCATGCGAAACTCAATGTGCAGCTGGAAGTCACCAAACCTTTGCTCGCTGACCAGATCTGTGCTTGGCGGTTGGTTAATCAATATGCCATCTTCAACTCGCCAGCCATTCCTGCCACCCTCATAGCGCAGTCTCCAACCGGATAGACTTTTTCCATCAAACAAAGCTATCCAGTCGGCGGCATGCAAGCTCGGCGTAATGGTTAGGCAAACCAAAAAGAGCATGCCTGCAAACTTAGATGTAGAATTTGCTTTCGTCCTCATTGCTTCCACCCCCGTTATAATTGATGGAGCGCTGCAGGCACATTTTCACAACATGCGATTATGGCATCACAAAGAAGCGAGCGCTAACTTAGCATTGATGCCATTGCTTTCTCACAAGGCAAGCATATGAGCATCAAATACAGGTCCGTCAACACAAGCCAATTTGTAACACTCTTTCCCACATTCAACAACCTTGCAAGCACACCCAAAACATAAGCCCAAGCCGCAAGCCATTCGTTCCTCAATTGAGAACTGCCCATAAATAGCGCGCTCAATCAAGATGCGCTGCAAGCATTTCAGCATTTCCTTCGGACCACATGCATACACCGCCACTTTGCGGTGCTCATTTGCTTTAAGCCAAGATAATGTCAAATCAACCGCTGTCCCGCAAAACGCATCAGCATGAGGTTGCTCAAGCGCTATCGCCGACGGAACACCGTGTTTTGCAAACTCATCAGCTGCAAGATGCACATCACCAACCTCAAGAACACACCTATTCGTCACCCTCACTGGGAGTTCATCAAACGACTTTGCACCAACTATAGCCACAACATCAACCCCCATCCTTACAAGCACCTTTGAGAGGAACGGCAGCGGAGCGTAACCCATCCCGCCACCAACAAGCAATGCTACATCATGACCATCACACCAACTGAAAGGCTTACCAAGCGGACCAAGGAGGCGAACTGAATCACCAACCTTAAGCTGTGCCATGGCGGCAGTTCCTGCACCAACTACAGAGAAAGCTATCTCAATCTCATCACCTTCAACATCCGAAACTGAAAATGGGCGTGGCATGATGAAGCGCACACCAAGGCTTGTGCCCAGCTTTAGGCTATCGCCATCATCAAGGAAGATGCACACAAACTGTCCGGGTTGGACATTTCTGGCGATCTCCGGCGCAAGGAGATGCACGCGATGAAAACGATTAAGCGCATCGCGCTTTATGACCTCAGCCATAATCTGATAACAGGTTTGTTCCATCGTCATCGGAATCGCTCCTTATGCACAGCTTACTGCTCAATGCCTAATGGGGGGCTTGCCAAGCGGCGTGAATATTCCATCACCATTGGCGTCCACCCAAATTGGATTAGTGATTGCAAACGGCTTGACTTCGTAGCGTGTGCCATCGTAGCCTGCATACTCGCTAACGATTGGCGATAGGGGTTTATTGCCGTATACGAGAACAACATACCATGCATCACACTTCGGCGATACATATAAAGCCCTGTCAAACCTTAAGATTTTATTGGTTGGCTTGAGCTTAAAGCGCTTTATCAGCGAGCCATTCTCAACGAGCCTGATTTCGCTCACATCAACCCATGGTGCAGCCTGCACTCTTATGCGCAGTTTGGCACGGCGCTCCTTCAGACTAACAAGTCTGCCGATGCCTTTCCCATTTATGGTCATAGTTACAAACGGACCCATGCTGACAATGATTTGTCCAGCCCTAAAGGCTCTCACTATGTCATCGCAGGTGACATTAGCTAAATTGTCGCGCCCGACAAACGCATAACATCTTGGGTATCCAGCCTCTTGTTGAGCCACATGATGAGAGTCCGAACCGCCAGTTGCTGTGACACGAAGCCCTAAGTTCAGCAGCGCAAACCAATCCTTAAGTGCCTCATCAAGCGTGTGCATCATCTTTGCGTTGAGGACTTCAACGCAGTCAAAATCCGTTGACCACTCAGTGTGATCGCTTTTGCCGCTCTTCGGATCAAACTGGACTACATTGAAGTAACTTTTACCGATGCGGGGGTGGTTGACCTGAATCACCTGAACACCGCTTAGGGAACGCACCTGCGAGAATATTTCGGTGATACCCTTCCCAGCCCATGTGATGGCGCCCACATCCGGCGGTATCGGGAAAGCGTTGAAGTGTCCCAAATGACGCGTCGTTATCTCCTGCCCCGGTATCGGAAGAAGCATCCCTCTTAAACCCATCCTTAAAACGAGCTCTGAAAGGTCGGTGACAAAATCATGGTCTGTCATAACGAGGCATTCAATCCCCTCAGCCAAATTACTTATGATGCGGTCCTTCAAGCTCACCGAACTGTCAAAGCTGTTTGAACAATGCTGATGTGGGTCAACAGCAACCCAGCCGTCAGTGTTAAGCACCCTGCGCAAGAAGAATTGGACACACGCTGTTTTCCCCTCTGGGACATAAAGCACTCTCTCGTGAAGGATGTATTCAAAGCCTCTTGAAGCAATGATGCGATACCATCCCGGCGCTATAGGACGAAGTCCATCACCGAGTGAGGCAACGATGTTCATTGCGCCGTCAGCATTATCACATGAGCCGAAGTTGGGCGTCTCACTGCCGCGCATCCCGATGAATGTCAACCGTCCGGGGACTTTACGGCAATTTGGCAACTCGTATATGGCGAAGCGAACAAAGGATGGCGCACTCATTCTGAGCGTGATGCGCTTGCTCTCGCCGGCGCGCACCGATACGCGCAATTTGTCAACGGCACTTCGCGCGGCGTGGAATGGCTTGATAAGGTATTCACCCTCTGGCAGCGCCAGCTTGAAACTGCCGTCATTACCTACGACTGCCTCAACAAACGGCTTCCCCAAAAGAGCAGCTTGAACTAATGCGTTGGTGATTGGCTTGCCGCCAACCTTTTGAAGCACCATTCCGATGACGTTTGCCACCTTTCGCCCATGAACGAGATAAGAAACATGAGCAGCCTCAGCTATATCCTTTGCGACTATGAAGTGGCGCTCGTATGTGAATGATTCATTCGGCATTAGGTCAACTCTCGCCGATATGACATCGCTCCAGCTTATGCCGTTGATTGCCGTCAGTATGCTGCCTTTGATGCACATTCCGTAAGCCACTTTGCTGCCACTGTAAGCTATCCAATCGGCGGTGATGGTTTTATTTGTGGCGTCGTAACCATACATTGGGGCATATATGCGAGTGCGCCCGCATTGGACAGCGTCTCCGAGCATAAAGCCCTTAAGTGGCACTGAACCATTGTTGGTGACTTTGGTGCGCATTGTTATGAATTTTTCTCCGCCCCTAAC
Source organism: Armatimonadota bacterium (assembly GCA_025062195.1). Taxonomy (GTDB): domain Bacteria; phylum Armatimonadota; class Fervidibacteria; order Fervidibacterales; family Thermosaccharophagaceae; genus Thermosaccharophagus. The sequence goes on from JANXAS010000004.1 coordinate 86,199, forward strand.
GATGTATTGCGTTATGAGTTTTAGTTCACCCGTGAACGAGTCAACACCTCTTGCCTCAACTATGGCAACGCCATCCTCCCCAGACTTGATTACCTCAACGGATGTATATCTTGCCTGTCTTGGGTAGCGCCCGAGGAAGAGTAACACTTGCTCAATTGCATCCCAGCCACCGATTGGTGCTGCGTCAATTATGTTCCCGCCACTCGCCGCCCCTCTGTGAGCATGCCCAACCGAGCTTATGACGGCGCGCAGGTGCTCGTTGCCGATCAAAATGTCGCCAACTTTTGACGAGGCGCCGGCTCCAGGAGGACACTCGGATGGCTCAGCAATCACTTTCGCAAAAGCGCTCGCTTGAGCTATGTCACAACTCACCGCCAGCAAATTAAATATACAGCCAAGGATGCTAACCAATACTGATGCCCTTCCTAACCCCATCCAGCATCACACCGGGCATGAGCTGACCCACATAACAGTGCAAACTGCACAAACAATGAATTATCTAAGATATCTCCAGCTGCAGCTTGCTACACGAAAAAGTCCGCGCCTTATGGTGCTCAGCTCATCACATCATTTCCAAATGTAAGCACCGTCATTCAGCTAACGAACTTTTTATCAACTGGCGGTTGCTTCATCCAGTTAGGGCTTCCTTTATCCTGCGCACGCCTTCCTCAATGCGCTCAATAGAAATGGCGTAGGAAAGGCGCAGATAACCCTCTGCGCCAAATGGCTCGCCAGCAACGGTTGCAACATGTGCTCTCTCAAGTAAGAAGTCAGCAAGCTCAATTGAGTTGTTAATTTCAACACCATCGTATGAGCGTCCGAGCACACCGCTGAAGTTGGCGAAGGCATAGAACGCACCCTTCGGCATGCTGCAGCGCACTCCAGGTATTTCGTTCAGAAGCGAGACGATGCGTCTTCGGCGTGCATCGTATTCGGCGATCATCTTTTGAACAAAATCCTGAGGGGCGCTTAGCGCTGTTATAGCTGCCATTTGAACAAATGCTGTAGGGTGGGAAGCACTTTGCCCTTGCACCTTTGCCATCGCTTGAGCTATCGGCTTTGACGCAGCTGCGTATCCGAGCCTCCAACCGGTCATTGCGAATGTCTTTGAAAGCCCGTTTATGACGACAATTCTTTCTTTCGCTCTCTCACTGAACGAGGCTATGCTCACGTGAACAGCACCGTCATAGACGAACTTCTCATAGATCTCGTCCGTTATGACGACGATGTCATCGTGTCTTTCAACGAGCTTTGCGACTTCCTTAAGCAAGTCCGGCTCCCAGACTGACCCAGTCGGATTGCACGGCGAGTTAATGAGCAGCACCTTTGCACCGTTTGCAATTGCATCGGCTATTTGCGCCGGGTCCGGCAAAAAGCCGTTCTCTTCGGTCGTGTGAATCAAGACCGGCTCTGCACCGCAAAGCCTCGCCATGTCGGGATAGCTAACCCAGCAAGGTGCAGGGATGAGAATTTTATCGCCCGGGTTGAGCAAAGCTTGGAAGGCGTTGAATATGGCGTGCTTTGCGCCGCAGGATATGACGATGTTCTCGGGCTCATAGCTTAAACCATTTTCCTCACGCAGCTTTTTGCAAATTGCCTTTCTGACTTCAAGCAGACCAGCCTCTTCGGTGTATTTTGTCCATCCATCACACAGCGCCTTTATGGCTGCATACTTTATGTATTCAGGCGTGTCAAAGTCCGGCTCACCAACGCTCAGGTTGACCACATCAATGCCCTGAGCGAGCATGCGCTTAGCCTTCGCTGATGTGGCGAGTGTTGCTGATGGTTTTATGCTGCGCACACGCTCTGATAGAAGCCCATCAAAGTTGATCAACGCTTTCACCCCTCTCATTGTCTTGTAGACATTGAATCCCTTCGCCTTGGACATCCTCGTGCTGTAATCCCCTTTCAACCTCGCCCTCATACCCGATAAATATCCGTCTCTCAAGCATGCGCTCATAGTCCGTCCAAACTTTGCCTGCCTCACGCTGCTCCTCAACGAAGGCAGTAAAGCGAGCAAGTTGCGCATTCAAGTTCTCAATCAAATGCAGCGCCATTGCCTCAACCGTCATTGGGCGCTTTGGCGCACCATATTCCATATCGCCATGATGGCTTATGACCATATGACGAATACGCAGCGCCAACTCCTTTGGGAATGAAGGCATCTCCTTCAACCTCTCAACAATCATTTCGTCTGAAAGGACGATATGCCCGAGCAACCTGCCCTCATCAGTTAATTCAATTATCGGCTCCCACACATACTCACGCAGTTTTCCTATATCGTGAAGTATTGCGCCTGTGATAAGCAAATCTCTGTCAACGCCTGTGTGTGTCCTGCAAATAACCTCGGCTATATCAAGCACACTTGTGACATGTTCAAGCAATCCTCCAAGCCAATTGTGGTGGAAGCGCAACGATGCTGGAGCAAGCTTAAAATCATGCGCTATGCGTTCATCGTTGAGGAACGAAAGAACAAGCTTTTGCAAATGCGGATTTGAGATGCTGCTTGCAGCGCGCATCACGCGTTCAAACATCCAATCAATGTCCTTGTCGGTGTGCATCACAAGGTCAAACAAATCATACTCACCCTTCTGGCATTTTGTGATGTCACTCACTCTCAGTTGGCGCACCTGCCTAAAAACTTCAACCTTCCCTTTGACTCGCACTATTTCCTTCTCATGGATTGTCTGGTCAAACACCTCGGCATCGTCCCAAATTCTTCCCTGTATTGAACCTGTCTTATCAACGAGTTCAAGGGTTAGGTAATTTCCGGGGCGATCGCGGAAAGGCATTAGCTGTTTGCTCTTGACCACAAAGATGCTATCAACTGAATCGCCAAGCGTTAGGTCACGCACATACTGTGACTTAGCCATTCCCGGCACACCTCTGAAAGAAAGGTCTTAGACGGTGGACATTCAGGCAAAATCATTATTCACGCGCATGCACATTAGACTAACTTGCCCATTCTCAAATTTTGCATCGCATTGCATGCCATAAAAAGTGGGCAGCGGAAGGTTGCAGTGATGGGCAAAAAGCTTCGCCGGAGAAGTGAAACGGGGCGCTGCCCATAAAAGACATGCGTGCAAGACCATCAACTTTAGCCGACGGTAGTTCATTGCGCTGTTTCATGATGCCACTTGGCTGTAATTTCATAATTGGCTATGGACGCTGCACCGCTTGCGATGCTCGCATCACCAAGCAATGTGCGGGACTGCTACTCATTCCCCCTCACGTCACATTTATGAGCCTGTGGAGTGAAAATGGTCTAAATTCGTGATGCACAACGGTCATCACTTTAAAGCGGCCAGCCTTCACGATATGGTCGCTTGATATATGGCTCAAGCTCTGGGCAATCCTTTACCCTCATCTCCTTCGGGTCATACTCAATCTTTCGTCCGGCGAATATGGCGAGGTTGCCAACCAAAGCGATCTCCGTTAGGTATGCAGCATAGTCAACGAAGTTGGACATCGGTGCAGGTCCACCCTTACACGCATTCACCCATTCACGAGTATGCCCTGGTGAGCGCGGCAATGTTGGCTGTGGTGGCTTGTAGTCCTTAAATTGCTCTTCGGGATAAAGCTTCCATGAGCCACCATTATCGCCCGGTGAAAAGAGTTTGCCCTTCTCACCGATGATGATGCAACCGCTTGCTGGAAGTTCAACTCCGGGAAGCAACTCTTGCGGTGGCTTCTTGCCGCCCTCATACCAAGTGAACTTAATTGGCGGTTGCTCGCCTCTTGCTGGGAACTCGTAACGCATGATTGCCCACTTAGGGAAACTCTCCTTGTTGAAACCCGAATGCTCCGCCTCAACCGTAATCGGCAACTCTTCAATTATGTATTCATGCAGCTTTAAGCCCATTACAGGTAGGTTCATCGTGTGGCACGCCATATCGCCAATCGCCCCAGTGCCAAAGTCAACCCACCCACGCCACCTGAACGGCAAATAGTCGGGATGATAGGGGCGCCATGGTGCAGGTCCAAGCCATAAGTCCCAGTCAAGGTGCGGTGGCACTGGCGGTGTATCTTTCGGTCTATCCATACCCTGAGGCCATATTGGTCGGTTCGTCCAAACATGCACTTCTGTGACTTTTCCGAGGACGCCTGAGCGAATTACCTCAACACCTTGCCTAAAGCCGCCGGAGGCTGTCCCTTGATTGCCCATCTGAGTTGCGAGTTTGTTCTCCATAGCGACTTGGCGCATCACCCTTGCCTCATATATGCACCAAGTCAACGGTTTCTCACAGTAAACATGCTTGCCAAGCCTCATCGCCATAACAGAAGCAGTGGCATGTGTATGATCCGGGGTGGACACAACGACTGCGTCTATCTGGTCGCGCAACTCCTCAAGCATCTTTCGGAAGTCACGATACTTCTTTGCGTCTGGGAACTTCTTATAGGCATCCGCGGCGCGCTGGTCATCAACATCGCATAGCGCTACAACATTGTTCCCCATACCAGCAAGCTCAAAGACCAAATCCCTACCGCGCCCACCACAGCCAATAAAAGCCATGTTTAATTTATCATTGGCTTGATAACTCCAAGCCGACCTGCTGTCCTTGAGCACCAAAAATCCAATTCCGGCAGCTGTCGCTTTAAGGAATGAACGCCTGCTAACTCGCTTTAACATGGACACACACCTCCTCTCTCCTCAGTTGGTATTGCCCTATAACTTAACCACCGAAGTTATTGTAGCGCATGAGAGAAAACGCAATTGACGATTGCGCTATCTCATCACTCAGAAGTTTATTAGCGCTTAGCCAACCATCCTACCAACTTAAGCCGACAGTCGCTAACGAAAACAACGAACACAAAATTCGCTTGGAAGAAACTTTGCCAGCGCGATGCGGAACCTCGACCTATTGTAGGGCACGGATTTAATCCTCAGAAAAGTTGAGCCATTTTTTATCATCTAAAGACAGCGCCCAAGAAAATCGTTAGCAACTGTCAGCAAATACTAATAGCATTGCTGTGAAAGATACCCACCAGCAGAGCTTGCGGTAAAGAACGAGTGCGCTATAAACATTGACAGTGCAAACACCATAAAGGATGCAAAGGTGGATGTGAGTGATAGACCGCCCAATTTCGTTAAGCACATTTCATGCATCCCACACTGTTCAGTGTTGGAGCATACGCGTTAATATACACTCACGCGATATCGGAAACGGTGGGGTGAGTGCGGATGGCAAAAGGCATAGATGTGATGCTGGATGAGGCAAGGGGCGTCTTTTCAATTTCACATTGCGCTATAGGGATGTTCGCGCAAGGCTTTATAGCGGCTTACATTAATGGCAAGAAAGTGCATTCTTCAATGGCTGGCTCAAGGTTTGAAGTTATACACCGAAGTGAAACCTCTCTCACTATCAAATGGCATACACCAGTTGAAGAGCTTGCGCCTCTTAGGCTCTTATTTCAAATTGATCCGCTTACTGACACGGTTCAATTAACGATTGCCTCTGAAGATGAATTTGAAGGCGCCGTTGAAGTTCACGGCGAATTGTTTATGGGCTCTGAGCCATACCTTGGTCGTTTGCATGAGGAAGAAAACTTTGGCATCTTCTCACTCGCTCACGGTCCGGTGATGAGCAAGACAGCAAAGACACTTTTCAACCGCTTCAATGACACTGCTGTGACTTTGCCCAAATCCGAGATCTACCACGAGCCAGGCGACCCTCCTTACCGCTACCGATTTGTTAGTAAAGGTGCAGTTGGTGAAGTTGTGTTTATCGCCAGGGTGACCACCAATGTCATCAAGCGACACGGAATTCGTTACTACGCTCCCATTGACAAATCCGTTTTCACCCGCGCACCAACGGGATGGTGCTCGTGGTATTACTACTATCAGAGCATCACGCAGGAGGAGTGGGAGAGAAATGTGGAATGGCTCGCTAATAACTTGCGTGATTTCGGGCTTGAGTGGGTTCAACTTGACGATGGTTGGCAACTTGACAATGGCAACCCTAAAACTTCCGGCGGGCGAGATTGGCGTGGTCCAAATGAAAAGTTCACGAAAGGGATGAAGTGGGTCGCCGATATCGTAAAGCAGCGTGGAATGAAACCGGGCATCTGGCTTATCCCGCAAAAGACCGATAGCGACGAGGTCTACAACGAGCACCCGGACTGGTTCTTGCGGAAACCCGATGGAACTCCAGTTCGCATTGGCGACTGGCATCCACGCAAAGTTGAAAGCTATGTTGTTGACCCGACAAACCCCGAAGCACTGGAATACATAAAGCGGTTGTTCCACACACTCGCCCACGATTGGGGCTTTGAATACTTCAAAATTGACAACCAACCCGAATTCAGCCGCTGGTATGATGAACAAACCGATGCGAGAAGGGTGCCAGAAACTCGCGGCAGCGATGCATACAGAATGACACTGAAAGCAATAAGGGAGGCGATAGGACCAAACAAATATTTGCTTGGTTGTTATGGCATTCCCCTTGACGGAATTGGAATCATGAACGGCAGCAGGACAGGTGGTGACATGGAGGCGAGTTGGCAAGGTTGTCAAGTAATGATTCGCACGATCACAAAGTGGGGCTTTTTGAACAATGTGGTTTGGTGGTGTGACCCTGACACTTTATGCGTTCGCGAGCCTTTGACTTTGGGGGAAGCACGAATTATGGCAACACTCGTTTCACTAAGCGGACAAGCGCTTATGACAAGCGACAAGATGTATGAATTGCCAGAGGAGAGAGTTGAAATCTTGCGCCGGGTTATCCCGACAGTTGACATTCACCCGATGGAGTTCTACCCTTGGGACGAGGACAAAATTGGGCGACCTAAAATCATTGACTTGAAGGTTGCCAAGCATTACGGCAGTTGGGATGTCGTAGCGGTTTTCAATTGGCAAGAGGAGCCAGAGATGATTGAGGTTGACTTCACAAAACTTGGCTTGTCGGTAGGTAACGGTATACGCTACCATGTCTTTGAATTTTGGAGCAAGCAATACGAAGGTCAATTTGAAAGTGGTTTCTCGGTCACGCTGCCAATCCGAACTTGTGAAGTCTTCGCCATCCGAAAATCATTGGGGCATCCCCAACTCATTTCCGCATCACGCCACATAACACAAGGCATCGTTGACATTGTTGAGTTGGTTTGGGACGAATCGAACAACGAACTTCACGGGAGCAGTTTACTTGTCCGAAACGACCCTTACCGGCTATATTTTCATGTCCCAACTGGCTTCACTTTTTCCAAACTAATAGCTGAGCCAAGAAAAAGCCAGATTAAAACCAAACTTGAGTGTGAAGGGGAACTTCTCATCACGGAGATGATTAGCAGCGAGAACCAGCAAGTTGATTGGGTGATTAGGTTCGTTAAGTGAGCGCAAGCACCCCATTGCAAATTCTGCACTTTTCGGTTTTTTCTTGCCCCATCTTCGGGCTTAAATTTGCAATTCGCCATTCGTGATAACGACATTTGCTCTTTGCCACAAAATTTGTTGGTTGCTTGCGCAGGTAAAAGGCTCTTTAACGAGCCGAAAACAGATGCAAGGCGCAAAGGATGAGGTGTAAAGTTCATTTTCGGAGGATGAGGCTAATGCCAAGCCAAAAAGCCTTGTTTGTTAAGTTCGTAGTTAGCCACGAAGCGAAAGCGTAGTGGCGTCCCAAATTGTCCCTTGTCTCTTTTCCCTTGTTTCATTTTTGACGGCATTCCGCTTCGTGCTTTACTACGAACAGACGGAGGCTAATGCCGAGCCGAAAAGTTTTGATTTTGAGAGAATTTCACGCCGTCTAAAGACAGCGCTCAAAAATCCGTCAGCAAATATGGGCTAAAGCCCATAGCATAGTTGTGAAAAAGCATGCTTTGTTATCCATGCCACTGGCTTCAGCCATTGGTTGATGATGGATTAGTGAGGGCAAAATTTATTCGGCTTGTTTTGTTAAAGTTTTCGCCGACTGAAGTCGGCGCTAAGGAAAGTTCGTCATCAACTACGGACTAAAGTCCGTAGCATGGTTGGAAATAAAAGCCAAAAATTTTTCTTGTTCATCCATGCCACTGGCTTTAGTTATTGGTTGATGACGAATATAGATTGAATGCATCACTTCGTTAGTAGAATGACCGAATCTTTTGGCACTTCCGAATTTACCCTTACTGGTTGCTTAGCTGCTCTCAAGCGATTACCTTTCAAGGTGATTTTGTTTGTGCGCCTGCCACTAACCCCAAGGAAAACTTTCGTCCCATGTAAAGCCTCACATTTTGCCACTGTTATATTGCGACAATTGTGAAGAGCGATAATTGGCAATTCCTCGCCTGTTGGTGGCTTTCGCAAAATGCGAGCTAAGGTGCCGTCCTCAACCTCATGCAAGCATAGTGCTGAACGCTCATACTTACGGTGCACATCCTCGGAGATGTTCACGGTGAGGTTTTCTATGTTAAGCCCTTTGACATGGGCAATGGTGACATAGGATGGTTGGCGAGCATAGAGGGTGTCCCTCTCATCCGAAGTTGTCCTATTTCCACCGATGTGCTTTCGGCGTTCCGAGTAATCCTCGGCTCTTACCACATCAATTTTGATGTCTCGCATTGTTAATCCCTCAATTGGTCGTTTTGGCATTCCTTGGATAAGCAAACCACTGCCAGTGCGGATGTAAATCCGTTGAAGCGTAACATTGCGAATAAAGCCGATTTTTGAGTCCTCATGACGGCGCTCAATGTCCATGAAAATGGGAAAGGTTCTTGCATTAGGTGTCGCACGCGGCTCAATGTTAATGTCCGAGAAAATGATATTCTCCATTATCCCACCGTCTTTCATGAAAAACCCGATGCCAACTGTGGAGTTGCGAATTGTGCAACCTGAAAATCGTGCGTTGCGAAAGATACCGTGAGATTCCGTGCCCAACTTCAATGCTGTAGCTCTTGTCTCCAAGACACAATCCCTAACTTCCACATCCTCGCATGGATAAGGTTCGGTCGTCTTGAGGGCGATGCAATCATCGCCAGCAACAATGTCACATTTCAAGATTCTCACATTCTTGCAGCAGTTTGGGTTAATTCCGTCGGAGTTGATTCGGTCGTAATTGTTGCGAATTGTGACCCCCTCTACGAGGACTTTTTCACAGCGCTTTAGGTGAATTGTCCAAGAGTCGCTGTAGAGGATGGTGATGTCACGAATGATGACATCATGGCAACCTTCAAAAAGAATGATGCCGTAACGAAAATCGCCGCGCTCTCGCCGCTGTAAGGGTTGGTCAGCATAGCCTTGTATCTTGCCCGAACCAACAACGGCAATATTCCTTTCATTTTCGGCTAAAATCAAATGCCCATACCGTTCACTTTCAAAGTGTTCTGGCGAACGGCTCACCCAAATGGTAGCTTTGGCATCTAAGAACAATGTGACACCGCTGCGGAGTCGCAAAGTCCCTGTAAGATAATCTCCAGGCGGGAAATAAACAACTCCGCCACCGGATTTAGCACAGGCATCAATGGCGGATTGAATGGCTGTTCGGTCGTTATTCACCTTATCACCTTTAGCACCAAAATCATGCACATTGAACCTCTTTCTGCCGCCGCTTGACAATGGATTGGCATACAAGAGGGCAATAGCACTTAAGGCTTTTATAAAATTTCGCCGCCTCATTCTCACTCACCTTGCTAATTTTACCCATTGTTTTTCTTTCCTTAGTTTTTTCTTGCCTTGCTGCGAACTTTTGTGCTCCATTTGCAAATCGGTCGGGCAGTAGCCCGACCCTCCGAATTTTGTCACGATTTTTTCTCACTTCGTAGGGCAAGTCTACTGGCTTACCGAATTTCGGCTTTTTCTTTTGAAGCATGGTTCGTAGTGAACCATAAAGGGATAGCGTAATGGCGTTTTCAACGGCACTCCACTTCGTTTCGTGCCTTACTACAAACTGCCTCATAGATTTTCGGCTCGGCAGTAGCCTTGCCCCCGAATAAGAGAAAACGGTCTGGGAAATATAAGGAAGCTTTAGGGCTTTTTAAGCCATTTGACTAAAGTCCCCAATATGACACCAAAAAGGTTCTTTATTGCCCTCATGCTAACTCGCTTACGATTGGCTATTGGAATTCGTTCCTTTGTGTAACTCCTAAAAACGATCATAGCACTTTTGTAAATCCGGGAATAGCTATTGGATACTTCCCCTCAGGATCCGGCTTAACTGGTGGCTCGGATTCAAATGTCATGTTTTCCAAGTTTGGCGCCAACTCAATGCTTGATTTCATAGCTTGATCAAATGCGATCATTTGTCCAGATTCCGCAGCCATTCGTCCAATTATTCCGACCATGCTTGCCATGGCGCTCCTTTCAGTCTCGTTATATGGCTTATCCTCACGAATTGCCTCAAAGAGAAGGTCTATTTC
>JANXAS010000050.1 GCA_025062195.1 Armatimonadota bacterium
ATATTGCTCTTGCAATTTTGTCAGTAGAATTTCCATCACAAGCTCGGCAGTAGCATCGCCCTCGCATGTGTGACATTGACACCGCCCTCACAAAATGCCGAACAAATTGTGCTCTAATTTGTTTTGTCATCAACCACCGGCTAAAGTCAGTGGCGTGGTAATTGAGCAAGAAGTTACGCAGTTGAATGTAAGGGCAGCTGTTGGACGGCGGAACCACTCACTTTTTGGCAATTTCTTCGCCGCAAATTGCGCTTTTATTTAAAAGTGGCTTTATGCGGGGATTTTTGGGGCAAAAGGGGGCATTTTGCCAAGCCCCTTCAAAAGTTTGTTTATTATTCACGCCATTTTAACGGCTTTTTGCCACTTTTGGACCATCATCTTCCCAGAATTATGCAACTCCTGCGAGCATTAACAAACTTTTGAGCAAAGAGGAGGTATTCACAGTGAGGCAGGAAACTAAGTTGGAGTGCCATTAAAGTGAGACATGGGGTAAAGGGCATGGGACTGGTCAAATTTTTATACCACTTTGCTATCGCTTATGGCTCACTGCGAGGTTTTCTAAGGTTTTGTAGTGAGGCACGGAATGAATCGGAGTGCTGTCAAAAGTGGAAAATAGGCAGGAGACAAATTTGGACACTATTACATTGTCGCTTCGTGTCGTGGCTAACTACGAACCGTATGAGTAAGCGTCAATACCACTTTGGGGCAGTATTATAGTGCTGCCCTTTTGGGCGATGGGAAAGACCATCGTAGAAGAGCCGGGAGAGTGCACAGGTTGTATGCTACCTTGATTTTTGAAAATGTGCGGCTTACCCAATAGAATGAGCTTTAGCCCCAAAGTGCTGGGGGAGCCCACATCTTCAATTGTCTGGCTTTCCCGTAAATTTTAGCATTTTCACTCATCGCCGATGTCAAAGAACTTTGGTATGGAAAATTGTTCACACACATTTCCAAGTTCCCTATCGGCAAGTTTAAGCGGCAATTTCAGGCGTGTGCTCACTGTAAGCAAACTAAACAGCGGACTTGCTATGTTTCTCGTAGCAAGTGCTGCCTCAAGTTCCCTAATGATTTTAACATGCTCTTGTAACGCTGCATCGTAAGACATAGCAAGCTGCATACATGGTGCTGGCGGACGAAGCAAGCGGAATTGAACAAGCAAGCTTGAATATGCGTTTCTGTAGCGCGCAAATCCATTTGCTATCCTTTGCCACGCCTGCTCGGCATCTGGTGAACCTTCAGGTTCGTCAAGGTTGAATGAGTGCACCGATTGGACAAGTGTAATTGCGGCTAAGAGCAGCTCAAATACTCCCCCAGTGCCGGTTGATAAGCTCCTGCGCTGCCGTTCAATCCTTTCAAGGGCGCGAAGGTAAGCAAGAACATCCGGAGGCACTTGTGGTTTTTGTGGCTGCTGTGGCTGCTGCAATTGTTGCGATTGTTGTGGTTCCTCACGCTTAACTTCCTCCTTAGGTTCGGGACGCTCTACAACTTGAATTGGTGGCAGTTCAACAGTTTGCGGTGGTGGTGTAATTGATTGCACAGGTAAATATGGTGGTATTGGTTGGGGACGCTGCACTATGCTCTTTGGAGGCTCAACAGTTGTGAGCACTTGTGTGCTGCTTTGCTTGCCAAGGTGCAGCAGCAATAGGATGGCAATTATAGCTATAAGCCCTGTAACAACGCCAGCAATGGCTGTTCCGAGGATGATGTCACGGCGGTATTGTGCTGGCTTAACGAGAACTACCCTTTGCTGATTTTCAGGTTCACTTACAGCGTTCTCTGTGGCGATGCTTGTAATTTCGCTACCACAGCTTGTGCAGAACTTTACTCTCCCTTTAACCGGAGCACTACATGACGGGCATCTAAGATGTTGCATTTTGAATACACCTCTACATCTTGTATGAGTGAGCTGTTAACACTGAAAGGCGACAGCTGCAAAGCCACTATGAATATGCACTCATTTGGTTAGCTTATGCAAGCGTTGTATTGTTTCTTAGTAGCATCACTTGTGCATTTTAACTGAGTGCTGTTCATCTGACGATGCACACAAAGCCTTTCAAATATTCGGACTCTGGGAAGGAAGCGATCACAGGATGGTCTCGTGCTTGCTTCAAGCGCTCAACTATGACTACATCCCTTCTTGCATCAACAGCAGCGCTGAATATCACCTTCTGGAACAGGTCATTGCTGATCAAGCCCGAACATGAAAATGTAACGAGCACACCGTTTGGCTTTAGAAGTTTCATAGCGAGCAGGTTGATGTCCTTATAGCCTCTGCATGCGCTCCCAATTGTGCTTTTCTTTGTGGCGAGCTTTGGCGGATCAAGTATGACAACATCAAACTTCTCGCCGTCATCCCTGAACCGGCGCAGCTGCGAAAAGACATTGGAATGTATGTTCGTGACCCTGTCACCGAACCCGTTAAGTTGTGCATTTCTCCCAGCCAGCCTTAGAGCTTTCTCGGATGTGTCAATATTGGTTGCCACTTCAGCACCATTGGCGAGGGCGTATATTGCAAAGCTGCCGGTGTATGAAAAACAGTTGAGCACTCTTCCACAACCAATGTAGCTTGCGCAGCGCCTCCTGTTGTCACGCTGATCAAGGTAGAAACCCGTCTTCTGACCGCCAAGGATGTCAACGGCGAATTTGAACCCGCCCTCGTTGATTAAGACCTCCCCGGATGGCTCATTGCCATACAGGATTGAAAACCTCTCCTGCAAGCCCTCACGGTGGCGCTCTTCCGTATCGCTTCGTTCAATGATACCACTTGGGCTAAATCTTTCAATCAACCAACGCAAGATTGTGTTGAGCCATCGCTCAATGCCGTGAGTTGAGGCTTGGATGACGACGAATTCTCCATAAACATCAATTGTCAGTCCCGGCAACCCATCCGATTCACTGTATACCAACCTAAATGCATCGGTCTGCGAAAGTGCTCCAATGCGCTCACGCAATTTAATGGCAGCTTCAAGTTTGCCTTGTATGAAGTCCTCATCAATGCGCTCGCTCTCATCCCAAGTCAGCAACCTTACTGTCAAAGACGAGCTTGGGTTCACCCAGCCTCTTGCCAGCCATTTGCCATTAGCGTCAACAACATCAACAACATCGCCTGGATGCACATCCCCATCAATGCTTTCTATAGCGCCATCAAACACCCATGGATGACGATTGAGAACTGCTCTCTCCCTGCCGCGCTTCAGTTTCACCCTGCCCGTCACATGCTGCACTTTCATTCCCATTACGCTCCCTATGCGAGTAGGTTATGGCTCAAAGCCCTGCCCAGCTTGGCTTCATAATTATTGGGAGAGCATGGTGTGCTCGCAATTAAAAGTATTCGCTCAAATGCGTTTTCTGTGCTTGTCCATTCATGCCTTTAGGTTTTTCCGATGGCTCATGAGGGATGCCTTCCAAAGCGATTGCAATTTTACAAGACGCCTTGTATGGGTAAGTGGCATTTTGCGACTTTGCCAGCTGCATGGTGATTGCCATGAGCAAGTTGCCCAGAATCAGCGAACCGTATAGGGCATACTTTCTTCCATGCGCTCCAAGAGGAACATATACAGAGCGCGTCGGGGAAGCTGAAGTTGAGTTTGCCGAAGTTGCGCCCGATGATATTCAGCACATATGCTCGCTATTAGTTGAGGCTCGCTCAAAGCTCGTTAGAAGGACGGTTAAAAGCATTGTTGAAGCGCTTGATGAAGTTGCTTCGGGATGGCTGTGTGACAGCCTTTCGTTTAGTGAGTCAGTTAGTGCGGTTGAGAGGGTTACGGGTTATTCAAAACAAGCAATTGAGCTCAGCCTGAGGAACACGCTTGAGCGGTTGCAATCTCAATCAATTTGGAAGATGCTAAGCGATGAATTGCCAAACCCAGCAGCGCTTGATGGTTGGGTGAGCTTGAACTGCAATAGACGCTTTCGTTTATTGGGACATGCTCTCACTCTGCATGTGCTTGCAGGGAATATACCAGCGCTTGGCATATTGAGTTTAGCATGCGCTCTCATTTCAAAATCAAGTTCGCTCATCAAAGTGAGCCATGATGAACCAATCTTAACAGCGGCGTTTGTTCGGGCATTAAATTGCGTAGATGAGGAACTGGCGTCTTGTGTTGCGGTTGTCAACTGGCATGGCGGAGATGAAGCGATTGAGTCAATAGCATTCAAGCATGCAGATGTCATAGTTGCATATGGGGGCATTGAGACGATATTGAGCATACGGAATCGGTTGCCGATAACGAAGCGCTTCATCCCTTACGGGCACAAGATTGGCGTTGGCATCGTTGACTCACATTGCGATTTGAGCGAGGCAGCACAAAAGCTCGCCAAAGATATAGCTATGTTTGATCAGCAAGGCTGCATGTCACCACATGTTGTGTTCGTCTATGGTGCGGCTGGAGATGAGAGGCGATTTTCAGGTTGCCTTTCCTCAGCGCTAAAGGATGTCTCTAATCAGCTGCCACCTGGTAGGTATGTGTTGGAGCGCTCAGCCAGCATACAAAGTTGGCGCATGGTCTACATGATGTCGGGTGCAGAGGTTATAGCGAGCGATTGTTCAACTGAGTGGACAATTGTGCTGTTGAAAGAGCCGGTAGCTAAAACGCTGTATGCGCTTCATTTAACATGCGCTCCAAGGACTGTGTTGATTCGCGGAGTTAAATCGCTTGAGGAGTTGCATGGCGAGTTTGAGCCGTTAGCCAGCTTTGTATCGGCAGTCGGTTGCAGCATCTGTGGGGCGTGTGAGGGCGAGTTGCTTGATTTGCTCGCTTCGCACGGCATATCAAGGATATGCACGCTCGGCGAAATGCAACTTCCGAGGCAGTGGTGGTTTCATGATGGGCGTCCGAATGTCTCCGACCTGTTGATTTGGATTAGCGCGGAACTTTGAATCTGCGGGTTTGTCAGGCTCTCACTCAACGATGCGTCTCCTTGCGTGGGCGGATGGCAGCCCTCAAAATGGCATGTGAGCTTCAGAGAGGATTGGTGGCATCATATCAGCAGGCTGAGTTGATTTTTCGGGAGTGATAGAGATGCGCCTGCGAAAACAGCTTCAAGGCATGCTGTCGCTGAAAGAGCGTTTCTGGGCGAAGCGCAAGTTCATCCATCCGAGAGAGGAGGTGAGTCAAGTTGTCCACGAGATAAGACGCTTCCTATCTTCAAAGCAGACGGAGAGCTTGCGCCAGTTCCTGTCTCAATTTCATCCAGCTGACATAGCGCTTGCCATGCGCTTCTTGCACGACTGGGAGAAGGAACAGGTGTTTAAGCTGCTTGACAATGAGTCAGCTGCTGAGGTGCTTGACGAAGCTGATGAGGCAACAGAAAGGCATCTTGTTCAAACAACGGATCTTGAGAGGCTCTCGGACATACTTGAAGTTCTTCCGCCGGATGAAAGCGCCGACATACTCGGGATGCTTGAGCCGGAGCAGCGCGAGAGCCTCCTTGAGCTCATGGAACCAGATGAAGCGCAGGAGGTGAGAGGGCTACTGCAATACCCGCCAGATACAGCTGGCGGGATAATGTCCTCCGAATTCGTAGCTGTGAAGGAAACCATGACAGTGGCTCAGGTAATTGAGTTGCTTCGTGAGCGTGCTGATGCTGAAAGCATTTACTATGTGTATGTTGTGGATGACGATGGCGCTTTAAAGGGTGTTTTGAATTTGCGCAGGTTGCTCGCTTCGTCACCTGAGACGCTGGTTAGGGATATAATGACGCACGGCGTCGTTTTCGTCTTCCCGGAGCACGACCAAGAGGAAGTTGCTCAGATGTTCGTGCGCTACGACTTGCTTGCGCTGCCAGTCATTGACCACAATTACAGGCTCATCGGCGTCATAACGGTTGACGACATTATGGATGTTCTTCAGGAGGAATTGATTGAAGATCACTTCCGTGCTGTTGGTTCTGATGCCGCTGAGCTTGAAAAGAAACGCCCGGTTGAAATAGCTCGGCTGCGTTTGCCCTGGCTGCTTATCACCGTTGCAATTGAATTGGTTGCAGGCTTTGTCATTCACCGGTTTGATAAGACCCTTGGGAGCGTAATATTGCTCGCTTCGTTCATCCCCGTCATACAAGCCATTTCCGGCAACACCGGTTTACAATCAGCGACGATAGTCGTCCGAGGTCTCGCCACAGGTCATGTGACTTTGAATGAGTGGTGGCGACCTGTGATAAAGCAGCTTCAGACAACTTCAATACTCGGCTGCATGCTTGGTTTGATGCTTTTCTTCATCGGCGGCTTCTGGCACGGGTTGCAGAAGGAAATGCTCTTTGATCCGGTCTTTGGGTTCATCGTCGGCTTTTCAATATTTGTCGCCATCAACCTATCCGGGTTTGTCGGGACTGTAGTGCCGATGATCTCAAAGCGTTTGGGCTTTGACCCGGCTTTGACAGCCGGACCTTTTGAGACAGCTATACAAGATGTTGTGGGTGTGACCATCCTCCTCGGACTCGCAACATTGCTGCTTCACTTCATGATGTAGCATATCAATTCACTCAGCAATGCCAGCTTCAATTAGCGCCGGTATTGCGCCCTCGTAAAGGATGCGCATCTCCTCAACTGGCAAGTTGATGAGCCCTCTCACGACATCACCATCTCGCCATTCAATCGTAAGGCACTCGCCACCAACAGCGCCTATGACTGTAGCTGGACAACCATGCTTTTCAGCGAGCTCAAGGGCGTGGTTGACCAAGCCGCATGGCACCGATATGACGATGCGAGACTGTGATTCACCGAACAGGAGTGAATCCATTCGGGCGTGCCCCTCAGCAATGCATTTTCGTGAGAGTGTTATATGCGCGCCGATATTTCCAGCCATACAGCATTCGGCGATGCATATAAACAGACCGCCCTCGGAGCAATCGTGTGCTGACATGACCAAGCCGTTTCTTATAGCCTCAAGTGTTGTGCGGTGAACGGAGCGCTCAAGTGAAAGGTCAAGCTGCGGTGGCTTGCCAGCCTCAATGCCATACACAAACCTCAAGTATTCGCTGCCACCAAGCTCATCCTTGCACAACCCGAGCAGGATAATCACATCGCCCTCATTCTTAAATGACATGGTCACATGCTTATTCACATCCTCAATAACTCCAACCATACCTATTAGCGGTGTTGGATGGATGACTGCCTCCTCACTCTCGTTGTAGAAGCTAACATTGCCTGAGACAACTGGCAACTCAAAGAAGGAGCAAGCATCGGCGATGCCTCTAACGGCGTTTACAAACTGCCAAAACCTATCCGGTCTATCCGGGTTTCCAAAGCAGAGGCAATCGGTGACGCCTGCTGGCTCTGCGCCGACGCAAACCAAGTTTCTGGCGGCTTCAGCAACTGCAATTTGAGCGCCAAGGTATGGGTCAAGATAGCAATACAGGCTGTTGCAATCTGCGGTCACAGCTATGCCTTTCCTTGACGGCTGCGACTCTTCTGAGTCCGCCACCATGAAAATGCCCATCTCGGGTTTGATTCGTAATACTGCCGCATCGGCATCGCCGGGAGCAACAACTGTGTTTGTTTGGACGGTGTGGTCATACTGCTCGTATATCCACCTCTTTGAAGCGATGTTTGGGGATGTGAGAAGCAGTTTGGCTACATCGTTAAGATTCTCCGGCTCTGCTATGCTGGTGATATCAAACGACCTTACGGCTTCAAGATACTTTGGCTGTTCCATAGGCAAGTCATACTCCGGTGGTTCGGCAAGGTCATCGGCTTTCACCTTAGCACAAAGCTGTTCGCCGTCGTAAACTGTGACCATGCCGTCCATTGTGACCTCTCCTATGACGACGGCGTTTAATCCCCACTTGCGAAATATGGAGAGCACTTCATCCTCCCTGCCACGCTCAACGATGAGCAACATGCGCTCTTGCGACTCAGACATCATCACTTCCCAGGCATCCATGCCCTTCTCTCTCTTTGGCACCATACTCAAGTCAATTCGCATGCCAACGCCGCCAGCCGCTGACATCTCGGAGGTTGTGCATGTTAGCCCGGCAGCGCCCATATCCTTCACGGCAACGACTGCGCCGCTCCTGTATGCCTCAAGGCACGCTTCAATTAAGCACTTTTCGGTGAATGGGTCTCCAAGTTGCACTGTTGGGCGCATGCTCAATTCCTCTCTCAGTTCGTGAGACGCCAGTATGCTGCATCCACCAATTCCGTCCCTGCCAGTCGGATTGCCGACATAGATGACGGCATTCCCGACGCCTTTTGCGGCACTGCTCATCATGTGCTCTTGTTTTACGATGCCGATGCACATTACACCAACAATGCAATTTGTGCGATAACAGTCATTGAAATAGACTTCGCCGGCAACCGTCGGAACGCCGATGCAATTCCCATACCATTGAATTCCGTCAACCACACCGGAAAATATGTATCTCGCCTTAGCCGAACTCGGGTCGCCAAAGCGCAGCGAATCAATGAGTGCTATAGGGCGTGCGCCAGTTGCGAGTATGTCCCTGACAATGCCGCCGATGCCTGTTGCCGCACCCTGCTTTGGCTCAATCTGTGATGGATGGTTGTGGCTCTCCATCTTGAAGATGACCCAAAGACCATTTTCAATCTCAATCCCTCCAGCATCACTTCCCGACATGGAATGATACTTGCCCGCTTTTGGGAGCGTGCGCAGATGCTTTCGTGAGCGCAAATAGCCACAGTGCTCAGACCACTCAACGGAAAACATAGCAAGCTCTGTATCTGTTGGCTCTCTCCCGATGCGCTCAACAATGAGCCTGTATTCCGATTCGCTTAAGCCAAGCGCAATTGCCTTCTGAAGCATGCTCTCCATGACAAAAACACCTCGCTGCCGCAGCTTGGCGGACGATAGTTGCCTGCGAGACGGAAAGATGATGCTCGCACAAGTTCATCACCTATCGTTACATCAGTGCTTAGGATGCATCGCATTAGCAAGCATCAAAATTTTAACAGTGTAGGCTAACATCGTTAGGACTTGTGCAATCGGAATACAGCATCGGGCTTGACCGTTTTTTGCGGTGTGTTCCAAGCGCAGTTGAGAACCGTAAAGCTCATGTTCGACAAAGATTGAACCCTTCTTCGCCTCAAAAGTCGGTATTTTCGGCAATGGGCGAACCGAAGCTGCGGGCAGCTTTACAGCTGTCCCCACATTAAACTGCACAACTCCTGTTGGAAATGGTGTGGCAAAGGTATCATGTCCGTGTGCGATCCGCGGCGAGCCACCAAGCAATGGCGAAGTGGCGCCATTAACTGCTCCATCTCCATTGCCCTATACAACCTTTGGGGTTATGCCTCCGGCTCCTCGGGGAGCATCTCATGCTCTGTTATCTCCACATCTTCCATAGCACCCATACGCTTTGCATGCCTTACAAGCTCGTTTGGGTCGGGTATGGGCGAGTAGCGTTCGTCAAAGTATGTTATTCTGAGTGTGTTTATGACCTCGTTATATGCTCTCCTCGCCTCGCTAACTTCAACTTGATATGTGAGTGCGAATCGCTCAATTGGTGCATCTAACAAGCAAAGCAATGTTGCAGCTCTATGTATTGCCGCAGCCCATGCACCATCTGGGAGAACTTCAATGGCGCCCGCCTTTTTGAAGTCTCGCCACATTCGCACAGCGCGAGTTATCACCGTCACTGGGTAGTAGTCATTGCGCATTGTCTCAACGAGCATTTGCTCAACTGAATCAAGCTGTGCTGATGGCGAAATTGAAAGCCCGACCGAAAGAAGCATGATGGCAACAGAGTCATCCGTCCTTGGGTCTGGGCGCTCTGTTAAGTAGTGGACGGCTTCCAAGCGCCAAGGCAATATCTCGCTTATGCGCCATCTCTCTCCGAACGGCTCCACACGGAACACAACATGCCCCAGTGTCTCTTCGCTCTCAGCGCTCAGTTGCTTCCCTTCAAGCCATATACAGCCTTCAAGGGCGAGCAATCTCTCAATGCGTATGATGCACGGACCTCGCAGCATTCCGGAGGCAGCTATCAAAGCTGGCGTGCCAAACAGCTCCTGCATCAAAGCTGCATCGCTATCTGGAATAAACAAACTTGCAAGCGCCACTCTGTCGTCCTCAATTACGGCATCAAAGAAGCGCCAAACGACATCAATGGCGTCCCTTGGCAGGTGCATTGAAACTGACATTTTAGCATCACAACCCTCTTTGTGAATTTAACGCTCTGTATGGATTTGCATTTAAAGTATCGCACATTCACGCAATCCAAGCCACATGTCAAGATGATGAGTGCATTCCAAAAGCATCATGAGTGGCTTTGGCTCCGAACCTCAATGTTGTAGTATCATGCCCGCACAGTTTTCAGCTGCCGCTGTTTTTAGCATTGCCTGAAATCGTTGACAATATTTTGCGTGCACAGCCATACTGATGATTGGCACAAGCCGATTAAGAACATGCCGGAGTTGAGAGTTATGTTGGCAAGGCTGCACAGTGCGGCGCTCTTTGGCATAGATGCATACATTGTGCAAGTTGAGGTGGACATACTTCATGGCATGCCGAGTATGCGCATTGTTGGCTTACCCGATAGGGCAGTTCAGGAGAGCGTAGAGCGCATCCGCTCAGCTATACGCAATTCCCAGTATGAGCTTCCGAGGCGCCCAATAACGATAAATCTTGCCCCTGCTGATACGAGGAAGGAAGGCGCCGCATTTGATTTGCCCATCGCTCTCGGTATACTGATGGCAAGTGGGCAATTGGAGATGCGCTCGTTGGATGATTTTGTCGTCGTGGGAGAGCTATCACTTGATGGTGGTGTTCGCCCAATCAACGGTGTTCTGCCAATAGCGATTGGAGCAAGGGATGCCGGAAAGAAAGCGCTCATAGTCCCGATGCAAAATGCGCAAGAGGCTGCGGTTGTCAGCGAGGTTGATGTTTATGGCGTGAAGTCGTTGCATGAAGCTGCAACTGTGATCTCAAAGCCAACTTCATTTGAACCGTATCCCAAGGGCGTGTTTGATGAGCAGGTGATAGTTACTGAATACGGTGTTGACTTCAGCGAGGTGAAGGGGCAAGAGCACGCAAAGCGTGCCCTTGAGATTGCTGCAGCGGGCGGTCACAATGTGCTCATGATAGGACCTCCAGGCTCGGGCAAGACAATGCTTGCAAGGCGTCTTCCGACAATCCTTCCGCCAGTTAGCGTTGAGGAGGCGCTTGAGGTAACAAAGATTTACAGCGTTGCAGGTCTGCTCCCGAGGGACAAAGCGCTCGTCATGACGCGCCCGTTCAGAGCACCTCATCACACTATCTCAAACGCAGGCTTGATCGGCGGCGGCTCAATACCAAAGCCGGGAGAAGTCAGTCTGGCACACAATGGTGTTTTGTTCCTTGACGAATTGCCCGAGTTTCATAGGGACACTCTTGAGGTGCTCAGGCAGCCGCTTGAAGACGGCGTTGTAACAGTGGCTCGCGCAGCGCACAC
Source organism: Armatimonadota bacterium (assembly GCA_025062195.1). Taxonomy (GTDB): domain Bacteria; phylum Armatimonadota; class Fervidibacteria; order Fervidibacterales; family Thermosaccharophagaceae; genus Thermosaccharophagus. Next base: position 11,386 of record JANXAS010000050.1, read on the forward strand.
TGTCACATTCCCGGCTCGCTTCATGCTCGTTGCAGCGATGAACCCGTGCCCATGTGGCTATGCCACAGATGTTACAAGGCAATGCACATGCACCGAGAGCCAAATAAGGCGATATAGAATGCGCATCTCTGGACCACTTCTTGACCGAATTGACATACACATAGAAGTCCCAAGGCTTCGCCCGGATGAGATACTTGAGCCAGCGCCTTCAGAGACATCGGCGCAGATTCGCCAACGGGTTATAGCTGCGCGGCGAATACAACTTGAGCGCTTTTCAGGTGATGGCATATACTGCAATGCTCATATGGGACAAAGGCATATGCGCAAGTTCTGCGTCATGACCGACGGCGCAAGGAGCATATTGCGCGCCGCTATTGAATCGCTCGGTTTTAGCGCGAGGGCGAGTGACCGTATACTAAAGGTGGCTCGCACGGTAGCCGACTTAGCTGGCTCCGAAGTGATCAAGGAGGAGCACATCGCGGAGGCAATCCACTATCGCACGCTTGACAGAGAGCTGTTTGTTTGAGCGCCAAAAGCAGATGGGGAGGTGCAACGAAATGCAAATGCGTGGCAATGCTTTGCACCAATCATTAAATTTGCTCCTGATAATGGTGTTTAATTTCGCCCTCTGCTCAGCTTCAAGCCATGCTGAACCAAACAAATGGCTGCTGTTTCGCGGGACACCAGATGGAGCTGGTTCAAGCGATGCTGTTATACAACTTCCGCTCATGCTCAAGTGGAAGTTCCAACCAGACATAGCTGCGCGCCAGCATAACATACCGCCAGTTACAGATGGTGAAAATGTTTACTATGCCTGTGGCAGAACAATATACGCAATCAACTGCGAGTTTGGGCATATGGCGTGGGCGTATGATGCGCCGCAGACCATACCTTGTTCATTGGCACTCGTTAACGATTTGGTCGTTGCAGTGACTGGTGGTGGACACATAATTGCGCTGAAGGCGAAGTCGGGAACGCTTGAATGGACATTTCGTGCGGAGGCAGGGATTGGTGTTCCGCCGATCGCCTTTAAAGAGCACATCTTTGTAGTGACGCACACGGGCACAATCCACCTGCTTAATGCAATCAATGGGGAGGAGGTTGGCGCAGGCAAGCTTCCGACGAGTGTGGCGAGCATGCCGGCTATGAGCGGTGATTGGCTCGCTATGATCACGAGCGGTAGAAGAATGCTCATCACCGGTTTGAACCAGACTGAGAAGGGATTTAAAATTGAAGTGCTCGCCAATTCGCCGCTCGGCGTCGGTAGCCCACCCACGCAGCCGATTGCTAAGGGTTCGTTTGTCTATGTCGGCGTTGGGCACTCGCTTTGCTATTACGATGTGCGTTGGCGTAAGATCGTAAGGCAAGTTCCGCTCTCCGGGATAAGCATTGGTGCGCCGGCACTGCGCAACAATGTGATTTACATTGCCACAAGGGATGGCACAGTGCACGCCATCAACATTCAGGATAATAAAGAGGTTTGGCAGAAGAAGCTGGGGCAGAGAATTTACTCGGGTCTCTCAGCGAGTGCCGAGCATGTTTGGGTGACTGCCGGCAGCGGAATATTGTATGCGCTTGACATTGACGATGGTAAAGTCCTTTGGAGATTTAGGCTCGGCGACGAAAACCCACATGATCAAACAACACCCAGAATTTATTCACCGCCGACGGTGACAGGAGATGGCGTCTATGTGACATCGAGCGATGGGAGCCTCTACGCCTTTACGAGCAACTTCATTGATGCGTTTCCACCGATGCTCGTTTCGGCATCGTTGCGTGCGCCATCAAGGGATCCAAATTACTTTGTCCTTTACAAACTTGATGAGTCTAAGGCAGACGGTGAAAGCAAGCCAATTCAAGTTCCGGGTTATCCGCCGATAAAGCTGCTTGTCAACCTCGCCGATGCTGGCTCTGGAACAGACCCAGCCGGCTTTCAGGCAACTTGCACACGCCTTCCGCAGCTGCCGTTTGAATTTGATGAGGCTAAGGGCACACTGTCGCTTAACATCCATGTGCCAACTGGCAAAGCTGCAAGGAGGGCATTGCCCGACGGCGAATATCTCGTGGTTGTGACCGCGAGGGATTACGCCGGCAACGTGGGAAGGTATAGATTGCGCTTCCGAATCAATAACGCTCTGCCGCTGCCTGCACCGCCTGAGGAGAAGCCAGCAATCGGTGTGCCAACCACACCCGGAGGCTATGCTCCTCCGGGCGAAGGTTAAATCACGCTTTGGCTTAAACCCACCTGAGTATAAGAGGAAATTGGGGGTGAGCTTGAGTGGAAGCGTTGCGATGGGTGGGAAGGATGTTCGGAATTACACTTAGGCTGCTTGTGGCTTTGATTTGCCTTGGGGCAATATTCTACATCGCCTATTTCGCCTATCTCAACTCCTCGTTTCCGGTTCGTGTTGTTGAAGGACGAATGATTGAGTTTGCTGTTCTTGGTCCGCCGTTCATCAACGAGGGATACTACACGCTCACTGCGCATGTCTATGAGATGGTTTGCCTTCCAGCGCTTGTCTCCATCGCTCTGACACTCCTCATCGTTTGGATCGCCGGCTACCGCCACGAGGACATTTTGCGCCGCATAGCTAACGAGCGTGAGCAGCAATTGCGCCAGGTCAGGAAGCAAATGAGCGAAGTTGAAGAGGCGCTCAGAAGGCATTACAGGGAGTATCAGGAATTTGTGATACGGGCGCTAACTGCTGCTCGTGGCGAGTTTGCTGAGGGCGTCAGTGAAGTCATTATGGAAGCAAAGCCATTGCCGCCGCAACCGGGTCAGGCGCTTCAGCCCCCGAAAGATGAACGGGACGCAGCGTCAGGGTGATGGGTTGTTGAGGAAGCAATTGAGCATCGTCCCGACAAAGTGCCGAGTGAATTGATGGCTTGGTTCATTGATGGGCATGCATCAATGCTTGCTGCAGCAATTGTGAATTGACCAAGGAAGGCTGGATAGGTTGAGGTGGCACAAAGAGAAATTGAAATTGAGATGGGCAGCATGTTGGCAAATACGACGGGGTTTGCTGCAGGCTCATGTGCTTATTAAAATGCTGTCGGCCATTGCTATGGTCTTGCGCCGCAAAGTCAAATTCGGGAGGTGAATTGGTGCTGTGTGGCATCTTGCAATGGCAAGCGCTCTCACTGCCCTTTTTGTTGCGCACACTGATATTGCGAGCCATCCTCATGCTTGCTGCTATCAAAGCTGCTGCTCTCAAGTGGACCATTGTCTGCCATGGGGGTCGGACAGGTGTCTTATTGTCCGTCCACACAAGAACGAGTGTTAGTTGCGCGCAGCTTATAATGGGATGCCACACGGGCGCCAGTTGAATATGAGCTTGAATGAAGTGAATGACGAACTTGTGGCGTGGGTGAGGTTAACTCGCACTGGCATATCGCCCGAGAGGCTTTTATCGCTGCTTCACTGTTTTAAATCCCCAATGAGCATCTTTGAAGCTGATGAAGACGCCCTTCTTTCCGTTGAGGGCATAACCGATGTTCATTTGAGCAAGCTGCTCAGGGCAAAGAGTGACGAAGGTGCATTAATGGATGCGCAACGCTTGATCTCCATTGGCGGTAAACTCGTAACCTACTTTGACGAACAATACCCACCTCTCCTGCGCCAGCTCAGCGATGCCCCTATAGCGCTTTATGTCATTGGGGAGCTTCCAAGCAGCGACGAGCTTTGTGTTGCGATCGTTGGGACAAGGCGACCTTCGGACTATGGCAGGCAAGTCTCTTATAGGTTGGCTTATGAGCTCGCCTCATACGGTGCTGTTGTTGTCAGCGGTATGGCAGTTGGCATTGATGGCGCAGCTCATCAAGGCGCTCTTGATGCTGGCGGTAAGACGATTGCTGTGCTTGGGTGTGGCGTTGATGTCGCATATCCGAGGGCACATGCAAAGCTCAGGGAGAGAATAATTGGCAGCGGTGCAGTCTTAAGCGAATTCCCGCTCGGTGCAACACCGCAGCCGTGGCACTTCCCGGTGCGCAACAGGCTTATCAGCGGTATGACCATGGCAACAATCGTTGTTGAAGCTCCTCATAATAGCGGTGCATTGTTAACTGCTGATTGGGCGCTTGAGCAGGGCAGGGAAGTGCTTGTGGTTCCTGGACCGATAACGAACCCGAACTTCAAAGGCAATCATCAACTGATCAAAGAAGGTGCACAGGTTGTTGAGAGCGCTGAGGATGTGTTTGCGGCGCTCGGCATACCATTGGAGGGGGTTAAAGCGTCAAAGGTTGTAGTGGGATATTCGGAGGGCGTCAAAGCCGAAGTCCCAACGCTGCCAGGTCTCAGCCAAGTTGAGTTGAAGATACTTGAGGTGCTCTCAAGAGGCGAGAGGCACATTGACCAAATTGTGCGCGAGTCTGGTGCGCCCATCTCCGAGGTGAGCATGGCTTTGCTTCAGCTTGAGGTTAAGAAGCTCGCCACAAGGCAGCGCGGCGGGTTTTATGCCTTATCTCAACCGCAAGAGGCAAAGGGGGCTAAATACACAAAACGGGGGTGAGTGCGATGAATATAAGGAGCGTGATTGTCATAACATCATGCGCGGCTATTTCGTTTATGGCTTTCTCCAATTTGAGGTTTGCTGTTGGTGGTGAGCAAAAGCTCAAGGTTGTGATATTCACAGGTGGACATGACTTTAACAGGAAGGAGTTCTTTGAAATGTTTGATTCGTTTGGGAATGTGGAGTGGGAAGAAAGCCAGCAGCCGAAGGCTAATCAGCTTTGGTGCAAGCAGGATGAGTTAAAGCGTTACGATGTCGTCGTCCTTTACGACATGTGGCAGCAGATAACTGATGAGCAGAAGGAATTCATGGTGCGCGCCCTTAAGGATGGTGTGGTTGGGCTCGTTGTGATTCATCATGCGATAGCTTCGTATCAAAATTGGGACGAGTATTGGCGCATCATTGGCGCACGCTATTTTCTCTCCCCGGGAGTAGACCCAGATGGGAAAAAGAGGGAGAGGTGTCAGGTTGCATTCGGCGTAAAGATGAACATAAAAATTGCCGACAAGGAGCACCCGATAACTCGCGGCATGAGTGATTTTGAAGTGATTGACGAAACTTATAAGGGCTATTGGGTGAGTCCGAGGGTGAAAATTTTGCTCACGACTGATTGCCCTCAAAATGAGCCATCAATAGCATGGACGAACGAGTATGGCAAGGCGAGGGTCGTATACATCCAACTTGGGCACGGACCTGAAGCATACCGCCATGCATCGTATAGGCAGCTTCTAAAGCGCTCATTGCTATGGGCAGCTAAAAAGCTTGAATGAATCTCAACCGCTGTAGGAGCTACATGGTTGTCAACTTCTATCATTTATCATTGTGGATGGCATTCTGTTTGAGGGCAGGCTCTTTTGTGCAGCTTAACGGCTTTAGCCTTGGTCAACTCGCCGAATTATTACCTATTCAAGGAGTGGTGGAGATGGGAAGCGGTGAAATTGAGTTTGACCCGCAGCGGTATCAGTGCCAGATTGAAGATGCTCGCAGGCGCTTGAGCATAGCAAGGCAGTTTCGTGAGCCGGATAGAGTGCCTATAACAATAAGCGTTGCCGGACCGTTTTATTGCAAGCTGTTCGGTGTTAAGCTGCGCGACTACTACGAGAACTTGGATGTGCAAATTGAGGTTCAGGTGAAGGGGCAGAAATGGGCGTTTGAGGAATTGCGAGATGACCGCACCAGCTATGGGATAAACCTTGACATAGGCGTAGTTGCTGAAGCCATCTATTTTGAGTTGCCGATAGAGCAACCTGAGGATTCACCGCCGTGGATCGTGCGTGCCATGAGCCTACCTGAAGCTGTGGAGAAACTCAAGCTAAAAGACCCAAGTGAGCATCCCGGTGTGCTTGAATACTATCGCAGGTATGAAAAGCTTAAGGAGAGAGTTGAGAAGCTCGGAATAAAGATGCCCGTTGGTGGCGGGTTGACAATTCATCCGCCACTTAGCTGTGCTTGTGGAATAGTTGAGCCGCAGGAAGTATTCACATATCTGATTGATGAGCCGCAGCTTGTTCACCGTTTGTTTGAGAAGCTGCTGATTGCATTTTTCATGTTGCGTGACTTCGCCGACAAATACTTTGGTGTGAAGACGACATCCATAGGGCTTGCGGATGACCATTCGGCATTCATCTCCGATGAGATGTATCGCATGCATGTGATGCCATACAACATGCTCATCTATGCTCGCTATGGCATTCATGGGCGCTACTTGCATGCTGATGGTCCAAATGACCACCACTTTGACACATATGCAAACATCATGAAGTTGACGGCGATGGACATAGGTGGGTTTAGCGATGTGGCAAACGCTAAAAGAGCTTTCTCTGGGAAGGTATTCTTCAGCGGCGGATTGAATTGCAGGGATTTGTATTACGACATTGAGCATGCCAAGCCAGCTATAAGGCGCGCAATACGAATTGGTGCACCAGGTGGCGGCTTTGCGCTCGCTGTCGGCGGCGAGACATACATCGGCGTCAACCCGGACACGCTCGTTAAAGCTGTTGAGTATGCTAAGGCGATCGGTCGCTACCCAATTGATGTTGAGGCTCTGATGGAATGATGTTTCACATTGCCATGTGAAGCTGCAGTTCCACACCAATCTATGGGGTCAAAATTAATTGCTCCGGGAGCGCCGTTAATAAAGGCGATGCGATTGTTTTCTCCAATTCAGCCAATTTCGTATTTCCATATGCAGTTGTTTGCAAAGCCGAGATTGAGGTTGCAGCACATAGGGGGATCAAAATGTTGGAACGCTTATTTGCTGAGCCGGCTAAAGAGATAACCCTTACCGAAATTGCGGATGTCCTTGATTTGATCACCGATGGCAAAAGCTAAAAAGTGCGCTTCAAGCTCTTTGATGATGTGAGCATGGTCTACGAATTGCAACTGGCAAAAATGGAATTCATTAATGAGGTGCGCAATGAAGTGCCATTAATGTGATGCCGGCTTATGGCCAAGGGAAGAATGGCGCTGTCTTTCTCGTCACCATTGCATAGGTTGCCCAAACTATCGCCATGAAGAACTCGCCGAAGATTAGCCCGATGAACAATGGACGAAGACGCGTGTAAGCTGTCATGCCGCCGTAGCGCAGTATCAGGCTTTTAATAGCCCACGCCATCATTACCGGAAACCAGAAGACGATCATCGTCCAAGAAGCACTCAAGGCATAGCCCAACGGATAAAGTGACCACCACCAATATCTTGAGCGCATGAATGAAAGGAACATCGTCACAGCGATACCGATGGCAAATGATGTGCGGTGGTAATATGGGAATCGTTCCGGCGATTGTAGGACGCTCATTGCGTGTCCAAAACCCCAGATGCAGTTGCCCCAGTATGCGTAGCCATACATGTTCACAGCACCGTATTTGTATGGCAGCAGCAGTTCAACATGGCAGGATGTGACGAGCGCAAAAAGGATTGTGGTTATGATCGGAATTAACAAAGCCCTGCGAGTGAACTTTAGAGTATCTGCCATCTTTAGCGCATCAAGCATTGGTGTCAGGAGAAGACCGCGAAGATCCCTTGTAAATACAGCGTCAAGGAAACACATAGGGGTGAGGTTCTTCGCTTCAAGCCGCCTTGCTGGTATGAAGAGTTGGACTATATCAACCGGTCGGAATGATGTCTCAGTCATCATCAATCCGGCTTCAGCAACACTCCTCGCCATAACGAGCACAACTACACCAAGATAAATTCCAATCTCAACTATTGCAAACCAGAGGCTCATTCCAGCAAGCCAGCTCCATAGAACTGCCACGATGAAGGAAATTAACAAGCCCCAGAAGGCAACCCCTATAGGGAGAAGCTCGTCTTTGCCCTCAATAGACCCGTGTTTTCTGATTCCAAGGCTATATAAGACAACTTGCTTTAAATGAGGGAATGCAGACCTAAGCATGAAGGCTGTGAGGACGATGTATGCACCGGCGACTTGATAGCCCATGTGGAGATGAGTTGGATACAGCGGCATAGCCTCAACATAGAGACCAAGCCATGCCATTAGAACGCTTTGAAGCCGAGCTATCCAGAAAAACACCCATAGGCTAAATAGCAGTTGCGTTGGCAGGAAGTAGCCGAAGCCTATTGCGGCAAGTGAGCCATAAACCGTTGTAAATGGCATCGCATTCCATGGGCGCTGTGTGAAGTATTGGTTTAAGTTATGCTGCAATCTGATCTCCGGCACTGTCGGATAAATCGTGTGCAATCCGTTTATGGTGAAGATGATAGTCGGCAAAAGGAAGCCGATCCAAGCCAGACGGCTCGTTATGAATGAGCGGAATATGCTCGTTTCGGCGAGTTGCATTGGCGGTTGAGTTAACGGGAATGTCAGCTTCTCGTTATCAACCCATTGTCGCCTGAACAATGTCGCCATGCATATGAAGGCGCAATAAATAGCGAGCACAATTATGCTCCAAGATAGCAAAGGGCGAATCCAATCGCCCCAAGGTATCGCCCCTTCCTTTATACCTTCGTAAAAGTAGCGTGCCACCGGTTGCTTCTCAAGACCGTATGGGTCAAATGGCACAAGCCATGGCTTTATGTGCGGATAGAATGTCTCAACCCATCGGTTCTCTGGTGTGGCGTAGTAATTGATGGCAACCATTACAGGGATCAGCTTTTCCATCAATCCTCGGGAGGCTATCATTGTGCCGATGGCAACCATCACATAAATGGTGATAATATCGCTCGGCTTAAGGATAGTGCGACGAAACAAGCTGCTAAGGATGTAATTAGTAACTGCCACAATGAATGTCATCCCGAGGGCAATCGGTGAGAACTGACAGATGGCGATTTGTATCTGCTTAACTACAAGTTCGGAGTAAGCAACGATCCAAATAGCTCCATAGGTGAGTGCCAATCCAATGACAATTACAATGGGTGAGATATGAGTTGGCTTTGCTTTCCGCTCAATCTCAATTAGCTTTGTAGTCTCTTCGGTATGTTCCAATTGCGCTCACCCACCCAATTTTATGCTTGCCCTCTGCCAACGATAGGCACCTCTGATAAGCTTAATATGCTGTGTGATGGCACTGTGAAATATGCCCCGAAATTCGTGCGGGCTATAGCCAGCACTTAGCATGCGAATTCATTGGGCATCCTCAAGAAGCAATCTTGGGATGCAGGCTTTCCTGACTGGCGCAAATGAAAGGCGATGTATTGGACATGGTCCATTCTCAACCAACATGCGCTTGTGTAACGCCGTCGCATAACCTTTATGCGAGTTAAAGCCATACTGTGGATAAAGCTTATGAGCGCGCATCATATGCTGATCTCGCACCACCTTTGCCACTATGCTTGCAGCCGATATTTGAGGGCACATTGCATCGCCGCCAATGACCCAAATACAGATATACGGCAACTCACCCAATGGAGTTCCATCTATGAGCACGGCGTCTGGCTCAAACTTGAGCCGATGAATTGCCCTCCACATCGCAAGGAGTGTTGCTGCGCTTATGTTTAATCTGTCAATCTCCCTTGGGGATGCTGTGCCTATGCCAATGATAGCCTCTTTTCGCAGGAGCCTGTAAAGGCGCAGCCTCATTTTTTCCGTTAATACCTTTGAGTCGCGAAGCTCATGCAGCGCTGAAAAGCTCTCGGGCAACCAAACGGCTGCAGCAACAACAGGACCTGCAATTGGACCTCTTCCAGCTTCGTCAACACCTATAACCTTCTCACAGCCGAGCGCTTTCAACTCCGACAGCACTTGCTTAAGCTGCTCTCTCGTGCGGATGCACATCTTTTGTGCTCCCACATCTCCCACCCCTCTGGGATAGCATGTAGACCACAAACAATGGTAACAATGGTTAAAAGATGACATTACTGCCACATTGAACTCATCGTTATGGAAGGCAGATTATAACATGCCAGGTAGAGCATCGCACTCTTCACTCAGAAGGATGTTAGTCATAGCACCATTTCAAAATGATGTAGCATGCTGCCGGATAATCAGTTTCGCTCTTCCCTTCAAATTTTGCTGGTATGTGCTTTTTCAAAACCATGCTATGGGCTTTAGCACATGGTTGTTGACGAATTCTCTTAGCGCCGTCTTTGGACGGCTGTGAGAACTGTCTCAAAATCTTTTCGGCTCGGCATAGTCTCGCCCTCCCAATCTTCCGTCACGATTTTCCCTCAACTCGGAGGGCAAGCCAACTGGCTTGCCAAATCTTTTGGCAGAACAGCAGCCATGCCTTATTCCAAAATCAGTGCAGCATTGACATCCTGCCCATGAAGGCTT
>JANXAS010000051.1 GCA_025062195.1 Armatimonadota bacterium
ATTTAACCCGAACGAATTCCCAACGACCGTCAAGGGAAACATGTTGCCTTTGCGCGACAGCAAATAGCGCAAAAACTCCGACGAAAAGCCAAATCGTCACCATTCTCTTCACCATTCCCACTCACCTCACTCACAAAATGGGACTTACGCAATTGGTGCTGCTTTGTATAGGCAGAGACAGGTAATCACTCCCTTCGGTATAGTTAAGTAAGTATGAAGGCTCTCAAAAATTCTTCCCCACTCCAAATACTATCCCGCCAGTTATAAAGCTACCGTTGGACTACACCGCAAATAGCGGCGCCTTCAAGGTAACCCTTTTGATTTCTCATCAATACCAAAGATTTGCTTGCTTTTTGTCTCCGTCAAGTATAACATAGTTGGCGCAGGTTTGCACGAAAAAACGAAACGATGGGTAATAGGCAGTTTATAGCCACCCCTCATTGCTAAGGTGAAAGCCGATTGTGCCATACAACCTTGAGATTTAACGCCAACACAGCCAACAATAACTCTATCATGCTTAGTGGAGGTAAAAGATGAGGTCGTTTGAAAATACGGTTGGTGTTACAAACGAAAGTGGAGGCACACAAAGCATCCAAAGATTTGGTAGGTTGCTGTCTGCCCTCACCTACCCTCCCATTGCAGCTTTATTTCCGTTGGCTCTCTTTAAAGCCCTCACAATGAGGATATAGCCTGCGCATGGACGAATATACTCAACTTCAAAGTGCTTAGATAGTGCTTGCTTGAGCTCCTCAGCATTCCAACGGTAGAAGTAAATTCCACCCTTGTGATAGCCCTCTCGCTTGCTGAATAACTTCATCAACCATGACCAATGGTATATGGAGAACACAAATGGTGATGATGGTTTTAGCACTCTCGCAACCTCATAGAAGACCTCGCATTGAAGGTGCTTTCCTGGGACGTGCTCAATTGCCTGTGCACTGAAAACCAAGTCGCAACTTTCGTCTCTTATTGGCAGCGAGTTTGCGTCACCATGTAGCAGTAGCCAACCATCGTTCCCGAAACTGCGTTTGAGTCGTTTTCTGCAGAGCTCCAATGATGCATATGAAAGGTCAAGGGCGAACAAATGCTTAACTCGTTTAACCAACTCAACTGTCACACGCCCAGTGCCACAACCTATCTCAAGCGCTACATCATAACACCTTGTCCCAAGCAACTTCCTGTAAATTGGCATTTCAAATAACTCAACCAACTTCAAGCCAATCAACATGTCATACCAACTCGCTTGCTCATCGCGCGTCTTTTGCTCACGCAACTTTTGCAACTCAGAATCGGAGGACGGTTCCATCAACTGCCTGGGAAGAATTCGGACAATGTTATCATCAACCTCAAATGCCCGCCCACAACCATTACACATCAAAAGACCGTTAACGAATGTGAGGCTGCCACCGTCATCTGGGCAGATGAGCCACCGCAGCATACTTGCATGCGTCATACTTGCACACCTTATCAAATCAACAGGTTAAATGCAGTGCTGCCACAACACTTTGGCATTCCTTGCGCTCGTTGTAAATTGAGCATGCTCGCCTTGTATCGCTCACATGCACTTCAATCTTGAGTTCCTCTAATTGCTTTCGCACTTCCTTGGGAACATCCATACAGCCGTAATATCCAGTCCCGATGATGATGACCTTTGGTGCAAGTTTTAATGCCTCCTTCAAATCGTCCATGCACAACCTATGCCCTTCCTTACGCCACCACGGAGACAGCACACCACCGTGATAAATGATGACATCCATTCGGTAAACAACCCCATCTATGACTATGCGCCCAAATTCATAAGAGCATATTGTTGGCATGTTGTTCACCGCAAGGCGATTAGTTGACAATTTGTTTAAGCATCGGAAATGAAAGCACGGTAAACGACCTTGGTGGCGGACGACAGTCTACCCAATTTTTGTGTCACATTCAGCGCACCCGCATATCACCGTTTACAACATCGCTCGCTACAAATCCAAAATTGATGCTTTTATCTACATTGCGGCATCGCCAACTAACTCACGATCCGTGTGGCTTTATCTTTCCCTTCTCGTAGGCGCGCATGAAGGCATCAAACACTTTCGGGTCAAAGTGCTTTCCAACCTCAGAGTGCATCATTTTGATGGCATCCTCCGGTTTATATGCATCACGATACGGTCTATTGGATGTTAGAGCATCAAATACATCAGCAACAGCGATGATGCGCGCATCAAGTGGTATCTCATCGCCCTTCAAACCAAGTGGATAGCCAGAACCATCAAAATGCTCATGGTGGTAGCGCACTCCAGGAAGATGCGGTTCAAGCTGCCTAACAAGCCTCAGTATGTGGTAACCCTTTTCAGGATGGGTTTTCATCAACTCGTATTCTTCCTCCGTTAGCTTCCCGGGTTTCTTCAGCACCGCATCCTCAACCCCAACTTTACCTATGTCATGTAGCAACGCCGACAACTCAAGTCGTTTCTTTGACTCCTCATCCATCCCAAGTTCCTCAGCGATGGCAAGGGTAAACTGCGTCACCCTTTCGGAATGACCGTGTGTGTATGGGTCACGGGCATCCAAAGCTGCAGCTAACGCCCTTATTGAACTTATGAATAGCTCCTGTAACGCCTCGTGCTTCCTTGCCTTATCAATGGCGATAGCGGAAAGTTCCGCAAGAAGCATCAGGTCTTTCAAGTCAGCTTCGTCAAAGCTCTCCTCGCCCCTCTTATTCACGACTTCAATAACACCTATTACCTTGTCGTTCAATCGCAGCGGGACCGCAAGCAAGTTCCTCGTTTTAAACCCGGTCACTTCGTCAACCCCTCTCTTATGCCTTTTATCCTTCGTGACATCGTCTACGATGATCGGCTTACCAGTCTCCGCCACATAACCAGCGATGCCCTCGCCGAGCCTCAAGGATACACGCTTTAGCACACCGCCGCTTTCACCAGTCACCACCTCAAAGACAAGCTCACCGGTATCACTTACTAACAGGATTGAACTTGCCTCAGCTCCGGTTATCTCTTCAGCAGCGCTAAGTATGTTTGAAAGCACAGAACGCAACTCAAGCGATGAATTGATCCCAGCTGTAAGCGAGAGCAGCAGCTGCAGTTGCTTTATCTGTCTTTTGCTCTCCTCCACCAGGGTGAGGCATTGGTTCTCAAGCGTTTCAACTTCCCTCTGCAGCATCTGTAGTTGCTCCTCACGCTCATTTAACCTGCGCTTGAGCTGAGATATCTCCGCCTCGCGCTTGTTCAACCTGCGTTCAAGCTCTTCAAGCTTCCTTTGAAGCCTCAACATCATAGCAATATCTGGATCGTCAGCGCCAAACTCGGAATGCATCACAACTCACCTCTTTGATATAACTATGCTATCTTCCATCAGCGCGCTCTTTCAATCGCTTCAACAAGCTGTTTTAGCAGCTGTCTTGCGAGCTTATGATTTGGATCACGCTGTAGCTCAGCGTGCAACTCCTCAATCGCCAATGGTATATTGCCGCGCCTGCAATGCGCAATCGCAAGGCAATAGTGAGCATCAGGATACGACGGGTGCAATTCAGTCAGGCGATTCAGAAGCTCTATTGCCCTTTCAAGTTCGCCCAGCTCGCTGCAAACCGCAGCCATGTTCATCAACGCTGTTGGGTTATTTTGATCAAATGTGAGCACATATTCAAACTGCACTCTTGCCTCTTCAAACCTTCCGAGCATGTAGCAAGCCACGCCGAGGTTTATCCTGCCGTGTAAATTCGTCGGTTCAAGCTCCACAGCAGCGCGAAGGTGCTCGTAGGCTTCGTTTAGCTTCCTCTCCGAAAGCAGCTTTGCGCCCACTTTCCTATGCTCACTTGCGCTCAGTTTGTTAGAGCTGCTACGGCGCCGCATAAATCCAAAACGCACCATCACTCGCCCCCGTCAAATGGCTTGAGAGAATAAGTGCGATTTAAGGCTTACTCCCTCTCCGTTGATTTCACCTCGTCCCAAATTGCGTCCATCTCACGAAGGCTCATTTGCGACAAATCCACTCCGAGCTCCTTTGCCCTTCTCTCAATCTCGTTGAAACGCCTAATGAACTTTAGCACTGTGCCACGAAGGGCATCCTCGGCATCCAGTTTGAGCAGCCTTGCTACATTCACAATGGAGAAGAGCAAGTCACCGAGTTCTGCCTTTAACCTGTCTCGCCTCATCTCGTCACCCGAATTGAGAGCGGTGGAAAACTCCTCAACCTCTTCTCTAACTTTGGAAAACGCCTCCTTTGCATTGTCCCAATCAAAGCCGACGGTTGAAGCTCTCTTTTGGACCTCTTCGGCAAGCATGAGTGCTGGCATAGCCAATGGAAGGTCTGCCATAAGCGTTTCAGACGGACACTCGGAATGAGAGCGCTCTTCCAACTTTATCGCGTGCCATTGTGCGAGCACTTGCTCGGAAGTCTCGGCACGCGCATCGCCAAACACATGCGGATGGCGTGATATAAGCTTCCTTCGCAGCCCATCAAGGACTTCAAGGATGCTGAAATGATTTTCCTCGCTCGCCATCTGAGCATGAAATACAACCTGCAGCAAAAGGTCTCCGAGTTCCTCACAGAGCTTTTTCATATTGCCACTCTCAATAGCTTGCACCACCTCATAGGTCTCCTCAACGGCACATCGTTTGATTGACTCATGCGTCTGCTCTCTATCCCATGGGCAACCATTTTGGCTGCGCAGCCTTGCTACCAAACCGACGATCTCCTCAAAGAGTTCGCCAACCGATTGATCTTTGGGTCTCGTTGATTTCATTTCTTCAATCCCCTTTCACCTTACTGTTTTGCTTCTCCGCCCTCAACTTACGCCCGTAAATCCTCTCAACAGCTTTATACACCTCAACTTGAACTTTCACATCCGCCTCATCACGCATCTTTTGGAGCACTTCAGCATGCGATGGTGTAGCAACTCGTCTATACTCAGCCTCAACGAACGGTCTGGCAAGCTCAAATGAGAGTTGTTTTTCACTCAGCACACCTTCAAGCTTTACAATCACCCATAACCCGCCTATCTCCATCGGCTTGCTGAACTGCCCGACCTTCAAACCCTTGACTGCTTTTATCAACCGCTCCTCAGTCACAGTCGGGTCAAGCGGTAGCGCACCAATCTCACCAGCCCTCCGGCGCGTCTCCTCACGGATGTTGAATTTCTTCGCAAGCTCAGCAAATGGGGTGCCACCCAACAATTGCTCGTAAAACGATTGTGCATCCTCTTTTGAGAATGTTTCAATCACTCTCACCCTTGCCCATTGCGTTCCACCAAAGCGCTTCTTCAGCGCATCAAAGTGAGCTCTGAGAACCTTCTCCGTTGGCTTCAACTTGCTCGCCTCAGCCGAACGCAATGATTCAAGCACGAGATGCGCTCGGATATCATCCCTGAACAGCTTCTCGGTCATGTTTGCCTTGCGCAGAAAATCCTTGAACGCTTCCTTCCCACCAAACTCCTCAATTCGTTTTTCCAATTCACGGCTGACATAGAACTCATCCACAAGGCGCATCCTGCGATTAGCCTGTGAGAGCAACTTTCGGTCTATAAGCGTTATGAGAGTTGTGACACCATGCCTTGATTCAAGGGTGTGCCAAAATTCATCCTGCGTTATCGGCTTACCGTTTACAGTCGCAACTATTTCGCTGCGCCTGCAACCGCAAAGAAGGAGAATCGGGAATAATAGCGGAAGAAAAATGTGCTGCCAACATATCGCCTTGCTCACATGTTACACCCCTTCGTGCCTCCGAAATTTATTCCCGATGGAACACAGCCGCTTCGGCTCGCAAATGTGATATCTCACTTGGAGTGAAGCGTGCCAGATTGCTTAGGCTTCATATGTGGTAGCTTCATCCACTCGGCTTCCTTGTAGATGTCTTCAAGTGGTTTATATTCATCCCAATGGATTTGTATCTTAGCCCTGCGCCAAAGCTCGTTTTCAATGTCAAGCTCGGAAGGACCAATCTCGTTCAAATATCGCATAAGCACATCTTCTCGCACTTGCTTTAATGGCAGCTGATAAGCTCCCCTTTTCCCGGCTACTTTGAATATGATCCATTTCCTGTTGCCCCTTACCGGTCCGACGATGCGGTTTAACGGAGCAGTGTTTATTACCTTCCACACATTGGCGTTAAAGTCCCCAATAACCTCAAAAGCCCCCGGTGAGTGCTGATAAAATGCAGCCCACACGGTCTGCGGCAACCTGTAATAGCCATTTGGGATGTCACCCAACTCACCGCCTGTCGCCTTTAGAAATCGGATATCGCTATAGCGTCTCGCCACAATGCCAAACGACTTCCCAGCATCAAGCTCTGACTTCGCTTTCAATATGGTCTCCCTGTTGCTGTTCATGATGACGAATAGGCGCACCATTGGCGGCTGCAAATACAGATGCTTGTTGCGTTCGTAATATCCCTCAAGTTCCTTTTCGCTCACCTTTGATGCGCGCAGCCTGAACATTATCAAATCGCGCTTCAGATCCTCTCGCACATCCTCTTCAGTGCGATTGTTTCGCTTAAGCCAAAGTTGAAACTGAGCCTCGCCACCACGGCTTGCTTTGAACTCCTCAAACGCTCTATCAACATCGGCATCGGTGACCAACTTTAGGCGCTCATTCTCCTCCTCAAGCAATTGCTTCGTTATAAGCCAACGGAGAGTTTGCGCACCGTAAGTGTGTTCAAGTGAGTGGCGAAATTCCTTAGCCGTTATATGTTCACCATTAACTGTGGCTACGGGAGGACTGCATCCAAAGAATTGAGCCAAGATTGCGGGAAGTAAAAACCAAGTCACATTTAACCAAGGGCACCTTTTGGACAATTTGCAACGCCACAAACTAACTGCCACATTGTTACTTAGCTTCCTCATTGCGCTATCACCTTCCGATGGATAAAAACAGTTGCTCAGCCAGTATTCACCGCACCCATGCAGCGAGCACCAAATTAGGCGGTGGTGCAAATACTGTGAGCGAATATTGTGGGCGTATAATACCCCCGCCCACCTTATTCGGATACATTTTAAAATTCCGCATGCCCATCACGATTGTTTCATTATCAAGCTGAGCTTTACCTTTCAAGCATCTGCAACTGCCCTTTATCGTCAAAGTAGCAGATGGCATTCCTCCCGCCACTCTTCGCAGCATAAAGCGCTTGATCAGCTCTGCTTATTAACTCCTCCCTCGTTTGTGCATCTTGAGGACAACTTGCAACACCAATGCTAACGGTTACATGCAACGCCATCCCACGGATATTGAATGTGGTTAACTCAACTGCTCTACGCAGGCGAGCTGCCGCTGCAAGAGCACCCTCCTTTGGAGTGACTGGAAGTATGATGGCAAACTCTTCCCCACCATACCTTGCAACTATATCTTGCTCTCTTGCTTGTGATTTGAATATCTCAGCAAGACGCCTCAGGACTTCATCACCGGCTTGGTGCCCATACGAGTCATTGAACCGCTTGAAGTGGTCTATATCAATCATCATAAGCGATGTCGGATGCCTGTATCTCAACCCACGCTTTATCTCGTTCTCAAGCGCCTCCTGAAAATATCGGTGTTCATATAACCCGGTCAAACCATCTGTGATAGCCAACCTCTCCACTTCTTGGTAAAGGTGCGCATTCTCAATGGCGATGGCTGCTTGCGTTGCGAAGAGCATAAGAAGGTTTGCATCCTCCTCAACGAAGACACCCCTTGGGACTTTATTGTTCACATTGAGCACTCCGATGACTTCGCCTCTCACCTTCAGCGGGACACTCAAAAGCGATTTTGTGGTATACTTGCTGTCGCTCTTTTTCCCGAACATAGGATGGCTCTCAATATCTTTAATCAAAAGCGGCTGACCATGTTGTGCCACCCATCCGGATATTCCCTCGCCAACTTCAATGACCGTCCTTTCAACAACACTTCTTGGTAGACCCTTTGCAACGCGTATCCTGAGGTAGCGCTTCGTAGGATCGAGCAGCATAAGCGAGCATATCTCAGCGCCTATCAGCCTCGTCACAGAATCAACAATCAAATTGAGCACCCTGTCCAAGTTGAGCACCGACGTCAAAGCGCTTCCAATCTCATACAGTGTGGCAAGTTGTGCAGTGCGGGCATTCAAGTCCTCGTATAGGCGAGCGTTCCTGACAGCAGCAGCGGCGCTCTCGGCAAGCAGCTTGATAAATGGCGTGACGGAATTGTATGAAAGCCTTGCGCTATCATCACCTTCAACGCAGAGAACGCCAATTGCCGCTTCATCTATGACCAACGGCATTGCTACTACCCAATCACTTGCTCCAAGCTCGTCATAAACGCCCTTTAACCATCCGGATGCCTCATCACCAACAGCTACTATTGGAGTGCCACTCTCAAAAGCTTTACCGACAATGCCCTCACCACACTTGTAGTGCAACTTGTCCCCAAAGCTAACTCTGATCCCTCTTCCACCAACTAACATTAGTTCTTCAGTTCCCCTCTCAATCAAGAAGAGAGCGGTGCACTTTGCCCTGAGAAGGCTGTGGACATTGTCAAGCACATTGGTAACGACCTGTGAGAGGCTCAGGCTTGAGCCAATTTGAGATATTGCCTTAAGCAACTCCTCATGCAAATTGAGCTTATGCTGCAGTTCCATCAAACGCCCCTCAAGTTCGCTCAAGCGCTTTTCAAGAAGCGATACATCCGATATAGCTCCCATCACTCAGCTCCCCCTGCAGCAAGCGCTCTCATCGTAGCCATCAAAAAGCATTAGGAACAGTGAATACGCCAAAAGCACTTCATGCGGCTTCGCTAAACTCTTCCATAATCTGAGCGGGCATCTCAAAGTTGGCGCTCACATTTTGCACATCATCATGATCCTCAAGCTCCTGCAGCAGCTTCAACAGCCGCCTTGCGTCGCTCCCATCAACATAGGCAATCTGCCTCGGAATGTATGTCACTGTTGCGAGAGTGTATGGTATGTTGCGGCTTTCAAGCGCGCTCTTTATCGCCTGAAGCTGCTTTGGCTCCGCTATTATCTCAAAGGAGTCGTCTTTTGGATTCATGTCATCGGCACCAGCTTCAATGGCGCACTGCATAACTTCATCTTCATCGGCTGAGGCTTGAGAAACTGTGACAAGCGCCCTCCTTTCAAATAGCCATGATACACAGCCTGGTTCGCCAAGCGTTCCACCGTGCTTCTCAAAGAGCTTCCTCAATTCGCTCGTTGTCCTGTTTCGGTTATCAGTAACAGCCTCAATGAGTATCGCTACCCCTCCCGGTCCATAGCCCTCATAAATCGCCTCTACAAGCTGTTCCCCATCAACGAGCTCTCCAGTGCCTCGCTTTATTGCCCTCTCAATGCTCTCTTGAGGCATACCAGCTTCCTTTGCCCTCTCAATGGCATGGCGCAACCTCGGATTCATTTCGGGATCCCCGCCACCACTCCTTGCTGCAACGATTAGTTCTCTCGTTAGCTTTGAGAAGAGTTTCCCTTTGAGCGCATCTTGCTTTGTCTTTCTAACTCGTATGTTGTGCCATTTTGAATGCCCTGCCATAATCTCACCCCCTTAATTTAGTGATTCCACATGCTGCGATCAGTCCCAAAAGAAGCCATCCAACGCTCTCGTAGTTTAAAGGTGCCTTTTCGCTGCAGGTGAATAGCTATACCACCGTTAACTTTGCCCAAGCTGCGCTAAAGCGGCGCACCGTTCAAATGCTCGTTGCTTGTTTTTCAATGCCAACATGAGTTGCATCGGTCTCGGCTTGCATCACCATATCAATTATCTCGCGCAGCTTGAGCATGTCCTGCTTGAGGACATCTTTCAGTGATTCTTTATGAAGCGCAGCAGCTGGATGGTATAGCGGCACATACACTATGCCGCTTTTCACAAATGGATGGGCATGCACTTTTGAGATGCTCATGCTGCGATCAAGCAATACCTTCAAAGCTGTGTCGCCAAGCAAGCATATCACCTTCGGCTTGATGAGGGCTATCTGCGCGATCAAATAATCACGGCATGCTTCAACCTCATCAGTCGTTGGCTTTCTAACCTTTTCTGGATTGAGCGGATCAGGTGGGCGGCATTTCAAAACATTCGTGATGAAGACATCCTCACGGCGCAGCCCTGCGATACCTAAAAGCTCGTTCAAGAATCTTCCAGCAGGTCCAACAAAAGGTCTGCCCTGCCGATCCTCCTGATTGCCTGGACCTTCTCCCACAAACATTATTTTGGCATCCAGCCTGCCCTCACCTGGAACAGCATTCGTGCGCGTCTTCCAAAGCGGGCATCTTCGGCATTCAAGTATTTGGCTATGCAATTGCATTAATGCCTCAATTGCTTCGTTGCGCTCATCTTTCACGCTTTTCCCATCACCTTCCCTTAATCAGGCTTTGCTCTTTCCAGTTTGATTATACCGACAAATAGCCACATTATGTAAGTGTCCTCACATTTGATTCTAAAGGCGGCTGATAATCTATACACATCGTTCGTCCATTTTCGGCTGTGAATGAAAAGCGATGCCACCCGCACAACTCACAATTCAACTCAAGCCTTTAACTCCGAGAAGCGGCGAAGGAGATTTAGCGCCGCTACCACCGCTACGATGCCTATAACTCCGGCGAGGAGATCATAAATGTCGGCAGTGCGTCTTGGCAGGCAAGCCTGAACAACTTCAATGATGATGCTGTGAGCAAGCGCAAGAAGCGATGAAACGACCAACCCCATCCATTCAAATGCTGTAGAAAGCAGAAGGGTCATCAATCCGTAGGCAGCAGTGTGAGCAAGCTTATCCACACCTATACCGCCAACTTCCCACTTTGGAGCATTAAGTGGCAAAAGCTCACTTATTGTCAGAACAACAATGTAAGCTATGGCAGCTGCAATCTTACATCCTCGCTTCTTCACTCGCCCATAGTCCCCTTTGCTTGTTTTACCATCTCAAGGAACTCCTCCTCGTTTATCGTCCTTATGCCCAGCTCAAGCGCACGCTGATATTTGCTCCCGGGGTTGCGCCCAACAACTACTAAGTCGGTAGAGCGTGAGACACTTGAGGCAACCTTACCACCGTATTGTTGAACTAAAGCTTCAGCCTCAGAACGAGTATACGAATCAAGCTCACCTGTGAAGACAACGGTCTTGCCAACGAATGGGCTCTCAACCGGCGCTGCAACCTTTTCAACTGCGGATGGGCGAACACCGTATTTCCTAAGTTTCTCAAGCAACTCCCTTGTTGACTCCATACGGAAATAATCATAGATACTGCGAGCTGTCTCAGGACCGATCTCGGGGATGTTCATCAACTCTTCAAGAGAAGCCTCCGAAAGTCTTTCCAAGCTCCCAAAGTGTTCCGACAATATCCTTGCCGTCCTTGCACCAACATGCCTTATCCCGAGGGCGAATATGAGCCTGTCAAGTGATGCCGTTTTGCTCTTCTCAATTTCGCTTATCACATTCTCTGCTGATTTCTCGCCCATGCGTTCCAACCCCATCAGCTGCCACCTGGTGAGCGCATAAAGGTCTGCAGGGTCACTAACCATACCTCTATCTACAAGCTGCTTTATGAGCTTTGGTCCTATGTGCTCAATGTTCATCGCATCCCTTGAACACCAGTGCTTTAGCCAGTTCTCAAGTTTCGCTGGGCATGTTGGGTTGATGCACCTTGCAACCACTTCATCCGGTGGCTTGTAAACCTCACCGCCGCACACCGGGCATCGCTTTGGCATGGTGAATTCCCTTTCATCACCTGTCCGCCTCTCCTTCACCACACCAACTATCTCCGGGATAACACCGCCAGCCCTTTGCACAATAACTGTATCACCGATGCGCACATCCAAGCGCCTTATCTGATCCTCATTGTGCAGCGTTGCGCTCGTTATCACAACCCCATCAACTTCAACTGGCTCAAGGACTGCAACCGGTGTGAGAGCCCCAGTTCTACCAACCTGCACAATTATATCTTTAAGGAGGGTGGTCTTCTGCTCGGCTGGGAATTTGTATGCGATAGCCCAGCGAGGATGATGTGCTGTCGTGCCGAGCAGTTCCTGATAGCGAATTTGGTTCACCTTGATAACCATTCCATCCGCTGGATACGGTATTTCATGGCGCCTCTCCGTCCAATCAATGCAGTGCTGTATCACTTCATCAATCCCACAGCAAAGCCTGTTATCTGGATTGACCTTAAAGCCGGCTCGCTTTAAGAACTCAAGCGCTTGCCAATGTGTTTCAAATGAGATACCTTCAACATGACCGACGCCGTAACAGAAGATATCCAAACGCCTCTCGGCTGTCACCTTTGGGTCAAGCTGTCTTACCGAACCTGCAGCAGCATTTCTCGGGTTCATGAATGGCTGCTCCCCTCGCTCAACCCTTTGTCTGTTGAGCAATTCAAAGTCGCGCACCGTCATGAAAACTTCACCGCGAACTTCAATGAATGGTGGTGGGTCATCAATCAGCATGCGAAGCGGTATGCTCCTTACAGTCCTCAAGTTGGCTGTGACATCCTCACCGGTGATGCCATCACCCCTTGTTGCACCCCTCACAAAGACACCATTTTCGTATGTCAGATTTACCGCTAACCCATCAAGCTTCAATTCGCAAACATATTCAACACTCGTTGATGGCGATAGACCGAGCATGCGCTTAACGCGCTCATCAAATGCCCTCAACTCATCTTCGTTGAAAGCGTTATCCAGACTCAACATAGGCAACCTGTGTGTTACTGCCCCAAATTCTTCAGCGGGTGGTGCACCAACACGCTGTGTGGGTGAATCGGGCGTTACAAGCTCTGGGAACCGTTCTTCAATCTCAACCAGACGCCTGAACAGCTCATCATATTCGGCATCGCTTATTACTGGCGCATTGAGCACATAGTAACGATAGTTATGATACTCAATTTCGCGGCGCAACTTCTCAGCCTCTTGGCGCGCCTCATTTAGCGTTAGTTCCTTAACCGGTTTTGAACGCAATGAAAGATCTTGCTCAAAGCGACTCTCCATAGAGCCTCACACCTCCATCGGCATTAGCTTATGAAAGCCGCTTTGCCAACTGCTCTCATTATCCATTTTGACTACGATAAGGCGCCCAATCGCAACATAAGTGCTGCCCTAAACTTTGGGCACCATTGTGCCGATTACAAATATGGAGGTGATGTGGACGAATGTGATTTGGACGAGCTAAGAAAGAGTTCACCAGAATACACCCACTCTAAGGAAACTGCTGACGCAGCCATACTCGCCTTCACCTTAATCATTGCTGACGGTAAATTCACATTTGCGGGCATATGCAATGCGGCATTAAAATTCGCCAACGCGCTCGGAATGAAATGTCGGAGAACTGTAGCAAAATTGAGTTATGAGGTTCGCAAACATGAGTGCAATAATTTTGGATGACTGATAGAGGGGGTGGATGGGGGCATCTATTAGGGTCAAAGTAATGCTGCAAAGATGCCCGCACAAAAGCGATGACTGAGAAAGAACACTTGCTCTCAGTTGAGGAAGCAGCTGAATACTTGGGCATGCACATAATGACGGTTTACAAGTTGCTCAGTAGCGGTGCTCTACCAGGACAAAAGATTGAAGACAGATGGCGCGTAGACAAGCACAAGCTCGACGAATGGCTTGAAAGGCACCGTCCAAAGGCTGCAAAGAAACTTGTGCTCGTAATTGATGACGACCCAGATGTGTGCGATGTTTTCAAAAGGGCGCTTGAACGGGAGCACTGCATTGTTGACGCTGTATTTAGCGGTGAGGAGGCAGTTGAGCGAGTCTCAGCCACCACATATGACATCGTCTTCCTTGACCTCTATTTTCCTCCAGGGCATATGGATGGCATTGAAACATTCTTAAAGCTGCGGGAGATAGATCCAGAGTTGCCCATTGTATTCGTGACCGGCTTCCCAGACAGCGAACTTGTTTCAAGAGCTATGGCGTATGGTGGCGTCACGCTGCTCGTAAAGCCAGTGCCAATTGACGAGGTGAGGAAATTCATCAGGCTGACACCAAAACGAGCTAACAGAGCGCAAAGGGCACAAAATGAGGCTACTTTAAGGTCCTACCAAAAGCCGAATAATACCGCTTTAGGAAACTAAAGTAGCATGGGCATCTTATCCGTGAAAGCTTCGGTAATAGCCATCCACATTCCTATTTGAATTACGAAACGGCAAAAACTCTCATCCTCTATCGTTGTAGCTTGTGTGCGGCGGTGCTTTAGAACCATAAAATTTTTAACACGGGAATCCAAAACCCTCATCGTGATGATTCGGTAGGTGAGCAAGGCATATAAGGTTATTTCCCTTCAACTTCTCCCTCCTGCTTGGCATTAACAGCGTTGCGCAATGCTATCCTAAGAACTTCGTCCATGTGCCTGACTAAGCGAAATTGCATATCACGGCGTATGTGCTCAGGTATCTCCATCAAGTCCTTCTCGTTTTCCGCTGGCAATATGATCTCCCGTATTCCAGCTATGCGAGCTGCGAGCACCTTCTCTTTGATGCCACCAACTGGCAGCACTCTCCCAGTGAGCGTAATTTCACCTGTCATTGCAACATCGCCACGAACTGGCACGCCAGTTGCAAGCGACGCAAGGGCTACCGCTATAGTCACCCCAGCTGAAGGACCATCCTTTGGAACTGCACCGGCAGGAACATGGATGTGAATGTCATGCTTTTCAAATAGGTCATCTGGTATACCAAGTTCGCTTGAGCGAGATCGGACATAGCTTAACGCTGCATGAGCTGACTCTTTCATCACATCTCCAAGTTGTCCAGTTATGATGACCTCTTTTCTTCCCGGCATCTTTGTTGTCTCAATGAGCAGTGTCTGACCACCACTTGGCGTCCATGCAAGCCCAACAGCAACACCAATTCTATCTTCAAGTTCTCGCTCATCGCCTATGTAGCGTGGCGGACCAAGAAGTGATGGCAAATCTTTTGGCGTAACATGCACTGGCACATCCTCGCCTTGAGCGAACCTCCTTGCGACCTTACGACAAATCCTTGCTATCTCCCTGCTCAAGTTCCTTAAGCCAGCTTCACGGGTGTATTGGCGAATGATGAGCCTTATGGCATCTTCACTAAATGTTAGCTTGTCCTCTTGAAGACCATGCTCATGCAGGTTGCGTGGTATTAGGTAGCGTTTAGCTATCTCAAACTTCTCCTCCTCGGTGTATCCAGGGATGCGTATGACTTCCATTCGGTCAAGCAAGGCAGGTGGTATTGTGTCCACTATGTTTGCCGTGCAAATGAACATAACCTGAGATAGGTCAAACGGCACATCAAGGTAATGGTCAACGAAGGAGTGGTTTTGTTCTGGGTCAAGCACCTCAAGCAATGCTGCAGCTGGATCACCTCTAAAGTCAACCCCAAGCTTATCAACTTCATCCAACATGAACACAGGGTTTTTTGTGCCGGCATTCCTTATGCCCTGAATGATTCTCCCCGGTAATGCTCCAACATAAGTTCTTCTGTGCCCCCTTATTTCAGCTTCGTCTCGCACGCCACCAAGTGATATTCTTACAAACTTCCTTCCAAGTGCCCTCGCTATTGATTGCCCAAGCGATGTCTTACCAACACCAGGTGGTCCCACAAAGCATAGTATCGGTCCTTTCGTATCCGGTTTTAGTTTTCTCACAGCGAGGTATTCAAGCAACCTCTCCTTCACATCTTCAAGGTCGTAATGGTCCTCGTTAAGGATCTGTTCAGCTCTCTCAATGTCAAGGTTGTCTTCGGTCATCTTTGACCACGGTAAACTTATCAACCAATCAAGGTAAGTTCTTGAGACGGTATACTCAGCAGCTGCAGGCGGCATTTTTGCGAGCCTCTCAAGTTCCCTCTCAGCAGCCTGACGGGCTTCCTCAGGCATTCCGGCCTCTTCAATCCTTCGGCGCAAATCCTCAATCTCGGCTTCCCTATCCTCCTCACCGAGCATCTTCCGTATTTCCTTGAGCTGCTGGCGAAGCACAAATTCCCTCTGCGCTTTGTCAAGCTCCTTGCGAGCTTCCTCCTGGATTCGTGCCGTAAGTTCAAGCACCTCAATTTCGTGGTTGAGCATTGGGATGAGCCTTTGAAGCCTTTCAATCGGATTAAGTATCTCCAAAAACTCCTGCCTCTGTTGTGGTTTAAGGTTAAGGGCGCTTGCAATAATATCGGCAACCCAAGAGGGCATCTCGCTGCTTTGAGCGAGCATGTAAAGTTCGTCAGGGAGCTGCGGTGAAAGTTGCACTACCCTTTGGAATAGATTGAGCGCGGTGTTCATCAACGCCTGCACCTCAATTGTTTTCTCAACCGTCTCATCAACTGGCGTATATCGCGCAATGAAGAATGGCTCGGATTGAATCCACTCATCAATTCTCACCCTTGATACGCCCCTTACAATAAGCTGCACAGTCCCAGTTGGAAGGCGATTCATACGCAATATCATTACGAGTGTGCCGACTGTGTATAGGTCACCAGTCTGAGGGTCGTCTATCGTTGGGTCTTTCTGCATGACCGTGATGAAATGACGATGTGACGCAGCAACCGCATCAACAGCCCTAATGCTTTTCTCCCTGCCAACATCTATAGGAGCGACCATGAATGGATAGATGACAAATTGGCGCAATGCTACAGTCGGCAGCTCCTTTGGAAGTTCCTCCCTATGAGTTTCATGAACCCGCACTTCATCCTCAGCGGGCATTTTTTAACCCTCCTTGATTTGCACCTTTGTTGGTTGAGCTTGAATGGAGCGCCTCTTTGGCGCATTTATGTATAGCAAGCCATGTTCAAGCTTTGCGGTAATGCCATCGGGGTCAATATCATGCGGCAGCTTAATCCGGCGCTCAAACGGTCCGTAGTCAATCTCAACCCTGTAGTAGCTTTTTACCTCGCCCATATCCTTGCGTCGGCGCACCCCGCGGATAACGAACTCGCCGTTTTGGTATTCAACGCTAATGTCGGATGGATGAACACCGGCAAGTTCAACAGTTATGCAAATTGCTTCGTTCGTCTCACACATATCAACTGCGGGCAACCAAATGCTGCTTGCTTGAGAAATTGAAAACTGTGGTGAGACGCTCTCACGCCATTCATCAAAGCTTCTCCACACAATTTCAAAACTGCCGTGCTCAAACCTTATCCTCCTCGCCATTAACTGCTCACCCCACCAAAATGCACAACCATTTAACATTCACTTGTTATCTTCATCCGGGCGCTGCGCAACATAGTAAATCCTTGCGCTCCTTCTTCCCGGCGGGTTAAAAGTGTATGCGTCAAACACATACAAACAATTAAAGCCGGCATCGGTCAGGTATGAGACAACCTCATCAATTGAGTATGCTCTCTGGTAGTGCACCTCTTTGAAGCGTAAGAATGTGCCATCATCACGCTGCACTTGAAAATACATGTCCACTTTGCAAAGTCTTCTCTCATGGTCGTATGCGCTCACCCAAAAGTATTTGAGCCTGGCATCCGTATCAAGATTGTCCTGCGTGAACAGGTTCGCCCTAAGCGCATACTCTGAGTTCATATCAAAGATGAAATAGCCACCAGCCCTCAATGCGTGCAGTGTTGCTTTGAACGCTCTCTTCAGTGCGTTTGGCTCAGTTATGTAATTGAGGCTGTCAAACAGGCAGACTGCAAGGTCAAATTGAAATGGCAAAAGCAACTCACTCACATCTTGGCAGTAGAACTCAACATTGAGCCACGGCTGCATTTCAACCTTGCGCAACGCTTCCTTTATCATTGCCTCAGACTTATCAACACCTACGACTCTGTATCCTCTCCTTGCAAACTCAATTGCAACATTGCCCGTCCCACAAGCCAGATCAAGCACGCTCTCAAACTTAAACTTCAGACGCCGAGCTATACGATGGATGTAATCCACCCAAACTGAATATGGAACTTCAGCCATCAGTTCATCGTAATATGGGGCGAGCACGGTAAAAGCCTCGTTCTCAGAGAGCGCCTTTGCATCCTCAAGCAACTCCTTGATGAGCATTTGCCTCGTCATTTCAAATCACCCTAAAACTATACTTGCTGCATTGCCAACCATTTCAAAAAAGACCCCTTGAGTTGCAAGACCAAAGCCTACACCTCAAGCGACAATGCAACCATTGGAAATGCAAAAACGCTGCCTCACCATCCCACCATCAGGTTACATCTCCACTTTGCGAATTGCATTTACATCATCCACATCACCTGTGACCTCAACTTCTTCAACTTCTTCCCCAATCACTTTGCCACTTGCTTTCGCTGGTTTCTTCTCCTTCGCAGCCTGTTTAACTTGGCGAGCGCCTCAGCAAACTTGTGGGCGTCATCAAACTCCTGATAGACCGAAGCAAACCTTATGTATGCCACATCATCAAGCTTAAGCAACTTGTCCATGACCCTTCTCCCAATCTCCCTTGATGTCACTTCTCTTACACCGCGCTTTCGCAATTCTTCCTCAATCTCTGCCGCTGCTTTCTGGATCGCCTCATAAGATATCGGGCGCTTCTCACAGGCTTTCATCATGCCCGTCTCAACTTTGCCCCTGTCAAACAACTCTCTCCTTCCGTCCTTCTTGATGACGACTAACGGCTCAAGCGCTATGCGCTCGTATGTTGTGAAGCGATGCTGACATTTCAAGCATTGTCTTCTGCGCCTGACTGCCATGCCGAGTTCCGTCAACCGAGTGTCCGTCACCTTTGTGGCAGATCCACATAATGGACATTTCATTCACTTCATCAACTCCAACTTAGAAGAGGTCCATCTGCGTCATCTCGCCAAATTATCATGATAGCGTTTGTTCAATGACGCGATGCGAAAATCTTTTAACCTTTAGAAGCCGTGCAGTTGAACAAACTTATTGCGCAATAAAACCCCCTTCAATTTTACCGGACTTAACTTGAACGCGACAAAAATGCATTGCAAAGCTTTAGGGCACGGAACTTCTTCAAACATGCAACAGATGAGTTATCGTGCAAGAAGTTTAATGTAGGAGCACCTGTTAAGCTGCTCATGCGCTTCGTTTTCGTGCGGACTTTCTCCGCCCCCTATAAGATGACCGCTATTTGCTACAAACTTTGTTGGTTAGGTTTGTAGTCAGCAACGAAGCAAAAGCGGAGTGGCATCCTAAACTCGCTCCTCGCCTCATGCCCTTTTTCTTACTGCACTTCGCTATGCTCCGTGCCTTACTGCAACCCAACAAACTTCTGAGCAAAGAGCGAAGGTGACATCAGTTGTGCAACTTCTGAATCAATAAGGCGATGCAACACTCTTCACCACAAACTCTGTTAGTTAAGTTCATGGTTAACCACAAAGCATTAGCGGAGTGGCGTAAAATCTGTGCCACACTGGTTAAGTTCGTAGTTAGCCACGAAGCGTTAGCGGAGTGGCGCAAAATCTGTGCCACACTTCGCACTCAATTACGGCACTCCGCTTCGCTCCGTGCCTTACTACGAACCAACAAACCTTTGAGTGAAGAGCGTGATGCAAAAAGCCATAGGCAGCGCAAAATAATATCGGACGACAACCCACATAAATTTTTCCTTGAGCATCCTATATGCTTTTGTTGCTGATATAGCGTCTGGCACTAATTCCGTGACATAATTGCGATACGAGAGTGGTTGAGGAGAGGGTGAAATGGTAGCGTGCAGGATATAAACGGAGGTGGTGCTTAAACATAGCCTCATGAAGACCAACTCCAACACTGTCTCTATAAGTTTGTTAAAGACCTTGCGATCAGGGGGTGAGAAAGATGGTTGACATACCTGCAGTGGTGGCTTTTGCGAGTGTGTTTGTGCTGGGCATATGTTTTTCGGTGATCGGGAGTGTGAAACTGAAGCTTGTCGAAGTGCTGCAAATTGATGACGCCAAAGTCGGCGCGTTAATCTCGGCTCTGATGTTCTGCAGCTTAATTGCGGTGCTGATAATCGGACCAACAATGGATAGGGTCGGTTATATGACGATCGCTGTTCTGGGCTTTTTCCTTGCTGGCATATGCATATGGATACTTGCGGTGGCAAAGACATATAAAGCTGCCTTCACAGCTTGCCTTTTACTTGGCATTGGTGCAATGTGCGTCAATACAGCTGGTAATGTCCTTGGCCCGACAGTGTTATTTGGTGGCGCTAATCCGGCTGCTGCATCCAACCTCCTCAATGTGTTCTTTGGCATCGGTGCTTTCATAACACCCTTGATTGCTGCAGCATTGCTTGGACGAGTTGGGTATTTAAAAACAGTGGCTGTCATAGGGGCGATATGCTTCGCTCCGATAATACTTGCGCTGATAAGTTCATATCCGCCAGCGCCCCCGGGGTTCAATGTCGTTAGGTCAATTGGGTTGATAGCCGAAGCTGCAGTGCTCCTTGGTGGCATATCGCTCTTTTGCTACATCGGACTTGAAGCCTCAATGGGTGGATTCATAACGACATACCTGAAGAGCCATGAGATGACAGATGAGAGAGCCAACACATTCCTCTCTGGCTTTTGGATTTGCCTTATGATAGCGCGCCTTATAGCAGCGCTCATTTTAGGTGGTGTTGCACCAGTGCATCACGGTGTTGCTATCGTTGTGCTAAGCATTATCGCTGCGTTGGCAATCGGCATAATGATAGGCGCACGCACACCGGGACATGGTGTCATTGGAACTTTGTTGTGCGGACTTTCATTCGGACCAATGTTCCCGACGCTCGTTGGTGTTACATTCTTCAAGACCAACGCAATAAATGCTGGCATAACAGGCAGTGTGTTTGGATGGATATTCGCAATAGGGCTGCTTGGTGGCATCATCGTCCCAATGCTTGTCGGAAGGTATTCGGCAAAGCTATCAATAAGGCAGAGCCTTTACATACCTCTCATCGCTTCCATACTTCTCCTCATCTTTTCGGCTATACTTCAGTGGGTTGTGCCACCAGAAACGGTTCCGACAGTAGCCGAGTGACCGATAGGACTTAT
>JANXAS010000052.1 GCA_025062195.1 Armatimonadota bacterium
CCTGCTTTCAAGTAACTGCGGAAATTGTCAACGGCTTCGGCAGGGAAATAAGCGCCGTAAGGCAAGATGACGATGGAGATTTTCTGAGGAGTCAAAATTTGCGGGCTTGTCAAGTCGCTTGACGAAAGCAACCGAACCGCAAAGCCGTTTTGGCGAAGCAAATTTGCCAACTTTTGCGGGTTGGCGTGCCCAGTTTGTTTTGGCACCGACGGTTCATGCCAAATCCCGACGACATTTTGCCCAAAAGCCCAACCGCTTGTCAGCATTAGCATCGCCACCCAGAGCCAAATTTTCATTATACCTCGCTCCCTTGCGGGAAAATTTTTGCTAATGGATTCGGGTAAGCTTATCCATAAGCTTGTGCAATTCATCGGCGCATCGCTTTGATTGCATTTCTTAAGCCATCAAGGAAAGCATCAAGATGCTCTTGATAAACAATAATTCGTTGGCGTGAGTATGCGCTTTCCCTTTGTGGCTGTGATTCCGTGATAGTTAGATAACGCTCTCCTCTTTGGCTCTCCTTAAATCTTTTATGCATCTGTTCTTTACTGCAAGGTTTTTGGTAACTCATTTCGCTCTTTACTATAAACTTTGTTGGTTAGGTTCGTAGTTAGACACGAGGCGAAAGCAAAGTGGCGTCAATTGGTGCAATGTGCAATGTATCATTTAACTTTCACTTTGCGCTCACTTCTTCTGCCACCACACTCACACTGGCGGCACTGCGCTTCGCTTCGTGCCTTACTACGAACAAACAAACTTTCATCACTTTGAGAGCAACGCTTCTGCCGAGCCAAAAACCTTGTTAGTTAAGTTCGCAGTTAGCCGCAAAGCATTAGCGAAGCGGCGTTAAATTGGTGCAATGTGCAATGTTATCATTTTACTTGCATTTCACATTTCGCCACACACTCGCTTTGACTGAACCGCGCTTTGCTCCGTGCCTTACTAAGAACCAACAAATTGATCTCGCCTTGATTTTTGAAAACGAATTAAAAGCCATCTTCATCCAACTTCCACAATGGCTTTATGCGCTCAATTTGGTAGCCTAAGCCAGTTCCAACGAGCGTGTGGGTCTTAAGGAAGCCGTCTCGCCGCTCAACTATGTCAGGGTGGACTTTTCTTTCCGCCTCGGATGCCAATGGGAAGAATTGCCTGCTGTTAGCTTCAACTCCCATGACTGGGTAGATGCGTGCAGCCATGCCGACCGAGTGCAACAGCGCAATTGATGGGTTGGTCAAATCTTGGACGGCATAGGGAATGCCATCTTCAGTAGCCTTTGCTACCATGAGCATACACATTGAGTGCCCTTTGCAAGTCTTCAATGCAATGCCATTCACTCCAAGTTGCTTCCCAAGCTCATACATTTCAAAGTCGGTCAAGCTTTCGTCCATGAACACTGGCTTGATGCTTGAGAGCTTGCGCATATCAAATGGGTGGGAGCGTAGGTCACGATGGGTTGGCTGCTCAATGTAGAGTAGGCTGTTAAATGCTTCTTCGTTCACTTCCTTCAACTTGAGGAGCAACTCAACCATATACTCTGGCGTTTCGCACATCTCGTTTGTGTCTGCGGTTGTGAAGATGCGTTCTTTGCCGCGCCTTCGGTTGCACTCAATGCCGACTTTGTAGACATCAAGCAAACGCTGCAAGTCCCATTCCAAATCATTGCCTCTCAACTTCACTTTGAGGCAGTGAACGCCATCAACTTCAATCCACTCTTCAAGGCAGTTGGGCAAGCCATCCTTTGGGTCTGATTCGTCAACCTCGGCTCTCGTCAACTTATCCAAGCCACCAACAAGATGGAACACGGGAATTTGCGGCGCATAGGATGGTCGGATGTAGTCAGAGATGTATTTGCCATCAAAGCCATCGCCAAGATAGCTTCTCAAATCACGCATGCACTCTTTCCCATAGCCGTGATATGAATCAATGCCGTTGCAATTGCCGAAGGCGTCGTGTAATGCTGCGTCAATTGCGCTCGCACAGACAAGCGCTGCAAGGAATGGCATCTCCTCTTGCAGCCCCATTTGTTGGCTGACCCGCTTGGCGATGTTCTTAAGCTCGTCTTCCGTTTCAAGGAAGATGTCAATGGGATGCGCGTAGCGATTGAAGCCCTCAACTGTTTTCGCATACTCAATGCTAACTCGCCTCATTGCTTCTTCACGCGTTTCATGTTCAACTATGCTGCTTGGCCATGCCCAAAAGTCGGCGAGGAATATTGCGCCCCAACCATCGGCAACATTACCACGCCTGTTTTCAACCTTAGCTCGGCAGCGCAGGAGCAAAGCCTCAGCCATAACCACACCGCCAAATTTCAACGGTGTCCTTGCGCGCTCCTTCGTGAAGTGGCTCTCAATTTCAAGAACTCGTATGTCCGATTGAAAGACTTGTGAATGAGATTGAAGCATTGCGCATCACCTCCGAAGGAGTGTCAGCATCAAATTTGTCACAATAGAAGTGTGCATGAATGGTTGCGCACCAATTCATTCGCAATCGTTAATGCATACTATGCTGCAGGCGAGTGAAAAACTTTACTTAGAGGATATTCGAGTTGCTGTCTCCAAGTTGTGGATTTTAAAACCCATTAGTCACATGAGGGGTGAAGCTTGATGCTTGATTTGCGCCTGATAAGGGAGCGCCCTGAATGGGTGAAAGAACGCATACGATTGAAGGGTGATAATGTTGATGCTGAGGTTGATCGGATAGTTGAGCTTGATAGGCGAAGGCGTGAGATAATCGTTGAGGCTGAGGCATTAAAGCATGAGCGAAATATTGTCTCCGATGAGATAGCCAAAAGGAGGAGGCTTGGTCAGCCAGCCGAAGAGCTTATAGAGAGGATGCGCGATATTAGCGACCGTATAAAATGGCTTGATGGGAAGCTCTCCGAGATTGAGCGTGAGTTGGATTCGCTCTTGCTCATCATCCCCAACTTGCCTCATGAGAGTGTCCCAATCGGCGAAGACGAAAGTGGCAATGTTGAGGTGATGCGCTGGGGTGAACCGAGGCAATTTGACTTTGAGCCAAAGCCGCATTGGGAGATAGCGCAATTGCTCGGAATAATTGACTTTGAGCGGGGCGTCAAGCTTTCCGGCTCACGCTTCTATGTGCTCACTGGGCTTGGTGCCAGGCTTGAGAGGGCACTCATATCATTCATGATTGACCTGCATGTTGAGAAACATGGCTACACCGAAGTCTTCCCGCCATTCATGGTCAGGCGCGATTGCATGGTCGGCACAGGTCAACTGCCGAAGTTTGAGGTTGAGGCATATGTTTGCGAGCGTGATGACCTTTGGCTCATACCGACAGCCGAAGTGCCAGTAACAAATCTTCACAGGGACGAGATACTTGACCGAGAGATGCTTCCGCTAAAGTATGTGGCATACTCGGCTTGCTTCAGGCGTGAGGCTGGTGCAGCCGGAAAGGACACAAGAGGCATAATACGAGTTCATCAATTCAACAAAGTTGAGTTGGTCAAGTTTGTTGAGCCGGAACGCTCCTACGAGGAACTTGAAAGCCTGGTTAAGGATGCAGTTGAAGTGCTTGAGTTGCTCGGTATGCCATATAGAGTTGTTGAGATGTGCACCGGCGACCTCGGTTTTGCAGCGAGCAAAAAGTATGACCCAGAGGTTTGGATGCCAGGGCAGGGTAGGTATGTTGAAGTTTCCTCATGCAGCAACTTTGAGGATTTTCAGGCGCGCAGGGCAAACATACGGTATCGCCCTGCTAAGGGTGCAAAGCTAAGATATGTGCACACGCTTAATGGCTCAGGATTGGCGGTCGGAAGAACGCTCGCTGCGCTCCTCGAGAACTACCAGCAGGAAGATGGTTCTGTGATCATACCTGAGGTGCTTCGTCCATACATGGGTGGTGTTGAGAGGATTGAGCCACAGAGTAGGCGCAAATAGCAGTTATAAGCATATTTTGGTTTGCGATAGCAAAGTGGTGCTCATCACGCCCTAAATTGACTTTGGATGGTAATCTGCAATGCGAATGCTACCTGATGGTGAACCGATAGCCTTTGTCATAAGAGAGTTCCCGATGCACACGGAACGCTTTGTCCTGCGCGAGCTTTTTGCCCTGCTTGAACTTGGCTTCAAGTTGCGCATCTACACTATGGAGAGAAAAGGAGTCCACCATGACGAGTTGGCACGGCGTGTGGCACCTTATGTTGTTGAGTTGCCGAGCAAGCATTCATTGGCATCGCTGCGTTCGTTGGGTTTACCAACCAAGGGCAATTTGCAAGTTGCATTTCGGCTTTTGCCGTTAGCGCTGCTTGCGCCCATCGTTGATGAGCGCCACATACCAATTTGGAGGCGTCTGCGATGGCTTCGTTGGCACCTGTTCCACTTGGGTAGAGCGATATGGTTGGCTTCGGACTTGGCCAAGTTCGGCATCACAAGATGTCATGCGCATTTTGGACATGTGACCGCAAGCATCGCCCTGTTTGCAACGATGCCTGCTGGAGTTCGGTTTTCGTTCACGGCGCACGCATACGACATTTATGTTGAGCCTATTCTCATGCGCCGGAAGATTGCAAATGCCTCTTTTGCAGTCACTTGCACAAGAGCCAATTTTGATTACCTGAAAGGTGCATATTCTGACGCCGTTGATAAATTGCACCTTGTCTATCACGGCTTGCTGCGCAGTGAGATAGCCAAGTTCGCCGAGCTTGCTGGCGAAAAGAATGTTCGTGAGCGCGGCGCACTGCTCTTTGTTGGCAGGCTTGTCCCAAAGAAGGGCGTTGATGTCCTTCTCAGGGCATTGGCGAGGTTGCGCGGCAAAGCAAAGTGCGTTGTGGTTGGCGACGGTCCGATGCGCCAAAAGTTGGAGATGCTCGCAAGACAACTTAAGTTGTGTGGCTGCGTCACATTCGTTGGCAGTGTTAGGCACGCCGATGTGGCGAAATATTATGCGAGAGCTGCTGCACTAATTGTTCCGAGCGTCATTGCAAGCAACGGTGACAGGGATGGTTTGCCGAATGTAATACTTGAAGCTGCTGCTTCATCGCTCCCAATAATTGCATCTAACATAAGTGGCATACCGGAATTCGTTGAAGACGGCGAAAGTGGTCTTCTCTTCCCAGCAGGTGACGATGAAGCGCTCGCTGAAGCAATTGGTAAGGTGCTCTCGGATGATAAGCTTGCACGAAAGCTTGCGGAAGGGGCTTATCAAAAGCTGCTCACGGATTTTGTTGCCGAGGAAAATGCTTTGAGGCTCGGCAACTTATTCTTGAGTTGAAGCTCGGATGCGACAAGTGTTTCACATCAAGCCTTAATCCAACATGGTTAGTGGGTGATGGCGATGTCGGATGAAGGCGCAATTCTCATTGAGGAAGCAAGGGAAGTGGTTGATAGGCGAAAAGGCATTGTGAAGTATGCGGCGGTTGTAAGCGGCTTTAGGGCGCTCAACCCAATACTTGGGATATTGCGCGAGGTGATAATGGCGCATTTCCTCGGAGTTAAAGCTGGTGCTGATATCTACCGCTTCGTCGTTGATAGGGTGCTCGTTGAGCTATACACGAAAGTTGAGAAGTTACTTCAGCCAACTTTCCTGCCGCTATTCGTTGCTCGCCAAACACTTGAGAGTGACGCTGCAGCATTTCGCTTTGCCAATGTGATGGGCACATTGCTTGCGCTCATTTTGGCTGTGATTGCCTTCGCTGGCGCATTCTGGGCTGACAAGTTCACAGCCATCATGCTCCATTACCTGCACGAGGATGTTGAGAACTTCCAACTCGCTGTGCTTGCGCTGCGCTTCACATTCCCATTCCTTGTCTTTTACTGCCTGTCAAACTTGCTTGAGCTTCTTTTGCAGTCGTATGCCAATTTCACATTGCCAGCCCTCGCTGAGACGCTTAGACGAGTATGTGTAGTCGTTGGCTTTGGAACTGTAGCCCTGATAACTCGTCATCCGACTCAGAGTGATGTTGTGATTGCTGCCATACTCGGTGCGATAGCCGGCATTATGCTCAGGCTGCTTGTGCAATTGCCTGGTCTTAGAGGCAAGGTGAGATACATGCGACCGTCATTGCAACTTTCCAATCCGGACTTAATCAAAGCTGGCATCTTGATGGTCCCGCTTATTGCCGGGGTTATGTTCGCGCTCGCACGCAGTTGGGGCGAGACACTCGTTGCCGGAAGAATTGGAGAAGGCATGCTCGCCGCGCTCGGTTACGCGCGAAAGCTGCTTGACCAACCGTGGCAGATAATTGCTTACGCTGTGAGTGTTGTCATCTATCCCTTCATATCGGAGTTGAGTGCGAAGAGGGAACGCAGTGAGCTCGCTGAGTCACTCCTGAGCGTCTTTCGCATAATGGTTTTTGTCTTCGTCCCAACGACAATCATTATGATGGCACTTGCCGGTTCGCTTGCTCGCGGCTTGCTCGGCTTCAAAGGTGAGGACTTAAAACTTGTCCTATCGGCGCTCCTATTCTACTTGCCGGGCTTGACAATCTTTGCGCTTGAGGAGCCAACACTAAAATGGTTCTATGCCCTCGGAAACACACTTGTCCCAACGCTCCTTGGCATACTTGCGGACTTCGTCTTCTTCGCCGTGCTCTTAAGCGGTGTTTTTGTGTTTGAGGCTGGCTTACCTGCGTTTGCCCTTGCGCTCGTCATCTCTAAGACGCTCAAGGTGCTCATCGTGTATGCCATACTTCATTTTTGGCTTGGTGGCTTACCATGGGGCAAGCTGAAGCAATTTGTCGTGCACATGTTAATAACTTCCCTTGCGCTCTCACTATTCATGGCACTGCTTCACATGCTCACACCAAGTTATGAGGCTAAAAGGTTGCTTCACCTTGCCATAGCTTTGTCGGGAAGCCTCATTGGCTATGCCTTCTTCGGTGTTTCTGCGTGGGTGCTGCGCATGCCGGAGGCTATAACTGTGGGGCGTTTTCTCTGGGATGCCTTTAGAAGGCGCTTAAGTAAGGTGCTTGCAATCTCACATCGGTAATGGTGGCAGCGGCGAATTGAAAAACTTACTATCGTGTTCTCCTCCAGCTGTATGCTGCTGGCTGCAAAATGCCCGTGAGGTAGCGCTATTATGCTTTGGTCAAGCGCGCAAGCCAGCATTTGCTGGCAGGTAAAGGTCATAAAGCTGAGTGACTGTCAACCGGTGACGGCGAAGCGTGGACAATCAATGTAAGCAAGTGAAATCTGAGTTCTGCCGGCAATGCGTGCCATGCGTAGTGCATACCAATGTTGTAGCACGAAAACAGTTGGTGGTATGGCAACTGGCATGCGCCCTCTAATCGCACATGTTCTTGAAGCGACGGTTGGTGGCACAAGACGGCACTTGATTGACTTGGTGCGGCATATGGACAAAGGGCGCTTCAATTTGTCCATCGTATGTTCAACGCGCCGTGACGAGCGCTTCGTTAGAGATATAGCGTGGATGCGTTCCGTTGGTGTCAAAGTGTTTGTTGTTCAAATGCAAAGGCGCATATCGCCTATTGCCGACTTAATCTCGCTAATCATTGTGTGCGCTATATTCAAGCGGCTGCGCCCGCAGATAGTGCATGCACATAGCAGTAAAGCTGGCGCGATAGGGCGCATCGCAGCGCTAATTGCTGGCGTGCCAGCAGTCGTTTACACACCGCACGCATTTTCATTTATGATGCATGAATGCGGTCTAAAGCGAAGTTTGTTCGTTCAAATTGAGCGTCTGCTTGCGAGGTTTACTGATGTAATCATTGCAGTCTCAAACGGCGAGAGGCAAGCTGCGCTCATGGAGAAGATTGCATCTCCGAAGAAGATTCGCCTGATTGAGAATGGCGTTGACTTCTCGCTCTTGCAGCCCTGTGTCAATCACCGTATGCATTGGCGAGACAAGTGGTCCATACCAGAAGATGCGTTTGTCATCGGATGCGTTGCTGACTTTAGGAGACAAAAGGGGCACAGATATCTCATTGAAGCAATGCCAATGGTGCTTTCGCTTTTGAGCAATGCTTACCTTGTGCTTGTTGGTAGAGGGGAACTTGAACGGCAATTGCGCGCTCTCGCTGCCGACAAAGCGAAAGGACGCATCGTATTTGAAAACTCTGTGCACGATGATTGGTCTGTCTACAGCGCTTTTGATATTTATGCGCTCGCATCGCTTTATGAAGGCATGCCATATACTCCAATTGAGGCGCTCGCATTTGGTTTACCGATTGTGTTAAGCGATGTTATCGGGAACAGGGATGTGTTTGAGGCATGTGCATCTGAGTGTGGCGACGCGATTATTATTGGGGAGCTTGTTGAGCCAAAATCAAGTGAGGCACTGGCTGAGGCAATCGTGCGAATCCTGCAAGACAACGAGATGCACACCGAACAGATGCGCCAAAAGAGGAGGAGCACAGTTATGGCGCGCTTTTCGGTCGCAAGGATGGTTGAACATACACAGCAGCTCTATGAGGAGTTGCTTTCGGGAGTGGTGAAATAACCTTGTATGCTGTTGGCACAATTGAGGTCCATGACTTGGGCAGGCATGTGCCATACGATGAATGCCTTCAGCTCCAAGAAAGCTTGCTTAATTTGCGCTTGCGCAACCTTATATCAAATAAACTGCTTTTGCTCGAGCACGAGCCAACAATAACGATTGGACGCAGCGGCTCAGTTGATGGCTTGCTCTGCAAACCGGA
Source organism: Armatimonadota bacterium (assembly GCA_025062195.1). Taxonomy (GTDB): domain Bacteria; phylum Armatimonadota; class Fervidibacteria; order Fervidibacterales; family Thermosaccharophagaceae; genus Thermosaccharophagus. The sequence continues at coordinate 8,618 of JANXAS010000052.1, forward strand.
TGAACTTACCTCGCTTGGCATTAAGGTGATTGAATGCAATCGTGGTGGCAAAGCGATGTTACATCTCCCTGGGCAAGTTGTGGCATACGCCATAGTTCACTTGCGCCAGCTCAAAATTGATGTGATGCAATTTGTGCACTCGCTTGAGTTCGCCATGATAAAGGTTCTCGCCAAGCGAGGTATAAACGCTGCAATGATTGACCACCCTGGAGTTTGGGTCTTTGTCAACGGCAAGTGGATGAAAGTCGGGTTCGTAGGTATTGCCGTCAGGCGCTGGGTGACTATGCATGGGCTTGCTTTAAACGCGTCCGTTGAGTTGAGCATGTTTGAGCTGATCAAGCCGTGTGGGCTGTCGCCATCTTCAATCACTGACATGGTAAGCCTATTGCAAACCGAAGTTGACATTGACTGGATAAAGCGTGAGCTTGCTATTCAAATATCATCAGCGCTGAATGTTCAACCAGTGTTTATAAGCGACGGCTTTGAGAGGCTGCTCTTTGAGGCTTTGGAGTTTAAAGCGGTGAGGTAGCGCTGCTGTGCAATTTGTTTGGCTTGCTTCATCTCAGCGTGAGTTTCTTCCTTCCAACTTTGTTGGAAGGTGAGGCTCTTACTGAATCATGCAAATGATTTAACTCGTTGGGGTTGCGCGGGCAGTTGTATGATCTGCTTTTAAGCTGCCCGCATCTTTGGCTTTGCGATTTCGGGGCAGAGAGTTGTCCGCACTTGAAAATGCTGGCTGCGTAAGCCCTAATTCATTGGCGGGTTCGTTCAACCTTTGCACCATTTGTAGAACTCATCTTGCAAAAGAGTGGTGGCATTAAGATGCGCACAGGCATATCAATGTCTGAGGGCAAAGGTGCATGGCGAGTTGCATTGGCGCTCGTTTATGACCTGACGCTGCTTTCATTTTGCATCCTGTATTTGCTCTCCGATTTGGCAATGCCATTGTCCGAACAGCTTATAGTGCTTATCGTGTGTGCTGGTGGAGCCATACTATCGCTGCGTTGGCTCAAATATAATGGCCAGCTGTTGGATGCATCATCTCGTTGGCTTTGCGCATTTGCAACTGCATTCGTATATTGGGGAGCAAGGTGGGTTCTTCTTCCGGAGAAGTTTGTTCCAACATACGATGGTGTGCCGTGGCAGGTTCCGTGGGCAAGCCTGCTTCTTTGTCTGCGCGCCGTTGTGTTTGCGCTAATATTCACAGGCACTGTTCTTTCGCCGCTTTTGGGAATTCAATCTTCTGGCGAACTTGGGAGCGTAACAAGCACATCTTCAGTTGAGTTTCAAATGCGTTTGGCAATCTTGATTGTGTGCGTCCTAATAACTGCCTATGCCATTTTCATGTTTGTGCTTCTAAATGCCCGTTACCCGGCTGACATGCGCATCGGCTATACCATCTCCGTGCTCGCAAAGGCGTGGGAGATGACGGCTTTGCTTCTCATGAGCAGCCATCATCCAGTTGGCGTTGTGCGTCGTGACATAGCCATGTTTGTGCTAACGCTCACAGTTTTGGCGAGGGTTGTGATCCAAGCTGTTGCATAAGGGGAGTGAAGGGTATGGCTCGTGAAATCATAGGGCAGCTTATTGCTGAGGGGCTGCGCTTCGGCATTGTCGTCAGCCGATTTAACGAACTTGTGACAAGGCGCCTTTTGGGTGGCGCACTTGATGCGTTGAAAAGACACGGCGCAAGTGATGAGGACATAACTATTGTTTGGGTGCCCGGCTCCTTTGAGATACCGCTAATTGCGCGCAAGCTCGCCGAGAGTAAGGAATACAGCGCTGTCATATGCCTTGGATGCATCATACGAGGTGACACGCCTCACTTTGAGTATGTTGCCTCTGAGACAGCTAAGGGCATTGCACAAGTTGCGTTGACAACTGGCGTGCCAACCATCTTCGGCGTAGTGACAGCAGAAGACCTTCACCAAGCGCTTGAGCGCGCTGGCGGTAAGCAGGGCAATAGGGGTGCTGATGCTGCATTGGCTGCGATTGAGATGGCGAATCTGATTCGTTCGCTTTAAGCCAACACCAAGGCGGCATGTGCGTCTCGCCATGAAGCTTTTGACAAGGTGCCCTTATGAGCTATAAGGACAATTTTGTGGCTGAAAGCCACCCTTGCAAATATGTGATGGATGGTGAGAGCCGATGGCTTTCATCGTAGCCGAAGGTGAAGCGAGGGCAAGAATTGCCATAGCTGGCAATCCGTCTGATGGCTACTTTGGTAAAGTGATAGCATGCACAATAACTAACTTTAGTGCGAGGGTGCGTGTGAGCGAGAGCAATGCCATTGAACTTGTGATGCACCCTAAACTTGACCCAACTAAGTTTGAGAGCCTTGATGAGCTTGAAGCGATTGCAGAAAGGGATGGCTATTACGGTGGGCTGAGGTTGCTCTTTGCCGGATGCAAGCGCTTCAATCAGTATTGTCGTGAGCATGGCATAAGGCTGCCAAGGATTGGCTTCAAAGTTGAGTATGAGACGAATATACCAAGACAAGTTGGCTTAGGCGGCTCAAGCGCAATTGTTGTGGCACTGTTTCGTGCGTTAATGAAGTTCTTCAACCTGACTGAGGAGCATATACCAAAGCCGATACTTCCAAACATAGTTTTGAGTGTTGAGAGAGAGGAGCTTGAGATAACAGCTGGTTTGCAGGACCGTGTCGCTCAAGTTTATGACGGATTAGTGTTCATGGATTTCTCAAAGGAGTTGATGGAACGCTACGGTCATGGGCAATATGAGACCTTGGATGCCTCATTGCTTCCGCCCACTTTCCTTGCTTGGACTAACTCACCCTCATTCTCTGGAAGGGTGCATAGCAGCTTGCGCTTCCGGTATGAACACGGTGATAGGCAAGTTATTGATGCCGTTAGGCAGTGGATTGAGATTGCTGAGGAAGCACGCAACGCGCTATTGCAGCGTGACTATGAGAGGCTTGCGAAACTTATGAATCGTAACTTTGACATTAGGCGCAGCATCCTCGGAGACGAGGCGATTGGCAGGGATAACATTGAGATGATTGAACTTGGAAGGGAACTTGGAGCGCCAACGAGTTTTCCTGGCTCCGGAGGCTCAATCATCGGAATCTACTGGGACGATGAGCATCTTGAACGCCTGAAAAAGGCATACACCGATGCCGGTTACTCGTTTGATGTTGCAAGACCTTACTTTGATGTTTCAAATCGGGAATGATTAAGTCCGGGCTGCAACTGTTTGCCTCGCTTTTTAGCTCCCTTTAGTGTGAAGTTAGCTGCTTGTATAGGTCAAAGGCTCTTCAAAGAGCTAAAAGTCGGGCAAAGGAAAGCTCTCAGGTAGTGAGCCCCATTGGTTCGTAGAAAAGCCGAATGAATTCGGCACTCATTTGTTTCGTCATCAACCACTGGCTAAAGACAGTGGCATGGATAACAAAATCATGCTTTTCCAAAATCATGCTATGGGCTTTAGCCCATAGTAGCTGACGAATTTTTGAGCACCGTCTTAGATGGCGAAGAAAATTCTTTTTGGTTTGGCATACTCTTGCCCTCCGATTTTCTCCGTCATCTTGAATGGCACACTTTTGGCGTGCCAAGAATTTTCGTTTTGTCCTCGGAGGGCAAGCCTATTGGCTTGCCAATTTTTTTCGTTTTGATTTTTCGGCAGGGCAGTAGCCATGCCCTAAGAGTTTTTCTTTGGTGAAAAATTTTAGCTCAGCAGTAGCCTTACCCCTGTTGGTTCGTAGTAAGGCACGGAGCAAAGCGGAGTGCCGTAAAAAAGTGCTAAGTTCAATGTGCAGGTAAAACTATAGCATCCCACTTTGCACTAACTTAACGCCACTACGCTAACGCTTCGTGGCTAACTACGAACCTAAATAACAAACTACAAACTTTGGAGTAAAGGGTGGCTTTCGTAAGTATGCCATTCATCATCCATATTGCCGTTTGAATTATGAAATGTCACAATATGCGACAAATGAGGATTCTGGGCTCTTAAGGCAATTCCTCTGAAGGTTTTGGCATTTTCATGCGAATCAGCCAACGACCATCAACCAATTCCGGCGTAGTGAGTTGTCCATTAACCTTGAACTGCTTCCTCCGGTCTATTTTGTCCAAGGCAATGGTAACTTTGACATCGCTTGGCTCTTCATCCAATGGCGCGGTGATGAAGAGTTGCACGCTCATATCGTCCCAACGCAGCAGCAAATTCCCCCTATGGCTTAGCGAAACACTGGCTCCATATCCTTCCCACTGTGTCCCTCGTATGAGCATTAACTCACATTCACTTTTACCGGCATGAATGAAGCCCAAATCTGCCTTCATGACGATTCCACGAGTCGTGATAGCACCTTCGCCGATGCAGTGGAGAAAAAGTTCTTCGGCATTGCCCCTCTTGAAGGCGATAGCGAATCCATTTGTGAGTTTCTCAATGCCAGTGCACACCGCAGGATTTTCCCACTGTGGTGATAGATGCGCTACGATGAAGCCGTCTAACCAATTCTCCCACCTTGCACGCAAGCGCAACTTCTTCTCACCGCGCCCATCATCTGCGACATGTTCTGCGACTTCAAACTGCCCACCATTAGGATGCAATATGGATATGCGGAATCTGGCGTTGCCCTTCGTGATTTCATATGTTCCTTTTCCGACTTCTCTCCATTCGCCATCGCAGTGATAGAGCCAATCAATCGTGCTTGGCTTCAGTGCAGAGATGCGGTCACAAACCAGCATGTGAGCATCATCAAGGTAAACAAAAGTCCGTTCAAACTGTTTCAATCCTTCATAGAAGCGCCCGGCTTCCCCTCTTACAATGCCATATCCTGGGGCGCCAAAGAACTCTACTATGCGTGCCCTTTTACCCATATCCGAGATTGGCTGTGTCCATCCAAAGCCTTCGCCAGCTTGTCCTCTTCCGTTGACGAGGATTGTATTATGGTCGGCGGTGAGTTTGCGAAAGCGCGCATAGCCTGAGTCCATTGCAAAGAACTCGCCACGCCAGAAGACCATGAAGTGCCCTGCATCTGGATGGTCATGTGCGACATTGACATAGCGTGGCTTCTCCGCCGACTCACGGTAACGGCAAAGCATGTGCCCACCATATGGACCACACTTGAAAAATGCAGCAAGCGCATTCGGGTCATCCCAACTTGAGCGGAATGTCGCAACCTCTAAGTCTGGGAAGTAGCGCCATGTGGGATATGTTGATAAGTCGGCAGGTTCAAGTGTAGGGTCGTAAAATAGAATGAGCCAACACTGGTAATCATAACTCTCTGGAGCAGCTTCATAATTTCTCATGTGTAATGCCTGCGCATAGCGGTCACGAAACAGTGATGCAATTAGGAAGTGGTAATGATTGAACCATCCAACAGCGCGTCCACCATCGCCATAGTCCCAGACATGCCTTCTTGTAGGCAGAACCATGTGAGCACGAAAGTGAGCCATTTTACGAATGCACTCCTGCCCGGTTAGTAGGTCAACATGAGTGCACCGATTCAGCGCCCAAAGCGTTGGAATAAGATATTGCGTTCCGAATGCTTGATAGCTGACGGACTCATGATTGGAGCCATCTGGCGGAAGCCACTTCACCACTTCCTGAGCTTTCCTAATGCCATAGTCCAAATAGCCATCAATCTCAGGTATGTCACCGTAAAGTGCAAGCGAAGCTAAAAGCAACCCGGCGAGGCGATGAAAGAGATGATTGTTCTGAGGATCTTGCTGCCAGTAATGTGGACCGCTGCCCTTTTGCATGAAGCCAAGTTCATACATGCGATGAACTTGAAGCCAAAGTTTGTCCTGAACAAGTTGCCTCTCTTGCTCACTCAACCAATGGTAAGCCACATCGTATCCTATGGCAGCCCCTGCGAGTATGTTGGCAGCACCCATACCTGAGTCGCGCTCTTGTCCAATTTCAAAGTGCCTTGAACGACAGAAGGTCAAAAGCAGTTGCTTTGTAGCTTCCTTATAGCGCTGCTCGTCTGTAATTGCAGCAACGAAAGCAAGCGTTGCCATTCGCCACCAACCCCACCGTTGTGCCTCTGTTCCATCTGAGAGCCATTTTTCGTCCTTCAATGGCGCAAGTGCAGCCTGTGCATACTTGAGTGCACCCTCAAAGAAACGCTTGTGCGTGGTCTTTACACGCTCACGCAACTTCGGCAGTTCCTCTTCCGTAAAGAAAAGGCGAGGATGCTTTCCAATTAACTCTTTTCGGAACGGTATCTCAAACTTACCTGAAAGTGGTTTTCGCTCTATGACACTTGGCTTCATTTCGCCATCAATTGTCACAATGATCTCATCAATGATCGCTGGGTCTGGAAAGTTCTCACGGCTGCCAAAGATGACGATATGCGTAAATCCATTGGGCAATTCAGCCATCTCGGCACGGACTGCTCTGCCATCAAGCAGCACTTCCATCATTCCATCGGATGCAACACGAAATGTCCATTCATGCCACCCTTGCTTGACAGTGCCACCTGCCCACATGCGCTCATACCAACTGCGTGTCGCTGTGTTGATATAGCCATAGCCACGATTGCCCGCTAAGTATGGTGCATACAAGCGACCATAAGCGACAAATTTTTCATCAGCATCCATAAGCCCAATGAGCGGTCCGTAGGCATATTGCCTTTCGTTCTCCAAGGTCGTCCCACTCTCATAAAACCAGATTCGCACTGTGCCATAAACTGGCTTTTTAGACACCATGATCTTCGCCATCTCTTTGACGCCGACTCGCAACGCAAACTGACCGCTATAGGTTGGCTCTTTCACAAGTGTTGCCTTCCCTTCCGTGCCCTCCGGTAGCCCACTTTCAAAGTCAATGCGCACTTCACGCACACTGCTGCCCACACTCTGAGTGAGATAAATTGCCGTAGCGCTACTTAGCATGATGACTGTTATCACTCCCGCATTTCGCAAAACCTTTTCCCAATTCATGACCTCACCCCCTGGGCAAATTTGCAATGTTATGATGCATTGTCTGCAGCGATGGTTGCATTGGACGAAATGCTCTTTACTACAAGCTTTGTTGGTTAGGTTCGTAGTTAGCCACGAAGCGATAGCGGAGTGGCGTTAAATTGGCGCAATGTGCGATGTTATCGTTATTCAACTGCATAATCCCATTAAGTCAAGAAATTAAAGCAGCTATTCTTTGCTACAAATGCCATTAGTGAATGCTTTTTCATGTATCTTTGATAGTTGATGGTTTTCGGACAGTATGTCTATTGCCCAACTGAGCCGAAATTCCATTTGAAATCCAGCATGCCTTTGGATCTTTAGGCACGAGCATCGCAACGATGTTGACACAATCTCGGTTGTGGAAGAGACGCCAGTCAACCAATTCAAGCCGAGGTGCCCATTCTTGACGCAGTTTCAATTCCCCTTGATGCCAAATTAGCCATGCTTTCGCTCTTGGCTCTTTCTCAACGGCTTGCTTGGGCGTGCGACCGCAAAGCAAAAAAACGAACGCCTGCGGCTTATGCTCTTTGACAAATTCGTCAAACTTCCTTGATGTTTCCAAAGGCGGCATGAGCGCCAGCAAACGATGAGAACGAAGCGAAATCAACCAAGGCATGTTTGAAACGACCCCACAACCCATTTTTGATGCATCCATCGGAACGGGCTCAACCATTGCATCTGTCATGTTTGTTGCCAACTCTAAGGCTTTGGGGTGCCAATCAGATTCAGTTCGCCAGATGCGACCTAAACCACATGCATTTATGGTAAGCACAATGACAACGGTCACAGTGAACAAAAAGAGAGAATGAGGAGCAAATCCCTTGAGTTGAAGCCAACTAAGCCAAAGGCAGAAAAGCCAAAGGGCAAAAAAGACCAATGGCACTAAGATCAAGCGTGGCTCTGCTGGAGTTGACCAAACAAAGCAATGAACAGCGAAGAAAAGCAACCCCAAAAAGGGCAACGCATTGGCAAGTGGTTGTAACCCCCAATTCCCTTTCGCTCTCCAAAGCCAAAATGCCAGCGGAACAGCAAGCCAAAGCAAGTTGAACGCGTGTGCCAGATGAATTGAAAGCATCCATGTCTTTGCCAAAATACGCTCAACAATTGCGTTCCAGTTTGCTGAGACGAATTCCGCGAAACTCGGTAACGGTTGACCATACAAGCGCCAACTGTCAACAGTGAAGTCAAGGACACGAAAGTTGAGCAACCATGCGATTGAAGGCAGTGAATGGTTAGTGCGCCAGAAAATCAGCAAACTCAGAATGAGTCCCAAAAGCCAACTTGAAAGTGCAGTCAAGCGATGAGAGCCTTTGGTCAGTGAGAAGGGAATAGCCAAAACAAGCAACAAACCTTCTGGACGGGCATGTGGAGTCAAAGAAGCAACTGCGCCACCAATGCCTGCCCACAATGCACCTTCTTTTTCCCAACCGAAAAAACGACGCCAAATCAAAAGGAACAAAATGAACGGCAAGGCTGGAAAGAAAGGCAAAAGCCAAAAGGAAGCGATTTTTACGAGTTCGCTTAGCACTAAGTAAGGCGTTAATGTGTTGAGCCACAACAAGCCAGCGAACGCTGTCAGCGCACTAATCGCAATTAAGCAGGCAAACAACTTCATTGACTTCCTGTCTTCAGATAACCACGCTACCGCACCAAGCAGCCACCAGAAGGGTAAGGGCAGGTAAGTGGCTAAGAAAGTGGCTAAGAAGAGGGTAGGTGTGAATTCTCCCGCACTTATCGCAACGCTTGTCAAAAGAGCGAGAACAAGTGCAGCAAGGGCAATCGGCAAAACATTCGTTCGTTTTTGCTGCCAACTCCAAAGTGTCAACCCTATTAGAAGCAATAGCCATTGCTCTGGCATGTTCATCGCGCTGTTTTGAACCAATGCGGGATTTGTGGCAAGCAAAATTGCGAATAGAAAAGCCAGAATGAGTGAGTTCGTCAATGACGCTGCCACATTAAACCAAACTGCGACTGCGATGCTGCCAACGAAGGTGTTGAGAATACGGGCAATTTTCCAAGAATCGTCGCGAGCGAGCATTTTCTCAGGTTCAGGGTGCAAGTAAGTGGCTAAGTGCAACACCCCGCCACTCAATACTGGCAAGAGCAACGGATGGCTTGTTTCAGACCAATGTTCTCTCTTAACGCCGTCAAACAAGTGCCAAGTCAAACAACTCCTCCCACGACCCTCCTTCGCAAAATAGCGCGCAAGGTCAAGGTATTCGGCTTCACGAATATGAAGCGCAGCAGGATGGAAGGCGAAAGGGAGACGAATTGAGAGGGCAAAGGCGAAGACGAAAAGAACAAGTCCAAGTCGTGGACGAACCCCTGTCACCATCGTTCATCCCTCGTCTCACATTCTAGTCCATCTTCGTGCAATTTGCCACTCGTTCAAAGTTTAAAAGTTCGTTCTTTACCACAAGGTTTATCGGTGCTTTGGTGGGCTCGGCTCAAGTTTTTTCTTCTCGGACAAAACTGCCGCCTACTTTTCGGCGCAAAATAAATCCCTGCCCAAAGCAAAACCCTGCACCCAGCACATCACACTCCGCACCCGTTTTGGCTTGGCAGTAAACTTGCCCTCCGAATTTTTCTGTTGCGAATTTTCCATCATTTCGGAGGGCAAGCCTACTGGCTTGCCGAATTTTCTCGTAGGGTCGGGTGAAATCCGCAAGATTGTTTCTTTTTCGGACAGGCTTCGCCTGTCCCTACATTGACTTGCCCATTTGCCGACCCGCCTAATCTTCGGCTCGGCAGTAGCCTCGCCCTCCGAATTTTTTCGGCGCAGCAATAGCCTTAACATCCGAAAACTCTGAATTCCGAACATTGCACTCCGCACCCCGCACTTCGCACAATTGCTCATTTACTGCTGTTTACTTCGCTCCACTTGGCGACAATGTTTTTGGGGGTCGGTTGTGTCAACCTTGACTGTCCGAACGGTTTGAGTTTGTTGGTCGGTCACTTGCACGAAGATGAGGTAAGGTTCAGGCTCTGCAGGTTGTTGAGTTTCAACTGTCACGGAAAACCAGACTAATTCATCGTCAAGTTGAATGTCGCTCCCGAAATCTTGCAATTCGTCGGCATTGATGAGTTTTCATCAAAAGCCAAACAGCGTTCAAGGTAGTTAACACATAAGCGGTCTGGCTGAACCTTCGCAAAAGCCAGCGCTGTCGCTCCGTTGAGCGTCAAAGGACTAAAACGAGAAAAACTTGTAGGGACAAACGAAAGTCTGTCCGACAAAGTTGGTCGGTTTCTTCGCTTTGAGCCTTCAAGGTTAATGGGTCTCCTAAAAGCAAGCGTCAAATCTCCCATGAGTGTGATTTGCTTTTGAGCCAAATTGTTTTGCCTTCGCTCGTTTTTCCCGCTCACTACGCCTGCCTGAAAGCGCCGGCTTGCAACGGTTGGCTTGAAGGTGCGATGCCCCTTGCGTCCCATCTGAGCAAGAGACCAACACACGCTGTCTCAAAAATGGCTGTAAACGACGGCAATCTTTTCCTTCTTGGTGTCAACCTTTGCCAAAGGCGCTACGGTATGGCTGGAACTCCATCGCTGTTCGCAACTGCCTGCAGCGTTGCAATTGTTCTTTCAATCTTTGTGCTCCTGCTCAACATCTTTCACAATCGTCCATATGTTGCGCTAATGAAAGCCAAGTTGCTTCGCCCAGTTCTCCTTCAATCCAAGCGAGCAGATAGCGATACACTTGCTGGCAATTCATTGCTTTCGCCCCCGTTTGGTCTTTCTGTCAATCTCAAAATTGGAGCCGTAATTCTCAAGGCTGCGACAACCTCATTCCTCATCCATGCCTGTTTGCGCCTCCGTAATTTAGGCGTAAGCCGGGCACAAAAACGCAATGAGGATTGATTTGGACGGAGCGGAATTTTATGGATGGCAAAAGTTGCTCAACGGTGAGGCAACTACCTCGTGATGAAAGAAAGTTGACTTGACAAAATCTTCAATGATTCTTCAGCGGGTTCTGGAACTCTGACGACGCTGATGAAGCCGTCGTATTCAACTTCACGCAGAAGTTCAACTACAGGAAGCCAAGTTAGAGATTTTGCAAGGTCGAAAAAGTGAAGGCGAACATGGAGGGCAAAAGGTGTTGCAGTGACCAAATCTCGCCAAAACTCTTCGTTGGGGTTTACCTCCGCTCCAACTTCAATGCAAATGCCGAGGTAAGGTGAGGCGATTTCGTCAAGCAAATCGCAAAGTTTCTGGGAAACTCCCACTTGTGTCGGCATTGACAACCCTAAGGGAAGGGACAAGTTTTCTGCTGTCTCCGCCAATTTCCTAATCTCGCCAGCCAGCGCTCCCCAATCCGTCGCCCCGACCAAACAAACAGCGCGGGCACGAAGGGTCTTAGCGAAAATCATGATCGGCTCAACCGTTTCCGACAAGAGACCTGATGTTGCGACTTGGCAACTTACAACAGCAGGGATAAGTTCTTGCTCCACCAGTTGCTGCTGGAGTATTTGAGCGTAGTTGGGACGAACGGAAGGAAGATGCTTTGCGTCAAATTCAAC
>JANXAS010000053.1 GCA_025062195.1 Armatimonadota bacterium
TAATTAAACTTCCCACGGGAAGCATCAAGCCAAAGGATTGGCTTGAAATGCAATTGCGCCTAATGGCTGATGGACTTTTGGGACGGCTGCATGAAATCAGCCCGTGGTGCAAGTGGGATGGAAATGCTTGGGCTAATCCAAAAGGCGAGGGTCACTCACACTGGGAGGAATTGCCTTACTGGCTTCGCGGCTTTACGGCGCTCGCATACATAATGGGTGATAAAAAGCTCGTCGCTGAGGCGCAAAAGTGGATTGAAGCAATACTGTCCAGCCAGGATGAGAGCGGCTACTTTGGTCCGAGACAGAACTGGCGCAACCGTGATTTATGGGCACACATGTTGGCATTGGATGTTTTACGAACGCATCACGAAGCAACAGGCGATAGGCGTGTCATTCCATTCATGCTTCGCTTTTGCCGCTGGCTCGCGACAGTCCCGCTTGAAGACTTGCTGCCGCCGACAAAAGGCGGTGGATGGCAACATGTCAGAGGTGGCGATCTGCTTGACAGCATCCTTTGGCTTTACAACATGACCGGCGAGGAATGGCTGATTGACATTGCGAGGGTCATACACGATTGCACAGCCCCATGGAAGAGGGAAGTGGCAAGTTGGCATGGCGTCAACATATGCCAGGGCTTCCGTGAGCCGGCGCAATTTTGGCTGGTGTCAAAGGACACACGATACTTGCATGCGACTATGCGAAACTATGAGGCGGTGATGAGCGTCTATGGTCAAGTTCCGGGCGGAATGTTTGCTGCGGACGAAAACTGCCGTCATGGTTACACTGGTCCGCAGCAAGCAGCAGAAACTTGCAGCATGGTCGAGTTCATTAAGAGCCACACAATGCTCGTTCGCATCACCGGTGATGGAATTTGGGCGGATAGGGCTGAAGAGATCGCCCTCAATTCATTGCCGGCAGCCTTCACCCCGGATTACAAAGCGCTGCACTATTTGACAGCGCCAAATATGGTTCAACTTGATAGGGGGAATAAAGCGCCCTTCCTTCAGAACGCCGGAAAGATGCTTTCTTATGACCCGTTTGATTACCGCTGTTGCCAGCACAACCATGGCTTAGGTTGGACGAACTTCACAGAGCACCTGTGGATGGCAACCCCCAAAAATGGGCTTGCAGCGGTGCTCTATGCGCCATGCGAAGCAACGGCAAAAGTTGGAGATGGCACAACCGCTCGCATTGCTGTTGACACAGACTACCCGTTTGATGAATTGGTGCAGGTCACCATACAAACCAATAAGCCGGTTCGCTTCCCATTGGCGTTGCGAATCCCATCATGGTGTGAAGGTGCAACAGTGCGAATTAACGGCGATCAGATTAAGGGCGTTATAAAGCCGAACTCGTTCGCCATCATTGAGCGCCAATGGCGAGATGGCGATAAGTTGCTTTTGCGCTTGCCAATGCGATTGCAAGTGAAAGTTTGGGAGAGGCAGAAAAATGCTATTTCGGTGCGCTACGGTCCACTTTGGTTCTCGCTAAAGATAGGGGAAAGCTGGAAAAGGTATGATGAGCGGGGTGATTGGGTAGCTTATGAAGTCTTCCCGACAACGCCTTGGAACTATGGGCTCATCGCTGACACTCAAAGACCGGAACGCTCATTTGAGATTTTTAAGAAACCAAAGCCGCTATCGCCGCAACCGTTCACGATTGAAAACGCTCCTATTGAGATACGAGCAAAGGGCAAGCGCATCCCGCAATGGACGATGGTCGGTGGAATTGTAGGTCCACTGCAAGATAGCCCTGTTCATTCGGACGAGCCAGTTGAAGAGGTCACGCTAATTCCGATGGGTTGCGCAAGGCTGCGGGTCAGCGTCTTACCTCGCATTGCTCAAGAGGGCGAGCGTGGACATGTCTGGAAAGAGACTTCAAAGGAAATAGCGGAGGCATCACACACATGGCATGCTGACACAGTTGAAGCCCTGCACGATGGCTTGCTGCCAAAAAGCTCCAATGACCACAGCATACCGAGGTGGACAGCGTGGGATCACCGCAGCACAACTGAGTGGGTTCAATACACCTTCACGAAACCGATTAAAGTCTCATGGTGCGAAGTTTACTGGTTTGATGATGAACCGATTGGCGGTTGTCGTGTGCCACAAAGCTGGCGTGTCCTTTGGTGGGATGGTGAGAGCTGGAGGGAAGTTCTTAACCCATCCAGCTACGGTGTGGAGAAGGACAAGTTCAACAGAGTCACATTTGAACCGGTGGTCACGACTAAGCTGAGGCTCGAAATCCATTTGCGAAAGGGGTTCTCCACTGGCATCTTGGAATGGAGGTATGGTGAATAAGGTCTGAGCGCTCAGCGAGGGTGAAAGCTTGTATGGCAATAGCTGCTGGTCAGAATATGAGCTGTGAAAGCGCATAGGCTGCCACGCACAGCGCAAAGCTCAATGCGTAGAGGACAAGCACAGCCTGACGGTGTGTCAATCCATGTTGAAGGAGCCGATGATGCAGATGTGCTTTGTCGGCTTTGAAGATTGGCTGCAGCTTGGAAGCTCGCCTCAGTATGGCAAACAATGTGTCCATGATTGGGTAGCCGAGCACAACCGCGGTAATAGGCAATAGCCAGATTGCGAGGGCGCTTTTGACTGTGCCAACGACTGACATTGTGGCGAACAAGTAGCCGAGCAGCAATGCCCCCGTGTCACCCATGAATATGCGAGCGGGGTTGAAGTTGTATGGCAGGAAGCCAATGCATGCCCCGGCAACACTTGCAAGACCGCACGCAACTGAAAGTATGTTCTGCTGGAATGTGAGGATGCAAAGTGTTAGAGCCGCAATGAATGATACACCAGCTGCCAATCCGTCCAAGCCATCAATCAAGTTTACGGCATTGACCATTACAATGATCCAAAACACGGTCAGAAACACACTCTGCGCAGTTGAGAGGTAAATGTAGCCTTCAACAGCGGGCAACTTGAAAAACAGGATGCGCGCCCCAAATGCGGTTGTGAGCAGGGCGACAAATATTTGCCCCAACAGTTTCACCCAAGCCCCCAAACCGAATATGTCATCAAGCGCACCAATTGCAGCGATGCAAATTGCTCCAACCAATATTCCAACCCAAGGCATGCCAATCTCCATACTCAGCTTCTGTGAGAGCGTAGCGCTTGTCGCAAGCGATACCCAACCGATTAAAGTCCCAAAGAGCACACCAAGAAGCAGCGCGAGCCCACCGAGCCTCGGTATCGGATGAGTGTGTATTCGCCTCTCATCACGCGCTGGGTCATCTACCGCTCTCGCTGCGGTTGCTAACCGCTTGATTGATGGAGTTATAAGGAGCGTAACAGCACATGAGGTCAGAAATGCCAACACAACCGCGATAGCTTGCATTACCTCAGTTGTTGCGCCATTCACTTTTTCATTCCACCTTGTTAATGCAAGCTGTGAGGCATCCCTTTCCCACTCGCTCAATTAGGCTTATTTTGCGCACACGCCTGACATGCCTCTCCTCATTGCTAAATGGCGTTGTTAACCATGTCTTAGTTATGTTCCATGCCAGCTCGTTTCCGAGCACCCTTGCTCCGAGCGCAAGCACATTTGCATCGTTATGCGCCCTTGCCATTGCAGCCATATACTCATTCAAACACAGCGAGCACCTTACTCCGCAGACCTTATTTGCCACAATTGAGCTTCCTATACCTGTGCCACAAATGAGTATGCCAAAGTCGCAATTTCCCCTTGCCACTGCCAACGCAACCTCATAACTTACATCCGGATAATCGGCGTTCTCCCTTGAATCCACACCGAAGTCAACACACTCGTAACCTTCTTCCCGCAGCTTTGCAATGATATAGCGCTTCAATTCATATCCAGCGTGGTCAGAACCGATGGCTATCCGCACGCTGCCCTTTAACATCACATTCGCCTCGGTAAGATAATAAAGCCGATAGCGCACTCTGTTGCCATCTTCAAATGCAGCGCCATGGCTTGTCCACGACGATCTTTTAAATTTCGTCGCTCACAAGAGGCGACGCTACATGGCAAGAGTTTTTGTCGTTTCGTGATTCAAGCAGCAGCCACCTTACTTTAACTTCTTGAAAAGGTTTTCATGGGCGTGGTGCCTATGCCGCACTGTTCTTTGAGATAGTGTTGCGCTCATGCATTCTGATAGCAGCAGTTGATGATGTGGGTGCTCATGCGCTTTTATTAATGCAAGTGCTTCTCGACCTCGGGAAAGATATATTTCTCTTCCCTTGCCCTATTCGGGAAAATGGGCAATCGGAAGTAGAATGTGGAGCCCTTCCCTACGCCCTCACTCTCAGCCCATATCATACCGTCGTGCGCCTCAACGAGGTGCTTGACCAAGTATAAACCGAGCCCTGTGCCGCCGGCTGCCCTTGTGTCCCTCGTGTCTATGCGAGCGAACTTCTCAAATATTGTGGCGAGCTTATCCCTTGGTATTCCTATACCTTGGTCTTTGACGCTGAAGAGCAAAGTGTTATCCTCCCGGATAACCCGCACGATAACCTTGCCGCCATTTGGAGAATATTTGATGGCGTTGTTTACAAGGTTTGTTAGTATCTCATCAAGCTTATCCTCATCAGCGACTATTGGAGGCAGCTCCTCAGGTATGTCGGTGACAAGTTCATGCTTGTCAGTATATACCTGCTGAGCTACGAGCACTCTCTTCACAACGGAAGCAACATCCACAACCTGCCAATTCGGCTGAAGCGCCAACCCTCTCTCAATCCTTGATAGGTTGAGCAAGTCATCAATTAGCCTGCGAAGCCTGTCACACTCTTGGTCAATGATTTGATAGAACTCATATCGTGTCTGATGGTCAAAGTAGCCCTCGGTGTCATCAAGGAGGGTTGCCACGAAGCCCTTAATTGAAGTGAGCGGCGTCCTTAGCTCATGTGAGACAGCCGCAACAAAGTGCGTCTTTAGTTGCTCAAGCCGCCTTATTTCGGTGATGTCTGTGAATATAGCTATTATCCCGGTTGGGTTACCGTTTTCATCCTTAACGACGGCCGTCTGCCCCCTGAAGATGCGCTCCTCTGGCTCTGCTATCTCAATATCTTCGGCTAACTCCGCCATGTCATTTAAAGCCCGTTCAATGAGCGCCTTTGCACCATCGTGCTTCACAACCTCACCGTATGGCTTTCCGATACCGTCCTTGATGCCGCTACAAAAGGCGCTAAGCGCTATCTGGTTGATAAGTTGGACTCTCCCCTTTAGGTTCACAATAATTACGCCGGCAAGCATGCTCTGAAACGCCCTTTCAAGCTCCTGCTTTCGCTCAACAACCTGGATGATGAGTTGTGCCCCGGCAATGACTGCGGCAGCCTGCCTTGCGAGCACCTCAACAATTCGCCTATCCTCAGTAATGAAGCCGCCATCACCGCGCTTATCAAAGAAGGCGAGCATGCCAATCGGTCTGCGCTCAATCACATGTTGGTCTTCATCGCGCCTCTCCCAAACCATAGGGACAGCAAGCACACTCTTTATGCCCATTTCATGGAGCATGCGTATATCAGGTGCATCGCACCCCTCAAGCGAGTTCAAAGCTACCATTCGGCGTTCCCTGAAGGCGGCGCTGAATTCACCCTCAATCTCGCTCAACCTCTTCAAACGCTCACTATCATCCTCATCAAACCCTATAAGCGGTTCTTGGATCATAAGCTTATCGCTCATCGGGTCATGCAGCATTAAGAGGCATCTGTTTGCCTGCAAGAAGCGGGCGAAACGGGCAAACATTCTCTTTAAGGTGCGGTTTAACTCTACCTCCGATGTCGGAGGGAGCACTTCCTCCATAGCTCTCATTTCGGCAAGCTGTTGTTGCAAACGCCTTCTTTCAGCTTGAAGTTGTTTAAGTTGCTCTTCCAGTTCCTGAAGGCGCGCTCTTAGCTCTTCAGCTGAATTTTTGTCCCTCAGCTCCTCTGTCATAACCTTCACCTCAAAGGCGACGCTTCCTTGCTCATCTCTATGTTTTAAAAGTGCTCGCACTTCTTCATCAATGGTTTATTGTAAAGCAGCTCACTTTGAATGTATCACACGATGCGATGGGACACTTTAACCGAACCGCCATCAGCGCAAATGGCTCGCTTGCGCCCCTTCACCTTGAAGTCATCTCAAGAAAGTTGCGCAAAAGTTCCTTCCCCACATCCGTAAGGATTGACTCGGGATGAAACTGCACACCTTCAACGCATCTTTCGGGTGGAAAATCAACATGCCTTATTCCCATCACTTCCTCATCATCTTCAGAGACAGCACTCACTTCAAGACAAGATGGCAGTGAGAGGCGATCCACAACGAGCGAGTGATACCGTGTAGCGATGAATGGATTTGGCAAATCACGGTATATAGTCTTTCCATCGTGCCTTATTGGCGATGTCTTTCCATGCATTAACCGTTTGGCTCTTATGACCTTGCCACCAAATGCCTCGCCGATGCACTGGTGCCCTAAGCAAACACCAAGTATTGGTATCCTGCCAGCAAACTGCCTTATCACTTCAACTGATATGCCGGCTTCCTTAGGCGTGCAAGGACCTGGGGATATAACTATGTGTGATGGCTTCAGGTCTTCAATTTGCTCAATTGTTATCTTGTCATTCCTGTAAACGATAAGCTCAGCGCCGAGTTCCCCAAGGTATTGCACGAGGTTGTATGTGAATGAATCGTAGTTATCAATCATCAGCACCATAGCAATCTCAACCTCAAAAGCACATTTTGATGGGCGTTATCCGCCGATTGCTCCCCGCTTTGCAAACTCAGCGAATGAGCGCACAAGCTCAATGGCAAGCTTAACTGCTTCTTCCATATCGCTAAGGCAAACAAACTCACTTAGCATATGCGCGTTTTGCTCAGCCGAGGACACAATGACCGACCTTATACCACGCTCATTGAAAATGTTTGCATCGCTACCACCGCCACCTCTCTTCCAGAGGGGGCTTTTCCCAAGCCTTGTAATGGCATCTTTTGCAACGAGTGCTGGAAGCTCATCCTCACCCACACTGAATGAGCGATACTTGAGCTCAATTTCCACTTCTGCTTTCCCGCCGCCTCCCTCTGCTTCGGCTACAAGCAATGAATGCATGTGCTCAATTTGCTCATCAAGCTTCCTCTCGTTATGGCTCCTTGCCTCCCCCTCAAGTTCCACCAAATCCGGAACGATGTTCGTTGCCCGCCCGCCACGGATCACACCAATGTTAGCTGTCGTCTCATCATCAAGCCTGCCGAGCCTCATTTTAGCGATAGCCCTACTTGCAAGCACTATAGCATTGACACCCTTCTCAGGTGACACACCGGCATGTGATGCTACACCGATTATCCTTGCTCTTATGTTCTTCTGAGTTGGAGCAGCAACGACAACCTTGTTCACAGGTGCACCACCATCAAAAACAAAGCCACATCTGGCGCTCAAACGGCTATAGTCAAGGTGTTTTGCGCCGAGCAGCCCAATTTCCTCGGCAACGGTGAGCACAACTTCAATGGGCCCATGAGCAATTTTATCCTCGCATAACACCCTTAGTGCCTCAAGTATCACGCAAACGCCAGCCTTGTCATCAGCGCCAAGGACTGTTGTCCCATCGCTGCGTATGCAGTCGCTCTCAATAACCGGCACAATATTCTCGCACGGCGTCACAGTGTCAATGTGAGCGTTTAACAAAAGCGCCGGTGCTTTTACGCTCCCGCCAACCTTTGCGATGATGTTGCCATGCTCACCACCTATGGCATTGCACGCATCATCAACCTCAACATGGGCGCCGATATCCTTTAGCTTGCTTATAATGGCTTGAGCCACCTCACCCTCGCGCAGCGAAGGGCTTGGTATGCGCACAAGCTCAAGAAAGTCACCAAGCAACCTCTCACGCTGTATAGGCACGCCAATCACCACCATAGCGGGAAAAGCGCCGAAGAGTTGGGATTGCGTTTGCATCTCGCCACTTCATCATTTGCGACGCTTGTTGCCTTTAAATTAACTATACTGTCCATTACAGCACTCCCTTCGTGCTCGGTATAGAAGTCGCGCAGCCGCTGATGCTGACAGCGCATCTGATGGCGATTGCGAGGGCTTTAAATGCAGCCTCTATTATGTGGTGCGCATTTTTCCCGGCAAGCTTCTTAACATGCAAGTTCATCCTTGCATTATTGCACAGCGCTCTGAAGAATTCCTCCGCAAGCCCCACATCAAATGAGCCTACGCTTTGCGCCCAAACTTCAACATCCCAAGCAAAGAAGCTCCTGCCACCCATGTCAACCGAGACAAGCAAGAGGGCATCATCCATCGGGACTATGGCATAGCCGAATCTCGCTATCCCTACCCTTTCACCGAGCGCTTCGTCAATGCATTTGCCCAAAACGATCCCGACATCCTCAACGAGGTGATGCGCATCAACATGCAGGTCGCCTTCGGCTTTAATTGTCGCATCAAACATGGCGTGCTTGCATAGTGTCTCAAGCATGTGATCAAAGAACCCAATCCCCGTATCAACCGATGTTGCGCCATTCCCATCCAAACAAAGCTCAACATGGATGCTTGTCTCACTGGTCTGCCTGCTCATCTTTGCTGTCCTCTTTGCGCTCATCTTTCGTGCACACCTTCCTTGCCCTCTCACCCGTTTCGGATTTAGCGCCATGAGCTGCCCTAAGCTCCCTTAAGGAACGCACATATGAGAGGAAGAAATTAACATCCGGAGAGACCATATCAGCGCCACGCTCAAGAAACATTCGCCGCTTGTTCTCCCCATCTGAGCTGCCGAGCACAGCACAAAAAATGACCTTTGGATAACCTTCCCCAACCCACTCACGATAGTTTTGGACGGTCATTAGGTCGTCAACTCTATCCCCGACATAGACGGCGCTGCCTGCCCCCAACCTATCAAGCAAAAGCCATAGCGCCCTCCCATCCGGCTTCCTAAAGCCATCGTCATCCGTCATCCAGAAGTATTGCGGTATAAGCTCGCTTAGCCCGCACCTCCTCAAGGCGA
This sequence comes from Armatimonadota bacterium, assembly GCA_025062195.1. GTDB lineage: Bacteria > Armatimonadota > Fervidibacteria > Fervidibacterales > Thermosaccharophagaceae > Thermosaccharophagus. The sequence continues at coordinate 8,946 of JANXAS010000053.1, forward strand.
GTTCTGTCTCCCGTTTTGTCCTGCCGGTGAGTATCCCGAGTTTCAGATTCTTCGGTATAAGACCGACATCAATTAGCACACGCTCACGCTCAATGTATCCGGCGCCATGAACATATTGTGGTTGGAAGCCGTATAGATATTCGCACCACTCATCCCCACCATAGAGCTCTTGGAACAGTTGGATAACAAGTCTTGGACTCCATTCCCTGGCGAGTGTGCGGCGCATCGCTATGTTGCATTGCGAGAGGATGTAACTCTCGGCTTTCTCAAAGCCTCCACCCATACGGGTCACATTATGAACAAACTCCTTGAGAGATGGCTTCAAGGAGCGCAGCTCGCTTGAGCGCTTAGAGCCGTGTTTGACGCGTTTGAATATGTAAAACAGCATGACTGCCTTTGCCACATCCCAATCGCTGTTGAATCCGCCGGCTGACTTTATTAGTTCAGTCTCCGACGGTGTTAACAGAGGGGCATCAACCTCCCAACTGAGTATTCTCTCGGCGTAAAGTCTGACCGCCTCGCATGTGACAACACTGAAGCTTTCAGAGACATCAATCAGCACACCATCAATGTCAAACACAACCGAATCTATAAGCGGTAATTCCTTGAGCGCCTCTGCACTTACAAGCATAGCTCTCTCAAATCGCCCGCCACCTCTAACTGCCCTCATCATCATCCACCCCTCGCTTCATTTTCATGCCGAGCCTCTCCAATCTTGCCTCAATGGATTTAGCGTGATTGCCTAATCCCTCAATATGGGCGATCTTAATTGCGTGCTCCCCGATCAGACGAATGCACTCGTCGCTGAGCATAGCGCATCGTATTCTTCTGACAAAATTCTCAACCGATAGCCCCGATGAGTATCTCGCGGCACCAAGCGTCGGCAGGACATGGCTTGGTCCAGCCAAATAATCGCCACACGCAGTTGGAGTGCCTCCGATGAATATCGCACCGGCATTGCGTATTCCTATAGCAACTGAAAGTGCATCCGCACAGTGAACCTCAACATGTTCTGGGGCGTATTCGTTGCACAATTCCAAAGCCCAGTCAATACTCTCTGCGAGTATGAGAGCGCCAAACGCATTTAGCGACCTTAAGACAACCTCCCGCCTTTCAGATTCGCTCAGCAGTCTCAAAATGGCATCATGCACACTCGAGAGCAACTCATAGGATGGCGTCGCCAGAACAGCTGCAGAATCGTCCCCATGCTCAGATTGAGCGAGCATATCAATTGCGACGAACTCCGCATCTGCGGTTTCGTCGGCGATCACGAAGACTTCACTTGGACCTGGTAAAAGGTCAATCCCAACAAGACCAAACAGAAGGCGCTTCGCCGCAACAACATAGCTCCCACCAGGTCCGGCTATCATGTCCACTTTTGGTATGCTCTCGGTGCCAAATGCAAATGCGGCGAGCGCATGCGCCCCTCCAACCCTGAACACAGCCTTTGCGCCAATTAGCTTTGAAGCGGCTATTATGGATGGGTGCACAACACCATGCTCATCCGCGGGTGTCGTGATGTAAATGTTTGGCACGCCAGCAACCGCTGCTGGGACACCAACATGCAACACCGTTGATGGATAAACAGCCCTCCCACCCGGAACATAAATTAGCAGCGACTCAATCGGTCGGACGAACTCGGCATATAGCGAACCATCCCCAGCAAACTCAATGGTTGAGCTTGGCAAGTGGCGAAGATAATATTGCTCAAGGCGGCGCTTGGCAAACTCAAGCGAGGATAAGATGTCATTATCAACGGAGGCAATAGCTGAGTTGATCTCCTCGTCACTTAAACGCAGCTTTTCAGCCGTGCATCCAACCCAACCGTATTTGCGTTCATACTCAATTAGGGCATCATCACCGCGCTTTGCAACATCGTCAATTATTCTCCTCACGCTCTCCTCAACCGATGAGGCATATTCAACCATCCTGGACCGCAGCTCCTTAGCGACCTCTTTCGGCTGACGCCCCTGCCCCATTATGACCTTTATCTGAAGATTAATTGAGTTCACTCAACGCTCACTCTCCCTTCGCCAAACATCGCCCTCAAGATACGCAATAGCTCCTCACTGATGTTGACCCTGAACTCGTTTGAGAGTCTTACAATGCGTTTTGAGCACCCATCCTCCAAAACAAGTTCAACGGGCACATCGCCCTTATGTTCGGATATCAACCTATGGAGCTCGTTCAGCTTCTCGCCTGACGCACCGTCAACGCTAACCGTTACGCGGAGCAATTTTGCCTTTGATATTCTCTCAACAGCGCCGCTTGATTTCGCGGTGCCCCTTAATGCACCTTTTGGGGAAGCACTCTCGAGAGACTTCACAGGCATTATCTCGTCACACAAAAGCGAAACCATCATCTCAGCGTGCTCTTGAACATCCTCATCGTCAGCCCTCGTTTCAATTTTGCGGTGTTGCACCTTTCCCCTAACGAGCACGACTTTATGTTTTTGAAATTCTTCGGCATACTTCTCGCACTCATCCCTGAAGAGCACAACCTCAACTTCTCCGGTGTGATCGGCGAGTTTCAAGAAGCCGACAGGCACATTCTTTCTGCTCATGCGCCGCTCAAAAGAGGTGACAAATCCAATTACGACGACGCTTGTGCCTTCACTTTCCTCGTTGAGCGAAGCGATGTCATGGGTTATCATTTTTCGGACGGTTTCTGAAAGACCGCTGCGCAAATCGTGCAACATTGCAAATCCCATCAACTCCAACTCCCACCCGATTTTCTGCTCAATCGGCGCATCCGGCACATCCGGCAGACGCAATTGGAAATTGCTCATGTCGTCATCAAACAGCGTTGCCATCGTTAAGGAGGGCTTCGGTTGCGAACGCAACGCCGATAGAAGCGGGGAACGATCATCGCTCAGGATGGCAAGCAACTGATTTCTGTTCGGATGAAGCGAATTAAAAGCGCCCACCTTTATTAGGCTCTCAAGTGCCCCCCTGTTTACAGCATTCGGTGGAACCCTGATTGCGAAATCAAGTATGCTCTTGTATTCTCCGCCTCGCTCTCTCTCCTCAACGATGGCTTTAACGGCGTTCTCACCAACATTCTTTATTGCCGAGAGCGCAAACCGTATTCCATCGCCCTCAATTTCAAAGTCGCACTCGCTTTTATTTATGTCCGGCGGCAATATAGGTATGCCCATGCGCCTGCATTCATACAGGGCTGTCACGATCTTGCTCCTGAAACCCTTGTAGGCTGTGAGCAGGCAGGCCATGTATTCGGTTGGGAAGTTGGCTTTGAGATACGCTGTCTGGTAAGCAACGAGGGCGTATGCTGCCGAGTGTGATTTGTTGAACGCATATTTTGCAAATGCGCTCATGCGTTCAAATATCCTCTCAGCTACCTCCCTTTCAATTCCCCTTTCCACAGCTCCCTCAACGAACTTTGGGCGCATCCTCTCCATCAGGTCTATCTTCTTCTTTCCCATAGCGCGCATGAGTATCTCTGCCTGTGGCATTGAGAAGCCGGCAAGCTCATGCGCTATCCTCATCACTTGTTCCTGATAGAGCATCACACCAAATGTCTCCCTCAAAATGCCTTCAAGCTTGGGGTGCATATACTCAATCGGCTTTCCATGTCTTCCGGCAATGAACTTTGGTATGTCATCCATTGGACCTGGACGATACAGAGCAACAAGTGGCACAAGATGCTCAAAGCATTCCGGACGCAAGTCCTTGAGCAGCTGCCTCATACCCCTGCTCTCAAGCTGAAAGACACCGATGCTGTGCCCACCTGATAACATCTCATAAGTCTTTCTGTCATTTAGGTCAATTGAGCTGATGTCAATTTCAATTCCTCTGCGCCGCTTAACAAGCTCAACCGTATGGCTTATGATAGTTGAGTTGCGCAGCCCGAGGAAGTCCATCTTCACCAGCCCGACTTTTTCAACCGACACACCATCGTATTGTGTTATCACTCCCTCGCCATCGGTGCTCCGCCTAAGTGGGACAATATCAATCAAGGGTTTATCGCCTATTACGACACCGCACGGATGAGTTGAAGCGTGTCTCGCCAGCCCTTCAATTCGTTTTGCCGTGTCAATCAGCTCTTTTACCCTCGCATCGGAGTTGTAATAGTTTTGGAGTTCAAGAGATTGCTCAAGCGCCTCCTCAATGCTCATCCTTCCCGGAATGAGCTTTGCTATGGCATCAACAAGTGACGGCTCAATCTTGAATATCCTCCCAACATCCCTTATTGCAGCTTTTGCTTGCAGCGTCCCGAAGGTGACTATTTGAGCCACCCTGTCTCGTCCATACTTGTTGGTGACATACTTGAATATCTCCTCACGGCGCACATCCGGAAAGTCAAGGTCAATGTCAGGGGTGCTTTGCCTCTCCGGATTGAGGAAACGCTCAAACATTAACCCATACTTAATGGGGTCAATGTTCGTTATTCCAAGTAGGTATGCCACAAGACAACCGGCTGCAGAACCTCTCCCCGGACCGACCATTATCCCCCTGCTCTTCGCATACCTGACGATGTCCCACACGATGAGAAAGTAACCGGAATAACCCTTCTGTATGATGACGCTGAGTTCATATTCAAGTCTGCGCTTGACATCATCGGTTGGCTTTCCATAGCGCAGTTTGAGCCCATCCTCACATAGCTTGCGCAAGTAAGTTTCGGAATCCATCCCGTCGGGGCAATCATATTTTGGCATCCTCGGCTCTCCAAGCACCATCTTGAAGTTGCAACGCTCGCATATTTCAAGGGTTGCATTCAGGGCGGCAATATCCTCGCTGAAGACTTCAAACATCTCCTGAGGCGACTTGAGATAGAACTGATCGGTCTCAAAATACACCCTTGAGGAAGTCTCGCTATCCGTGTTTATTCTCAGCAGCACTTCCTGAGCTTTAGCGTCTTCCCTTCGGACATAGTGGACATCATTGGTGACGACGATGGGCAGCTTTAACTTCCTTGCTATCCTTCTCAGAGCCTCGTTAACCACCTTTTGCTCCCTCAGTCCATGATCCTGTAACTCCAAATAGAAATTGCCCTTACCCATCACCTCGGAAAGCTTTGCAGCCCACTTAATTGCACCCTCTTCATTGCCGCTTAGTAATTCCCTCGCTATCGGGCTTGATAGACAAGAGCTGAGAGCGATTAATCCCTTTGAATATTCGCCCAGCAGTTCAAGGTCAACCCTTGGGCGATAGTAGAATCCTTCAAGATGCGCCTTGCTGACTATGCGTATCAGGTTATGATATCCTTCCTCGTTCTCACAGAGCAGCAATATATGCGGTGTTAAGGAATCCCTTCTACCCCTGCGCATCCTTCTATCCTCAGCCAGGTATACCTCACAGCCGATGATGGGTTTTATTCCAGCTTCAGTGCATGCCTCATAGAACTCAACAGCGCCATACATGACGCCGTGGTCGGTTATCGCCAATGCTGGCATCCCCATCTCTGATGCAGCCAAAACCAAATCTCTTATTCGCGCTGCGCCATCAAGAAGGCTATACTCAGTGTGCACATGAAGGTGAACAAAATTTCCCGCCATACCCCTTCTCCCCCACATGCTCTTGGAACTTTTAAGCGCCTGTCAATTAAGGCTGATTTTAACTCCCTCAAAGAGTGCACCTTTAACTGCGCTGGCTGATATGCCACCCAATATAATTCGCTGAAGATGGCGGCTCTTAAGGTGGGCTGTGTCCGCCCCGCTCAGTGTGATTTTGAGTGTGCAGTTCACACTTCTTCATCATCAACATCAACGGCGCGCCCTTGTGGGCGCTCACCCTCTTCCAGTGTGAGCATTTCCTCGCCCTCTTCTGGCTCCGGCTCCACCGGTTCACCGCGAGCCTCAAGTTCAGCGAGCCTGTGCTCCTTCATCATCTGTGCACTTTTAGCTATGCAGCCCTCACATATCCAAACGCCCTCACCAGGGATTAGAGGACCAACTTGAATTTCGGTGCCGCCGCAGAATGAGCACCTCGCAACCTTCGGCGGTTTGTATCTCAGAAACACAAGGGCGAAAGATAATGAGAGCACGCCCACAAGTAGCGACATGTTCGGTCCAAGATAGCGAGATGGAAGAAGCCCAATTATGCTAACATACCAAAGCCCAGCTATAGCGACTGATATGACGCCACAGATGATCGTAAGCCAAACTACGAGCGGACGCAGCCTCTCAAATGTTAATTCGCCATCTTGGCGAACACGGCTAACATTGGGAAACGGCAGCTCAAGCTCAGCCTCCCTTTCCAAGTGCTCGGCGAGCCTGAGCATTATTTCATCAAGTATACCCTCCCTCTCACCCTGCCTGACCATGCTTATGAACATCGGTGAGAACACCGTCGGAAAACGCGCGAACCCCGCAGCCAAGCTTTTGCCCATGCGAAGGTCTCTCTCAACGCTGAGCAATATCTCAACGAGCCTTTCATCCTCAGCTTGCTGCCTTAGCACCTTCAATATCCTAAGCATATCAACTCCAGCGCTGCACAGCGCACTAAACTGCCTGCACAGCATTGCGAGTTGACGCCTGTTAAGTGACCTGCTGCGCGTTGCCGCCATAGGTTTCAATTTTCACCCGCCTTCCATACAGCGTTGCTTTTACAGCGTTGCTTTGCGCACGGCGCGCCTTTAATATGCAACAACTGCGCTCTCGTTCAAACCAAAGCCGCATTGGAACTTATGCAATCGGTAACACCCTTGTGGACAGATGGTAGCACCCCCTCGCACACAGCTTTGTGAAGGTTGAAATTACACCAAGCGATTCAAAAGCTGCCCGCCCATTTAACTGCGTAGCTTCAACATATAAAGTTTGACCGCACTTACAAACGATGAACACACTTTAAGCTGCCCAAATGAAACCAACTGCTACACCTAACTTGCATCATTAAATCGGCGAGACAAAGTTGGCGCGATTAATTCATCCGGCAGGAAGAGAGCCATTAACTGCTTGTGCAAATCACCGCAAATTAAGCGACCAAACAAAGTTGTAGGGGGAAATCAGCTCACTCGTTCAATGTATGTCCTGCTGCGAGTGTCCACTCTTATGATGTCGCCCTCATTCACAAACAGTGGCACTTGTATTATAGCGCCAGTCTCAAGCTTTGCCGGCTTTGAGCCACCAGAGGCTGTATCGCCGCGCACCCCGGGCTCGGTCTCAACAACTCGCAACTCAACTGCTGTTGGAAGTTCCACACCAATCACATTGCCGCGGTGTAATAGGAGAACAACTTCCACATTCTCCGGCATCAGCTCAACTGCATCGCCAAGCTGCTCCCTGTTGACCACGACTTCTTCAAACAAGTTCATATCCATGAAGATGAATTCGTCGCCCTGATTGTAGAGGTATTGCACTTTGCGCCGCTCAATGTGGGCTGGCTCAAACTCTTCATTAACTCTGAAGTTGCGTTCAATGACGCTATCCGTCCGCAGGTTGCGCAACTTCGTTCGGACAAATGCTTGACCCTTGCCCGGCTTCACATGCATGAACTCAACCACCATCCAGACATCGCCATCGTATTCAATTGTAAGTCCGGGTTTGAAATCATTTGGGGTTATCATTACAATCGTCCCTCCGCTGCTTCAAGCTTGCATAGTAAGCTCGAACAACATCCAAAAACGCATTGTGAGGACACAACCCTAAAAATGTAAAGCTTAGCGCATAGAAGGAAATCCATCCTGCAGGCAGCTGTGTTTAAGCCCACATACGGTTGGCTATAATCGGTTTTGGTGAGATGTTTGGATGAAGAGATACATCGTCTTAAGAGGGGTTAGTGAAATGCAAGTTATGATGAGTGAACCGACAATCTTTCCGATTTTGCTGGTGCGCAAATCTCGCACGCATGGTGCGGTTGCAACGGTGCATGTTTGGCATTCGTTTATTTGCGCTGCAATCCTTTTGCTGCTTCTGACATGCACAGGCTCAATGTGTGCCTCAATACGCTGCTCCGTTTATGAGCGGCACAGCAACAGAGGAATTGAAGGTGCAAGCGTCGTAGCTATAAGTCAAGGTGATACACAAGTTTTCCTCGGACCTGAAACTACGGATGCAAGGGGTGATTGCTTATTCCAAAATATCCCGGTTGGGCAATGGCAGTTTGTGGTGGTGCATCTCGGATATGCGCCTGCAAGGGCTCTCGTGAGTTTGGAGGACGAGGATGATGAGCTGAGCATTTCCATACCCATTGAGCCGATGCCCATGCTCTATGGGAAGGTGATGAATGAAAGGGGTAAACCGATAGCGAATGCGTCAGTCAAGTTGCAACTGCGAAGTGAGGCAATTGAAATGCAATGCACCGTCCAGACAGATAGCGATGGCAACTACCGAATTTGGCTTGGCACGCCAATGAGGATAGTCATCGGTGAGCAAACGCTCACGAACATGCCATCGCAGCATGTTGATTCATTCTCAATGAGCGCACATGGTGAGGCTCTAACTGGTAGGACAATACAAATTGAAGCGCACGCTCGTGGTTATAGGACGACCATAATTGATGTGCAAATACCAAAGGGGCAAATGAAAGCTAACGCTGACATAAGACTAACGGCGCTCGGAAGCAACATAACTGGCACACTCGTCAATCAACGGAGCGAACCAATAGCTAAAGCCAGAGTTGAATTGCGCTCGCTCTCAACTGGTGAGAGCTTAATCTCGCACACTGACGAATTTGGCTCGTTTCAATTTGACAGTGTTTTGGCTGGGAGATACCTGCTCACATTGACCGGAATTGAGCGTTTAACATTTCAGCCGAGATTAATTGAGGTGAAGGAGGGCGAAACACTCACGCTGCATTTGATAGCCATCTTGCAAGAGCTATCTCCATCGGTTACATTCTTCATCTTAGGTGAGGATGGAAAAACACCGGTCGGTAACACGAAGGTTCAAATTATCATGCGGATGCTTTTCCCGGAGCGAGCTTACGGCTCGTCTGCGGTGCTGGTCACAGATGCTCAGGGCAAGTGCACGATGCCTGTTGAGAAAGAGCCGGCGATATACCGTGCCTTTCTGAACTTCTCTGGGTGGAGCTTTATCGCAACAGTGGATACCCAAAAAACGAGGATGCCCGAGGTTAAACTGACATTGCCAAAGCAGCCACAAGTATTGTGCCGAGTGAAGGCTCATTCAAATGAAATGTTTAATGCCTATGTGCATCTTAGGATGCAAGGTGAGCCATTCTGGGAGAACATAGGGACAACCGAAGAGGGCGTCCTAAAGGTTGCCGGGCTGCTACCTGGCGATTATGAGTTAGCAGCCACTCCGACAAACATCTACGCCTATTCGGATAGCCTGCATGCCTCTGTTTTCCCACCGCTTCGTATACAGATAAAGGACGGCAAAGAAAACGAACCAATTGAAGTTACACTCCCGATCCCAAAATGCGTCAAGCTTGCCGGAAAAACGGTTATGAAGAGGGGGGCGCATGAAGAAGCGCTCAAGAACGCAACAGTGCAGCTTGAGCAAATCTCATCGGCTGGCAGCAGGTTTTCGCTCATAGCGGTCTCAAGACAAGATGGCACTTTTGAATTTTCGGCAGTCCCACTTGGAAGCTACAAGCTTAAGGCGAGCCACATAACTTGTGATGACTTTGAGACAAATTTAAAAATTGACGAAAACACTTTTAGGAAAGGTTCAGCTGAAATCTTGCTCAAGCTAAACTATATCGGATTAGGTGCTATTTCCGGCAGATTAGTTGATTGTAACGGGCAGCCTGTAAAGGGCGCAAAAGTAAGCATACGAATGTGGCACAACCGCCTTAGACATGAGTATGAAGTTGCGACAACAAAGACAAGCAATGATGGGACTTTTAGCATAGTTAACCTTCGTTCAGGGCAATATTCAGTTGAGTTTACAACTGAAGATGAAGGTGGAACTTTGCTGCGAAATATCCGAGTTGAAGGGGATAAAACGAGCGATTTGGGGACAATAAAGCTCCCCCAACCAGCAATGCTTGTTGGAAGAGTTGTTGCCTATGACCAGAGCATAGTTGAAGATTTGCAACTCTTCGTTTGTGTTCCCGGAGCAACTGAGCAACTTGAAGCGTATTTACAGCATTCAATCTCCCCACCAGAGAGTGTGGCAAAACGGGTCATTAACTTGGATTACGATGGAAAATTCTCAATAAATCTCCCTGAGGGTGAATATGAGCTTGTGTTATATGGAAAGCCAATACTTTCGCCAGTCTCAAGAAAAATTAGGCTAAACTCTGGGGAAAAGGCTTCAATTGAACTAAAAGTTCAAAAGCCGGCGCTAATTGAAGGACAGGTTAGACGCATAGACACTGGAGAAGCAGTCATGATGGCGATTTTGACGCTCTATTCAATAAGTGGTAGGAAGGTGGCACAAACTGTGACAGATGCCGGCGGAT
>JANXAS010000054.1 GCA_025062195.1 Armatimonadota bacterium
GGAGGTTGAGCCTGCCGGAAATGAGGGATGGTTACAGATTGGGCGAATTGTCCCAATATATCCGCTAACTCAAGGTCTGACGCAAAACCTTGTAAGGCAACTTGTCCATAGCACACTTGAGGCGCTAAGTTGGACAATTGAGGAGACGCTTACGAAAGACATGCTCTCAGAGCACAACTTGATGCCGTTGAGGGAAGCCTTCAGGCAAATTCATTTCCCAGATGACTTGCACAAATTGCAGCAGGCCAGAAGGAGACTCGTGTTTGAGGAGTTCCTTTTGATGCAGCTTGCGCTCGCCCTTAGGGAAAAGGGTTTCAAGAGGCGGCAGGGCATCGCATTCAAAACTGACTTGCCACAGATTGAGGAGTTCATAAAGTCATTCCCGTTTGAGCTGACGGCATCGCAGAGGAGAGCCATCTCCGAAATCCATAGGGACATGGCATCACCTCAGCCGATGAACAGGCTGCTTCATGGTGAAGTTGGTTCCGGGAAAACTGTAGTTGCGGCAGTGGCGCTTTACACGGCTGTGCTTAATGGCTATCAAGGTGCATTCATGGCTCCAACGGAAATACTTGCGGAGCAACATTACCGTGTCCTGCTTGAACTGTTTCAACCATTTGGCGTTGATGTTACGCTCCTGATCGGCAGCCTGTCACCAAAGGAGAAAAAGAGGGCGAGGAAAAGAGTTGAGCTTGGGGATGCCTCAATAGTTGTCGGGACACACGCCCTCATTCAAGAGGATGTCGTCTTCAAGAATCTCGGCTTAGCCATAGTAGATGAGCAGCACCGCTTTGGCGTTATGCAGCGTGCCAATTTGATACGAAAAGGTGTATGCCCAGATGTTCTCGTTATGACTGCAACTCCTATCCCAAGGACTCTCACATTAACCGTTTACGGCGACTTAGATGTCTCAGTGCTTCGTGAGCTGCCTCCGGGAAGGAAGCCGGTGATAACAAGGTGGGTGCGCAAGGAGAAAAGACACATAGCATATCGTTTCGTCCAGCAGGAGCTTGAGAAGGGTCGGCAGGCATATGTTGTATGCCCGCTAATTGAGGAGTCCGAAAAGCTTGAGGATGTGGATGCTGTTGTCAGGCATGCCGAATGGCTTCAACATGAGGTCTTCCCGGAATACAAGGTGGGTGTATTGCATGGTCGTCTTCCAACGCAAGAGAAAGACGCCGTCATGAACGCATTCAGGCGTGGTGAGATAAATGTTCTCACTACAACGACCGTCATAGAGGTTGGTGTGGATGTCCCAAACGCCACTGTCATTGCAATTGAGGATGCGCACAGGTTCGGCTTGGCACAACTCCACCAACTTAGAGGGCGAGTGAGAAGGAGCACATTCCAGAGCTACTGTTTCCTGATCGGCTCACCATCAAGTGATGACGCTAAAAGAAGGCTTGAAGTTATGGTGCGCACTAACGACGGCTTTGAGATTGCCGAAGAGGACTTGCGCATTCGCGGTCCGGGCGAATTTTACGGGACAAGACAACACGGTCTTCCGGACCTGAGGATAGCCGACATAATACACGATGTGGATTTGCTTATACTTGCAAGGCAGGTTGCAAGACGCATCGTTGAGGAAGACCCTCACCTTCACGACAAAAAGTATGAGGCTCTCCGTCAAAAGGTGTTAAAGCTTTTTGAGGGGAGAATAGAGCTGATTGAGATTTCATGATGCCTTATGAGCGCCCTTCAAGGTAGCGGCGCACATCGCCTTCTGAGACAACTTCAACGCCAAGCGCATTTGCCACCTCATCAATGCTGATGCCGTGTTCCCTTGCGAGCCTCTTTGCAGCTGGAGTTGCCCTGACCTTTTCTGCGCCGCGAAGCTGAGCTGTTTCTTTATCGTGTTGAACTTTTGTGGCGGCTGCCGAAACATGCTCAACAGTTAACTGCTCACCTCGCCACTGCCTTAGCAGATGTTCGTTCTCCGTATCCACATCGGGAAGCAACTCGTTCTCCTCACCGAGCAGCGCAATTATATACCCAACTGGCACTGTGCTCTTTTCGGGGGCAACGATGCGCCTCAGTATGCCACTTGATGGCGATTCCATCTCAAAAGTGACCTTCTCAGTGATTATCTCAACCAATGGCTCACCCTCGTTAACATAATCCCCCTCCCGTTTCAACCACTTGCCTATCGTTGCCTCCTCCATGTTCTCAAAGACCTTTTCAATGACGACTTTGACAGCCATACGACATCACCACACGATAAAGTTGCGTTAGCGACAACAAAGCTTTGCGGGAACCGTTCTCCCAACGCCCGTTGATTTGAAAGCCGAAACAGGCAACAGCTTGCCCGCCGTTTTCCATTCTGGGAGTTGCGCAGTTAGATATAATTGCAGTTGTTAGGCTGCCAGCATCCATTTTTGAATGACGCCAAAACCATAAATGACGCATCGGGTGAGAGTGGCTTCAGCCAAGAAATTTTTAAAGCCGCAAAATCTTGCTCTGAGCTAAAGCCCCTCCCAACATGAATTTACAATTTACGCCGTTTGCACCGCCCGCTTTTATGTTGCTTTTCCGGCAAGCTATAATCCGCACCTAAAAACAACGCCGCCTGCACAGCTCCATCACTTCTTTCGGGCGAATCATCTGTCACAGCGCCGATAGTAGCATCACAGTCACAGCAATTCAATTTCAACGGGGGCTACACAAATTGAAATCTGCCGGATGAGAAAACGCCACAACCCACAACTCTCGGCTTTTTCTGCCGTTTGCCCCTGCAAAACAAATTCAGCAGCTTAAGCCCTATTCAAATTGCCCTCGCTTATAAAAGACAACGCCACAAAACATTGGTAGCATGCCTCTTGTCCAAGATGGTTGCTTAAGCAACTTGCATCCGTTTACGGTTTCCAACGAATAGCATCAGTTTCAATTTGAACACCACTGCGCTAATTTGAAAAAGACCAAACGGAAAGCTCGCAGCTAAAGTCATTCGGCACTGCCACTGTGTTTAGCGTTTCCAAATGCTTGAGTTTGCCCCTCGCTTCACACCGACTTCCAGAAGCAATCTAATTTCCCACCTGTGGATTAGACTGAATTAGACTTTCCCACGATATCCCCGGCAGATTATCATAACCACTCACTACACACCAAAGTTGCATCAGCATCCAAAATGGCATTACAATGCAATGTCGGCACTGAAAACCACATATGGTGGTGATGATTATGGGACAGACAAAAGCATTCTTTATTACGCTTGTGCTGTTAGCCTCATTGGCATTTTTGGACACGGAGGCAAGCTGCCAATTGCCAGAGGGCGAAATGCTTGAGGAGCCAAGACTCGCACACAGCGATGTGCTAAGCCCGTATGATACAGCATACGACCTCCTCGCAAAGCTTGCCGGCTCCGGAATGCTTGAAGGGTATTCTGGAAGACTTTTCAACTCTGGCACAGTATACACGAGGCAGCAAGTCGCAAGCCTTCTTGCAATGGCACTGCATCCGGAGGCGACTGAGCGAGCAGCGCGCCGCTCAAAGACACTTGTGAGCTTAAGCGGCGATGAAGGGAATTTGCTTCTGTGGCGACTCGCCACACAGTTTGGCGATGAACTGCGCGCCGATGAACCAATACCGACAAAGCACGAACAGCTGTCAACGGAAAGATTCACATCATCTGCCTTTCGCATACGACCTGTCGTATCGCTCTCACTCAACGCAGATGGCTCAATGATACGCCATCAAGGTTCTGTAAGTGTGCTTTCACGCTTGGACAGGAAGACGAGCATGCACATCAGGCTAAGCACAATGCGACAGACGGTCTTGCCGGAGAGCTTTGATAGACCGCTGCTTGACATCGCCTTCATTTCAACAGAGCTTTTTGGTGGCAGGCTTGATGTCGGAAGGAAGTATGAGCGATTCGGACCAGCTTATCTTGGTGGCGGAGTGCTCAGCGATGGCGCATATCCGTTTGAGACGATAACTTGGTCTGGCAGGTTGAAGTTGCCATTTATGGAATGGGTGCGCGTGCGCCAAGTGCTCGGTTACTTGCACGGCGATGAGCACGGCAGGCGCTTCCTGCTTGCGAGGCGATGGGAGAAGACATTTGGCTCGTTCGTCATAGGCGCAAACGAAGTGCAAATATCAAAGCCATTTCCTGCACCGCCATCGTTTGTGCTGCCGCTCTACCCGGCATCAAGATTGCTTGTGCGCATGGGCAGAAGCGAAAACAGCGATGAAATATTTGTCAGTGCCGATGTGGCATGGGTTGATAGGGATGGCAAGCGCGTATATCTTGAGTGGATTGTTGATGACGTTAGGCTCGCAAAGCCTGCGGAGAGGCAAATGGGATGCATAGTTGGCGCACAGCTTCCGTTTGATCCTGTAAGGAAGCGCGCAGGATTGATTTTTGAATATGCACAATTTGACGAGAACACATTCACTCACGCAAACCCGAAGCTAAATTACCAATATCGCGGCGAGGCACTCGGCTATCCAACCGGACCAAACTCAAGGGTCATATTCGGCAGGTTGGACTTGCCCATCTCCAAAAGGACTCACATAACTTTGCTTGGCGCAGCAGCGCAACACGGGCGAGAAACATCACCCGACTGGGAACCGTATTTTGCAGTGCAACTGTTCCACGATATAAATCCGAGTTTCTCAATCGGTGTTCATTACACTCGCGGTATGCCACCAAGGTGCGGTAAGCCAATACATGCTGGAGCATGGTGCGATATGAAAGAGCGTGCCGAGTATATTTCGTTTGAGGTGAACATGATAATGTGACATGCCTAACCTGTCATACTGTATGGCGCTACTATGCCAATTAACGCCAAAAGGAAATTTTATTCATGGGTGAGAGTCACACTGAGCCAGATGAAAAAATGAGAACCAAACTTCGGTGCACTAAATTGCTCCTTATGGTCGCGTGGGCGCAGCTTAAGATTAAATCCGAGGGGTGATAAAAGATAGCTCGTGCGCTGTTTGATGTAAAGCTATTGCAGAAGTTGCTTAATACAAAGTGGCTCGGAAGGTCAATGGTTTATATGCAAAGTGCCAATTCAACAAACGATGTTGGGAAGCGGCTTGCAGAATACAATGCTCCAAACGGTGTGCTAATTGTTGCGGAGACGCAAACATCTGGCAGGGGGCGTTTCGGAAGGAGCTGGGTTTCGCCTGAGGGTGGAATTTACATGTCTCTAATCCTTCGGACGGTAACATATCCTGAGGACTTGCTTAAGTTGATGGTTGCAACAGCTGTTGGAACCTGTGAGGGTTTGCGTCGTGTGACATCACTTCCAGTTATGGTCAAATGGGTTAACGACTTGATATTGGATGGTAAAAAGGTTGGTGGCATACTCATTGAGTCCAAATCGTCCGGGAAAGAGGTTGAGTTTGCGGTTGTCGGAATTGGTGTAAATGCAAATGTTGATGTGAACTCATTTCCGAGCGAGTTAAGGTGCAGGGCAATAAGCCTTCACGAAGTCACTGGAAAAGAGCTATCACGAGAGCACATAGTAGCTTCAATACTTGATGGGCTTGAATGCCGATATGAGCAACTCATGAGCGGTGAATTTGAAGATGTGCGCCAAAGCTTCAACAGGCTGCACATCGCTCACGGAAAACTGGTTGAGGTAAACACAGGCTCACATACTTTCGTTGGGAAGGTTGAAGGGCTTGGAGAGAATGGCGAACTCACCCTGCGCCTTGAGAATGGAAACACAGTGAGTGTTACCGATGGCACAATCAATCTACTCCGATGAGGAGTTACGCAGCTAAATTTAGGAGTGGTCGGCAAGCTGCTCTCGTCGCTGTTTATTGAGCAATTTGTGGCAGACTACGCTCTGCCACTGTGAAATGGTGCCAACTGCTCAACTTCTGTCCGATAAGTTTCCTGAGGAGCTACAAGCAGCGGAGTGATAAAGCATGCCAGCGAGCAATCTTGTGACCATCATAGGCGGCGGACTCGCTGGATGTGAAGCTGCGTGGCAGGCTGCGAATACCGGCGTTGATGTGTTGCTTTACGAGATGCGCCCAAATGTGATGACGCCAGCGCATAAGACAGGCATGCTTGCCGAACTCGTTTGCAGCAATTCGCTGCGCAGCGATATGCTCAATAAGCCCGCTGGCTTGCTTAAGGAAGAGATGCGCAGGCTGAATTCAATAATCATCAAGTGCGCCGATGAGACGGCAATACCCGGTGGTGGAGCACTCACGGTTGACAGAGAAAAATTCGCAAAGGCTGTGACAGAAGCAATAGAGAGCCATCCGAGGATAACAGTTGAGCGCAAGCTCATCACAAGCATACCGAGAGATGGCATAGTCATCATCGCAACAGGTCCTTTGACGCACGACTTATTAGCCGAAGAGATAAAGAGGCTTGTCGGTGAGGAGTTTCTTCACTTTTACGATGCTGTCTCTCCAATAGTTGATGCCGAAACGATTGATCAAACAAAAACATTTATGGCTTCTCGCTACGGCGATGGTGAACCAGCATACATTAACTGTCCAATGACAGAGGAGGAATACAACGCGTTTTGGGAAGCGCTCGTCACAGCTGAAAGAGTTAATTTGCACGAGTTTGATGAGGAGGCAAAGTTCTTTGAGGGCTGCCTGCCAATTGAAGTGATGGCAGAAAGGGGTCGCTTAACACTTGCCTATGGACCGCTTCGCCCAACTGGATTGATAGACCCAAGGACTGGCAAGCAACCGTTTGCGGTTGTCCAGCTTCGTCCCGAAAACAAAGAACGCACATTATACAACATGGTTGGCTTCCAAACGCAACTCAAGTGGTCAGAGCAAAAAAGAGTCTTTCGTATGATACCCGGGCTTGAGAACGCCGAATTCGTGCGCTACGGGATGATTCACAGGAACTCATTCATCAATGCTCCAAAGCTGCTTCTGCCGACATACCAACTTAAGCTTGATCAAAGGATTTTCGTTGCGGGTCAGTTTTCTGGCGTTGAAGGATACATTGAATCAACAGCCTCAGGATTGGTTGCCGGAATAAACGCTGCAAGGATGGCGCTTGGGATTGGAGCCATTGTCTTTCCACCTGAGACGGCGATAGGCGCACTTGCAAATTACATCACGACTGCTGACCCACGCCACTTCCAACCGATGAACATAAACTTTGGGTTGCTTCCACCACTTGATGTGCGGATAAAGAACAAGGCGAAGAGACAAGCCGAGCTTGTAAGGCGGGCATTGTTAACGCTGGAGCAATTCGTTGACGAGCATAAGCTGATGCGCGGCATCCCAAAGCACATTTAAGAGCGCCCGGATAATCTGACAAGCAAAGCATTAATTCGTGCGCTGTGAGCAATATGGTTTTCGTATTTAACCACCAACTGAAACGGCGTTAAGGAGACGATAGACAGGAGCCAACTTAAGTGGGTGCCTTAGTGCGAACTTTTTGACTATAGTTATAATCTGCCCGCCCTTTGCTGCGAATATTTGGGGGTGAGCATCGTCACATTTTTGGCTTTAGCCAATGATTGGCGAGAATCTTTGAGCACCGATTCAGCCGGTCAAAGAATTTTTTGGCGAGCCTCCGGCTTGCCGAATTTATCGGCTCGGAAGCAGCCGAACCACACGAAGCACCAACAAACATTGTGGTAAGGAGCTAATTTGTCCGTTACCGACAAACTGCTCTTCACTTAAAGTGTTGTCGGTGCTCAATTGCCATGCTGCTGGCATTAGCCAGCCGTTGAGAATGAAACAAACGAAAACCGAATTCATTCGGCGACTTGCGAGGATGATGGTCAAAAAGTGAGGGTGAGTTTTTAGAACCCAAACCTTCGGCTCACCGGCAGGTTCGTCATATCAAATTTTTGTAGTGCAAGGCTACTTCCGAACCAAAAGAATCTTTCCGGGGAGCACATCTAAAGGTGCGCCATCATTTTCGGTGGCTCATTGTAGCTGCCTTAAGCGACATTATGGTCTGATGAGTTAGCTGAGAGTCTGTTTGTCATAAAATGGTATGCTCTTCAAGTCCATGAAATCGCATTGAGATGCTTATGCAACAAGGTTAGCAATGAAGCACATTGGCATGTCGCAAAAGGGGTGAATCAAGTGCCGAGCTTAGTTGTAGTTGGAGCGCAATGGGGAGATGAAGGTAAAGGGCGAATAGTTGACCTTCTAAGTAAGCGTGCTGATATAGTTGTGCGCTTCCAAGGTGGATGTAATGCTGGGCACACTCTCATCGTTGATGAGCATAGGTTGGCATTGCACCTAATACCTGCAGGTATAGTTCACCCGCATACGCTTTGCATCATAGGCAATGGCGTCGTTATTGATCCGCAGGCGCTGCTTGAAGAGATGGAACGATTGAGGGCGCTTCAAATTGAAGTCTCACCAAAGAGGCTGCTCATAAGCGATAGGGCACATGTCACATTCACATATCACCGATTGCTTGATGCTGCAAGGGAAGCAACTGGCTCAAAGTTGAAGCTTGGCACAACTCAAAGGGGTATAGGTCCAACATATGTGGACAAAGTTGAAAGAGTCGGCATCAGGATGATAGATCTCCTTGATGGTGATAGGCTGCGCCAAAAGCTTGAAATCAACTTTGAACAGAAGGCGCATCTGCTCTCACGCCTTCCAGAGGATGAGCGCCCATGCATTGAAGAACTTTGTGAGCGCTATTTTGAGTATGGGAAAATACTCGCCCCATTCATATGCGACACAACTTTGATACTAAACGAGGCGTTGCGCAGCGGTCTAAATGTGCTTTTTGAGGGTGCTCAAGGCGCTGGGCTTGATGTTGACTTTGGCACATTCCCGTTTGTCACATCATCAAACACGATCTCAGGTGCTGTTTGCATCGGCGCTGGCGTGCCACCAAAGCTAATCGGCGCAGTCATCGGAGTAGCAAAGGCATACACCACAAGGGTTGGTTCAGGTCCATTTCCAACTGAGTTGAAGGACGAAGTCGGTGACAAGCTCAGGGAGATAGGTATGGAGTATGGAGCAACTACGGGTCGCCCAAGAAGATGTGGCTGGCTTGACCTTGTCCAATTAAAGTTTGCAGCACGGATAAACGGATTTGATGCGCTCGTTTTGACGAAGCTTGATGTGCTTGACCAGTTTGAAGAAATCAAAGTCTGCGTGGCATATGAACGCAACGGTGAGTTAATCACTGAATTTCCATCAAGCAGCGAGGTGCTGAGTGAGTGCAAACCAGTTTATGAGACGCTTGAAGGTTGGGTGCAGCAAACAAGGCATATACGAAGCTATGAGGAGCTGCCGAGGAATGCTCAGCGCTTCGTTGAATGGGTCTCGCAAAGGCTGAATGTGCCAATTGGACTGATATCGGTAGGACCAAAATGCGACGATGTCATTGTGCTTGATGAGAGGTGGGTCAACTACAAATTTTGACAGGGGTTTATGCAGCTGATGCTTCTTACTTATATTGGTGAACGACAGCCCTCAATAAACACCGATAAGAACGAATGATGAGGGCAGCTTAAAATCTGTGCATATATTCAACTTCGCAACTTCTACTTTAGATAACTCAGGGGTGAATGGTATGGCAAGGGCGAGCGCGGTCTTGACTGTAGCCGAATCAAAGCGATTGATCGCTAAAGGCGTTGCGGCATTACCATCGGTTAAAAGGGCAATGCATAAAGGAATGATTGCAATTGCTAAGGGAACAACTAACGCCTATGTCGTTGAAGAGTTGCTTGGAAAGGGAATTGATAAGCCAGCCTATACAACTGGGTTGACGCTCCCAAAGAAAACAATGCACACATCCGGACTTAGGGAACAGAGATTGCCAGATGTGGTGCTTAAAGATGGCGTTCAAGTTGAGGGCTTAACGGTTATTGAGGCAGTAAAGCAAATGCGCAGTGGTGATGTGTTCATCAAGGGCGCAAACGCACTTGATTATAAGCGCAGGGTAGCGGGAATACTAATTGGTCATCCAGAAGGCGGCACAATAGGGGCAACAATTGGCACTGTAGTTGCAAGGAGGGTTGAGCTCGTCATACCAGTCGGGTTGGAGAAGCTGGTCTATGAGGACATTGAGACGCTGAGCATAAAGACGAGAGCATGTGACGATGAGTTGCTAACCGAGACACCAACGATGATGCCAGTAACTGGAACAATAGTTACCGAAATAGAGGCTTTGAAACTGCTTTGCAATGTTGATGCGACACTCATATCTGCGGGCGGCATTGGTGGCGCTGAGGGTTCAGTGAGGCTGTTGATTGAGGGGCGAAAAGAAGATGTTGAAATGGCACTAAGTTTGATTGAATCAATACAAGGCGAACCGCCATTCGTCAGTTCATAGGGGGGCAGTCGGCTCTGTGGAAATCCCTCAAGTTATACCAATCGTTATTTCAAGCGGTCTTTAAAAACTTGTATGGGTAGGTAAAACCTGCTATACTCAAAATACTGTTTGCTCGTAGTAAGGCATGGAGCAAAGCTAAGTGCCGTCAATGTGAGCTTGGAATGCAAAGTGCAAGTAAAACGACAACATCGCACTTTGCACTAATTTGACGCCACTCCGCTTTCGCTTCGTGGCTAACTACAAACCTGACCAACAAAGTTTGTGGTAAAGAAAGAACGAGTGCTGTAGGAGTGGATTTAGCTATAAGAAATGCGGGCAGATTTTATCCGCCCATACTTGTTGATGACTGAGGGCAAAGGTATGCCTATGCAAACCTCTGTCAGGCAGGTGAAAGTGTTGGCGGAGGTTAAATCGGCTATCCCACTGGAAGAGATTCAAAGGGTTGTAAACGAGATTGTGGAGAAGTTTAAGCCACAAAGGGTCATCCTATTTGGCTCTCAAGCAAAAGGCGAGGCAAAAGAAGAAAGTGACTTGGACTTGCTCATCGTCATGGATTTTGATAACCCATCACGACTTGAAATGGCACATCTCATACGAAGCAGCATTAAAGCACCAAAACAGGATTGGATGGGTCACAAGGTTTGTGCATGGCTTGACATCCATGTTTACTCACCATCGGAGTTTGAGGCAAGCTTGCTTAGGAAGGGCGTATTTTTGACGACTGTAGCAAGGGAAGGCATTGTGCTTTATGAGGCGTCAGATGCAAAGCCGTTGGATGAGTTGCTTTCGCAAGCGGTTGGATGGGAAGGTGAGGGAATGAAGCCAGAAACAAAAGAGTGGATTGAAAAGGCAGAAGGAGACTGGAGAGTTGCCTGTTACTTGAGGCAAGCACCAATGCCCGATTGGGACAACATCTGCTTCCATGCCCAACAGTGTGCTGAGAAATACATTAAGGCGTATCTGGAGGAAAGGGGCATAATTTTCCCAAAGACACACAATTTGGTGAGGCTTTTGGATTTGTGTTCCGGTGAGTTGAGTGAACTTGGGCAACTTCGTAGCGAATTGGAAAACTTGTCAAGATATGCCGTAATACCAAGATACATTGGCTTTCATGCGAGTCAATCGGATGCCGAAGAGGCTTTAAGGGTTGCTGGGAAAGTCCGCTCAATATTGAGGGAAAAACTTGAGGTAAGTTGAAGGGGGTGGCAGGATGCTTCCCTTCATGATTTGCCTCATTTTTTTGATTATGTTGCTTCTTTGGCAAGGGGTTAACTTGCAAGCTCAAAAAATCGCTGGCATACCCACTGCAATATATGTCTCAAATGATGGCAATGACAGTTGGTCTGGCAGGCTTCCGTCGCCAAACAAAGACAAGACTGATGGTCCATTTGCCACACTTGAGCGCGCTCGCGATGAGATACGGAAGTTGCGCAAATATGGCAAATTGCCTAATGGAGCCATAGCTGTCATTGTGAGAGGTGGCACTTATTACCGCAATGGACCGTTTGAACTCGGTTTTGAGGATTCAGGGGCTGAAAAATTGCCAATTTTATACATGGCTCAACCTGGGGAGCAAGTGCGCATAGTTGGTGGCGCACCTGTTAAGGGTTGGAAGCAAGTTGAGGATGAAAAGGTGCTCTCAAGGCTTGATGAGGCTGTTAGGGGGAAAATCTGGCAATCTTCCCTAAAACTTTGCGAGATAACTGAATACGGCACCCCAGATTCCGGCATTGAGCTTTTCTTCAACGATGAGCCAATGATATTGGCACGCTACCCAAATGAAGGCTTCATGCAGATTGCCGATGTGGTTGAATATGACGGGCACCAAATACACGGGATAAAGGGGAGTAAAATTGGCAAATTTTTTTATGAAGGGGATAGACCAGAAAGGTGGCTCGCTGAGAAGGACCCATGGGTGCATGGGTATTGGTTTTGGGATTGGTCAGATCAGCGCCACAGAATTGCCAAGATTGACCCAAAAAATCGAATCATAGAGGTTGCACCACCGTATCATGGCTATGGCTACCGAAAAGGGCAATGGTTTTATGCCTTCAACATATTGGCAGAGATTGATGAGGCACGAGAATGGTATCTGGATAGGGAGACTGGGTTGCTTTACTTCTATCCGCCATTCACACCGGTAGAGAAAGGAAATCCGACAGTTTCGGTCGCAAATGCGCTGCTCAGGCTAAATAATGTCTCATATGTGGTTTTTGATGGCTTCATTTTTGAGGTCGTAAGAGGGACAGCCATTATCATTACCAACGGCGAGGCATGCACCGTGCAAAACTGCATCATAAGAAATGCGCTTGGTTGGGCAGTGCAAATTAACGGTGGAAAAAGACATTCCGTAAGAAATTGCGAAATATACGCAACTGGTGGCGGTGGCATAGCTTTAAACGGTGGCGACAGAAAGACGCTGACGCCAGCACAACACATCGCTGAAAGAAACCACATTCACCACTATGCGCGCTGGCGAAGGATGTATCAACCGGCAATAGCATTGAATGGTGTTGGCAATATAGCCCGCAACAACTTAATTCACGATGCGCCGCACCAGGCAATCGCATTCTCTGGCAATGACCACATTATTGAATTCAACGAAATACACAATGTGTGCCTTGAATCAAACGATGCAGGCGCAATTTACAGCGGGCGAGATTGGACTTGGCGTGGCACAATCATACGATACAACTTCTTTCACAACATTTCTGGCTTCAAAGGGCGAGGATGTATGGGCGTTTACCTTGACGATATGCTTTGCGGAACGGTTGTCTATGGCAACATTTTCTACAAAGTCACAAGGGCTGCATTCATCGGCGGTGGAAGGGACAATATCGTTGAGAACAACATTTTCGTTGATTGCAGCCCAGCAGTCCATGTAGATGCCCGTGCGCTTGGCTGGGCAAGCTACCATGTTGAAACGACGATGAAGCAAAGATTGCTTGCAATGCCATACAAAGAGTCGCCTTGGAGAGAACGCTACCCAGAGCTCGTCAACATACTTGCCGATGAGCCAGCTGCACCAAAAGGCAACATAATTAGGCGAAATATATGCGTTGGTGGAAGATGGCTTGATATTGAAAAGCGTGCACAACAGTATGTGCTCGTTGAGGACAACCTTGTTGGTGTTGACCCGCTTTTCGTCAACCCTTCAAAACTTGATTTCAGACTCCTGCAAGAATCTCCGGCATTTAAGTTCGGATTTAAGCCAATACCAGTTGAGCGCATCGGATTAAAGTGAGCAAGTCGTAAACGATGTCCGAAAGGTTCATAGGTAAGCCATGCGGGAGCATTTTGGTTTTTCTCCCAGATGGACAAATATGCGTCATTTATGGTGATGATGTGGTGAAAGTCACGGATGTGCAGGCATTCAATTTGGCAAACAGAACAGTTTTGGTGAAGTTAGCAACGGATGATGGTGTTATCGGCTGGGGCGAATGCTCACCGATGCAGCCACCAGTCATTGTCGCACACATTGAGCACACGCTCAAGCAATTGGTCATTGGCGAAGACCCATTCAATCTTGAGCAACTTATTGAGCGAATGTTCATTTCTCCCTACAAAATCGCTGGACAAGCACTTGCCATAGCAATAAGCGGGATTGAAATTGCGCTTTGGGACATAATCGGCAAAGTGTTGGGCGTGCCAGTTTACAGGTTACTTGGCGGTGCTTATCGGACAAAAATCCCTGTTTACGCATCAAGCATGAGACGCGATATTTTGCCACAGGATGAGGCAAAACGGCTCGCCGAACTCGTTGAGAAGTTTGGTTTTCGCGCCGTGAAGGTTCGCATCGGCATTAGGTTTGGAGCAGACGAAGATGTATACCCCAATCGGTCAATTGAAGTTGTGCGTGAAGTGCGCAGGGCATTAGGTGATGACATTGCCATTATGGTTGATGCAAATTCAGCATACACGCCGCCACGAGCAATTGAAATTGGACGCAAGTTGGAGGAGTTAGGCATCTTCCATTTTGAAGAACCCTGCCCATACACCGACCTTGATGCGAATGCGAAAGTTGCTGCGGCATTGGATGTGCCCGTCGCTTTGGGCGAACAGGAGTGGGACTTGACTCGGTTTCGCGAAATGATGTTCAGGGGTGCTTGCGACATCGTCCAACCTGATGTCATCAAAGTTGGCGGATTCCTGCGATGCAAGAAAATAGCAGCGATGGCGGAAGCATTCAACATCCCAGTGACACTACACAACACTCAACCGACAATCGGCACAATTGCCACCTTGCACTTTGCAGCCAGCACACCAATGTGTCGCTATCCACAAGAATTCAATATTGAGCCACATCCGTTTGCGCATCGTTTAGTCAAGGAGTTGCCCAAAGTTGAGGATGGATGCATTGCAATCCCAGATGCACCTGGTTTGGGGATTGAAGTAAATGAGGAAGCCGTTGCTGAATTGAAGATAAGGTAACGCAAAGAAAGATGTTTAATGTGGCACAGTTGTCCTGCTTGCGAAAATTTTTCATCGCCCTTTAAGTGATGGTCGTTTAAGGACCAAAATGCAGCGTCGCCCCTTGTAGGCGGCGGAAGCTAACAACTGTCGCAGATGAGCCATAACGCTACAAGACTTGAGCACGAAAGCTGGGACGAAAATTTACCGACGCTCTTTACTGCAAACTTTGTTGATAAGGTTCATAGTTAGCCACGAAGCGATAGCGAAGTGGCATTAAATTGGTGCAAAGTGTGATGTTATCATTTTACTTTTACTTTGCACTCACTTTGACGGCGCTATGCTTTGCTCGTGTCTTACTACGAACCAACAAACTTTTGAGCCAAAGAGGTTTACCGTTTTTGTTCTTTTCTTCCGGCGCGTTTCATTGTGCCCTACAAAAACTATCCACAGTTTGCCCACCACCACTGAAGTTCGCTCAAGAGGTGAGGCAAAATGCCTTTGGCTATTAGTGCAGTTTTGTTGCAATTGATGTGTGGAAAAACACGCATCCCACCGAACCAAAAGGTCACAGATGACTTCCCCATCTTCTCAATCAGTGGCACGCCACAGATTGACATAGCCAACTGGCGCCTAAAATTGCTTGGGCTTGTTGAGCGCGAAGTTGAACTAACATACGAACAAATTCGTTCACTGCCTATTGCGCACCGAGAAGCGGATTTCCATTGCGTTATGGGTTGGAGCAGATTGGGCGATGTCTGGGAAGGAGTTTGGGTTCGTGATGTCATCGCATTCGCACAACCTAAGCCGGAGGCGAAGTTCGTCATAGTTCATTGCTACGATGGCTATACGACGAATTTGGACTTGCAAGTTTTGCTTGAAGATGGGATGCTCGTCTGGGCTGTTAACGGTCAGAATCTCACACACGAACATGGCTATCCTTTGCGATTGATTGTGCCAAGTCGCTATGCTTGGAAAAGCGCCAAGTGGGTCAGTGCTTTTGAGTTCGTTGCTGAGGACAAGCCAGGCTACTGGGAGCAGCGAGGCTACCATATGCGAGGCGATGTCTGGGCTGAAGAACGCCGCAAGGAAGGCTATGTTAGGGAAGGATTGTAAGCAATGTGTGATTCACAGTTTGTTTTGCAGGACAAGGTTAATTACCGGAGAATCCTTGGGAAGGTGATGCTCCCGCCAAGCAAAAGATTTGGGCAAATGAACAGGTAGGGAACAAACCAATAACGCTCAACACGGCAAACTCGCAAATCACTTTTGGCTCAACAGGAGATTAGCCCTCACAAGGCAAGTTAAAATTGCAAGATGGGAGGGTGAGGCTACTTAAAAGCCAAATTGCGTATGGGAAACACCGTTGCCAAACTATAGTTGGGCAAGCAGATGTATATGGGTGCTCAATGCTCATCACTTTTAGTAGGAGGGTGGTTATGATGCCTTGGGTTATTAGCACAATTTTGTTGCTCAACTCTTTTGAATCACAAGCTGATGTCGCAAAGGTTCAACCTCACAATGCCCGTATCGTCCAAGCCTCATCTTACGCGACTCACGGTCGCTTCTCACTGCAAGTTGAGTTTCAAACCGTTCAGTATCCCAACATTTACTTCCGCATCAGTCAAGCATTTGACGATGGCGATTGGCGAAAATTTGGTGGGTTGGCTGTTGATGTGACAAACCTTGAACCTGAACCTGTTTCGCTCTTCATAAGAGTTGATGACGATTTTTCCGCCGATGGTCAAGTCCATTGCCGGACAGGACGAGCAACTTTGCCATCAAAGCGCACTGTCACAGTTGTCATGCCCTTCCAAATCGCAATCCCACAAGGAATGCGCGGTGGTCCACCCTTAGTGCCAAATTCATTAATGATGGAAACTTATGGCTCTGACTTGGACTTGTCCCATATTGTCGCCTTCCAACTTTTCTTAGTCAACCCGAAAAAGACAGTCACCTTTGTCATTGACAACATCCGCTTAGTCCCAAAACCCGACTTTCGCAGCATTGTTGACAGATATGGGCAATATGTTCACGGCGATTGGAAAGGAAAAGTCAAAAGGGATGAAGACCTGAAACAACAGTGGCAAGAGGAGGAAGAATGGCTAAAAGCTAAAACGCCATTTGCCGACCGCGACGAATTTGGTGGTTGGTTGAATGGTCCGAAATTGAGGGCGACAGGCTTCTTCCGCACCGCTTATGTTGTTGATGGCAAGGAGACCGAACCGCCAAAAAATTTGCGAGATGGAAAAGGGCGATGGTGGCTAGTCACGCCGGCAGGGCGACTGTTCTTCTCACTCGGTGTTGATTGTGTCCGACACAATGAAGGTTCACCACTTGACAACCGTGAGTATCTGTTCTCGTGGCTGCCAGAACCAAATAGCCCGTTTGCACACTTCATTTCGCATTGGCGCTCTCGTGGCTACACCCGTTGGGTCAACTTTTATGCGATGAATTTGTTCCGAAAGTATGGCAACGACTGGCAACAAAAATGGCTTGATATCACAATAAGACGACTGCTCTCTTGGGGATTTAACACAATTGGCAATTGGTCATCGGCAGAAGTCTTTCGTGCCCGCAAAATTCCGTATGTCGTGCCAATTCATTATGGAGCACCAACCTATTTCCAGACAGCATGGCAACGAATGCCTGATGTCTTTGATGAGCGGTTTCACGAAGCAGTGGAAAAAACAATTGCAAATGCAGTTCGTGATTGGAAAGACGACCCTTGGTGCATTGGCTATTTTGTTGATAACGAACTTTCGTGGAGTGGTTGGGGTGGCGACCTTGTTAACCGTTATGACCTGCCAAGGCGCGTTTTGGCTAACGATGGCAATTTGCCCTCAAAGCGTGAGTTTGTGAGGCTGCTAAGGGCAAAATATGGCGAGATTGAGAAACTCAACAAAGCGTGGAAAGTTCAAGTTTCATCGTGGGATGATTTACTTTCAAGACCGCTTGAATTGCCGGCACAAATGACCAACGAGTGCGTTTCAGACTTGAGCGAATTTTTGACTCATTTTGCCCGCCGTTACTTCTCTGTTGTTCGTGACAGCCTCAAGAAACATGCACCAAATCAACTTTACCTTGGTTGCCGCTTTGCTCCCAGACCGATGGAAGTAGTCAAAGTCGCCTCCGAATTCTGCGATGTGATCAGCTTCAACATCTATGCCCGAAGGGTTGACGAAAGCGTATGGGCATTCACCAACACGCTCGGCAAGCCCTGCATAATTGGCGAGTTCCACTTCGGTGCTTTAGACAGGGGTATGTTCCACACAGGTTTGGTCGCTGTTGAGAGCCAAGAAGGGCGAGGAAAAGCTTATCAGGAATATGTCCGAAGCGTTTTCAAATTGCCAGCATTTGTAGGCTGTCACTGGTTCCAATATGTTGATCAACCACTTACGGGGCGCTTTGATGGCGAAAACTACAACATCGGTTTTGTTTCGGTAGTTGATTACCCACATTGGGAGTTGGTTGAAGCGGCGAGAGAAGTTAATGGGCAGGTCTATTTGGAGTTGACGGGCAAAAAAAGCAATCAGACTGAATAGCCAATGCTTCGTCACCAACCATTGGCTAAAGCCAATGGCATGGATAACAAAGCATGCTTTTTCAAAACCATGCTATGGGCTTTAGCCCACAGTAGCTGACGAATTTTCTTAGCGCTGTCTTTAGACAGCGAAGAAAATTCTTTTCGGCTCGGTAGTAGCCTTGTCCCCGAATAACGAAAGTTCTTTGTTCGTAGTAAGTCGTAGTAAGGCACGGAGCTAAGCGTAGTGCCGTCAGGAACAAGACAAAGAACAAAAGTCAAGTAACAAATTGGACGCCACTTCGCTATCGCTTCGTGGCTGACTACGAACCTTGGCTAACAAAGTTCATGGTAAATAGCGCCCAAATTTTTTCATTCGCTCTTTGTCTCAAACCTTGCCAATTTTCGGCTTGGAAGTAGCCTTGCCCTACGAAGCAAACTTTGAATTCGGAACCTCGCACTCAACATTGAACTTGACTTGGTAGTGCAAAAAGTGAAACCGATTATCTGTCAATAGATGATTTTTGCGGCTATGATTTTTGATAGCTATTTGGGGGACTGCCCCGGGAAGCAGCGCCATGTGCGTAAGTCCTGTCATAAAGTCCAAATGGAGCAAAATTTCTACTGCTGAGCGGCAAACCAAGTGAATGGAGAAAAACACCAACGAGTATTGCAGCGTGCCAGAAGGCGGCTCTCAAGACAGAGGTGACAGGTGATGAAGTGCAGATTTGTTTGGTTGATGTTAATAAGCACAACGACAGTTGCAACCGCTCAACCTTTAGTGCTTGTTTTAGGCAAATATGCTGAGCCACATGCGAGTTTGCTTCAAGAGTTGGGCGCAAAGGTGCAATGGGTGACGATGGAACAAATCGGGGAGAGTGTTGGGCTTGACAAAGCGAAAATGGTTTTGCTTGCCCACACTGAGCGACCAATTCCTGAACTTGCACAAAAGCGTTTGGCAAATTTTGTCCGAAATGGCG